>NZ_JBUDXA010000003.1:0-391470 GCF_054956755.1 Rufibacter sp. JT3400010 | reverse complement strand
TTCTGCAGGAGAAAAGCAGGTCTTGGGAGTTTAAAATTCCTCTAGCATTTCCAGCAGGGATTCCAGTTGCAGGGCTCTCTGTTGCGTCAGGTCCAGAACTTCGCTGGCTCTTATTGGTTGCCACATGGTGCCTTGAGCCTTCCCGTAAGTGGCATCAATCAAGGCTATTTCCTTTTCTTTGAAGAGAACCCATTGCCGTTGGGCAGTGATTAAACTGGTTTTGGCTGCCGGGTCTAATTTTGCCAGCAGGCTTTTATAGGTGGTGTTCAGTTTGGTGTCCCATTCCTTAAGTGCGGCATAGGTGCAGTTGCACATACCAGCAGTGGTTTGGTTTTCCTGTTTGTCAAGGCACTTGGTTAGGTTTATTTCAATTGGGTCTTGCTTTGTTTTTTCTTGCGCAATCGCAGAACCAGAAAAAGCAAGGATCAATAGCAGCAGGGCCGGTGAAAACTGTTTGTAATTCATAACTGACAACGAACGACCAATTACTGCACCTGCGTTTTGTCTACGCGCTTAGGGGTTTTCTTGCCTTGCACGAAGTCTTTGGCGCCCATAGCCACGGCTTTGATCATGTTGGTCATGTGGGCCATGTCCAGGCTTTCTACTTCATCATTCACAGAGTGATAGAGTTTGTCCTGATCTATTTGCACGGAGGAAATGGTGTGGGCCGGAACGCCTAGACGCGCCAAGGTGGCGTTGTCTGAGCGGTAGAACAGGTTCTGGCTGGGGTACGGGTCTGGGTGGAAACTGTACGGCGTGCCTTTTACCGCCTGTTGCAGCAGCGTCCCGAAATCTGATTTCTCAAAGCCGGTGATGTAGGCGCTGTTAGGGCCGAACTTAGAGCCTTTGCCAATCATCTCAATGTTGAACATGGCGACAATCTCATCGGGGTTCAGTTGCTGGGAGAAGTACTGGGAACCGAAGCCGCCGATCTCCTCGGCTGTGAAGGCCACAAAAATGAGGGTGCGCTCGGGCTTGGGTTGCTTTTTGAAGTGCTTGGCCAGGGTAATCACGGCGGTGGTGCCCGAAGCATCGTCATCGGCGCCGTTGGCGATGGAGTCACCGGCTACCGGTTTCATGACGCCAATGTGGTCATAATGGCCCGAGAACACCACGAACTCGTTGGCGCGTTTGCCCGGAATCATGCCCGCTACGTTGGTCAAAGGCATTTCCTCCACCTCGTTTTTAATTTCGATGTTGAAAGATGTTACCTCCGTAAGCGGCGAAAGCACGAAGATGAGCGTGTTGCCTTTTCCTAGTTCCATGACCGGTCTGGGCTGACGGAAAGACCCGGCATAACGCTTGAACATTTCCTGATGCTTGGGATGCACCACTACCAGTACGTCTTTGCCCACCTTGCGGGCGGCGGTCAGGCCTTGTCTGAAATCATCATTCTCCCCAATGAACACCGGCTGGGGCGCTTTTTCTTCCCATTCAAACTTGCGGTGCACGGTGCTGTAAAAGAACTCGTCGGGGTTGAGGGACTGCTTGTTGAGGGTGACATCGGCTTTGCCTGGTTTTAGGGCGTACATTTTGAAATCCTGCCGGAAATCTGTGTCACCAGTCAAAGGCTTCAGCCCGATGGTCTTGAACTCATTGGAAATGAATTCGGCGGCTTTCTCAATGCCGGGCGTAAACGTCTGGCGGCCCATCATGTCATCGGCGGCCAGGGTCTTGATGATGCGGGTTACGTCTTTTTGTTGGATGTCTTTCTGCGCGAAAACGGCTGTGAAAGGCAGCAATGAAAGGCAGAGGGTAAAGGCTTTCTTAAGAATCATAGGCTTGGCGAAGGTGAGAGATCAACTGGAATATAGGGTAAATATACTTTCTTCTGTAGAAAATACCCTATACGGTTGCCTTTTGAACAGAATCGTTCATTTTATGGCTGTTTTATCTGAACAAGGCGTAAACTGGGGTGAGAATAGAGGTGTTTATAAGTCTGATTCTGCTGGCATGTTTTGTTCATTGGTAGGGCGGCTTTCTTCCTGGGCAATGGCTTCTTCCTCGCCTTTCACCTCAACGCCATAGTCGCCCAGCACATCTTCAATGTAGAGCATTTTCACCAATACCATCATGACTGCCACCATGGGTACGGCCAAAAGCAAACCCCAGGCACCGGCAATAAGCCCCAGTACCAACTGGCCCATAATGGTTAGAATAGGAGGGAGGTCAATGATCCGTTTCTGAACCAAAGGGGTAAGCACATATCCTTCCAGACTCTGGAGCCCCACAAAGAATAGAATAACGGTAAAGGCCTTGCCGGGATCCTGCACCAACGCCAGTGCTACGGCTGGTAATCCGGCAATGAAAGGGCCTATGTTGGGAATAAACTCCATGAGGCCGGCAAACACGCCCAGCAACAGGGGTAACGGAACACCTATGATCCACAGACCCAGGCTGGTAAGGGTGCCTATCACAGCCATGGCCAGTAAGGTGCCTTTGAGCCAGCCCCACAACGTGTAACGCAGCACATGAATGACTTCCCGGGCCCGGGAACGACGGGTTTTGGGCACCAGCCGTACCAAGCCATTGGCGCTTTCCTGCGGCGAGATGGCCAGGTAAATGCCTATGACCAATAATATTAAGATGTTGGCCAGGGCTCCAAATGTGCTGTAGAAAACAGAAAAGGCATTTTTCATGGTTGAACCTTGGTCCTTAAGCAATTTCTCTGGGGAGGAAATCTGCTTCAGTAACTGCTCTCCGTAAGGCAAAGACGAAACCTGTGCTTTTAACTTATCTAAGGTAGCCGGAAGGCTTTGGCGTAGCTCTTCGCCTTGTTTAGATAAGCTGGGACCCAAATACATAGAGAAACCTACCAGCAAGGCTAGCAACAATAAACAGACTACCCCTAAAGACCACTTGTATGGCAGCTTCAGGTGCCTGTGCAGGAAACTGCTAAGACCATGTAGGAAAATGCCAAACAAGATGGCGGCAAAAAATACAAGTAATACTTGAAACGCCAGTTTGATCAAGGTGTAACCCAAAAAGAGCACTGTCACAAGAAGTGCCACTATTAATACTTTGCGGAGGAACACCTGCAGGTGTTCCCGCTTATTTGAGTTAGGAGGGACAGACGTTAGCATAGCTACGGAGATTGGTGAAAAGCTCAGGTTATGAGTAGTCTTACGTAAATGAAACCAAGCTTGCTATATAGTAGTCATAACATGTTTCTGTAAAATATCTTTAGCTAGGTCTGGAGCCGAAGTTTCAAAAAAATAGAAGAAAAGTTAGAAGGGAACGCAACTATTCGGGCGCGTTTGCGCTAAAATGAATTCGCCGCTCAAGCAAGGCGGCAAGCCATAGCGGTTTGCTTTGGTAACGAAACGATCTAAAAATCTAACTTTTAAAAAATTATGGAAAATCAATTCAACAACCAACCAGGTTCTGCTGCACAAGATGCTACTTCTTATTCACAAGATTCAGCACAGAACTCATCCAGCAATCAAGGAAAAGGCGGCATGATGGGAGCCCTTAGCAACATCCAAATGCCACAGTCTGTAAAAGACCTGGGAACTACTGTTTCCCGTTCTTACAGCGGCATGAGCACTACACAAAAAGTGTTGGGTGGCGCTGCCCTTCTGGGTGCCTCTTACTGGGTAGCCAGCAACCAAGGCTGGATTGGACAAGCGAAAATGCCGAAGCTTGGCAAATCTGGTAAGAAAAACAAAGCTTCTAAAAACCAGCATACTTCTGATCAGCATTCTTCTGACCAGTACAATTCTTAATTCTTCTAAGAATTCTTGAAAACTAACTGAAAACAGGAACGCCGCATTTAACGCTTCCTCCTTTTTAGAAACTAGTTTCCAGAAACAAAAAAGCCGAACACGCTACGTGTTCGGCTTTTTTGTTTCTGTGAAGAGGGAGCACTTAGCTTCTGCCGCGTCCTCCGCCAGATGAATTTCTGTTGTTACCACCCTGGCGCTGGTCTGGTCTGCCGCCGCTGTTCTGGCCAGACGAAGATGACCGACGTTGATCTGGGCGTCTGCTGCCTGGAGCACCTCCGCCTCTGGGGCCTCGGTTTTGTCCGCCGTTGCCACCACCAGCACTTCTTGCTTTATCAGTGGCTTTTCCGCCGGCTAGTGGTAGTTTGGCGTAATCTGCGTGATAAGGCTGTTCTTCCTCTACAGGAATAGTCTGCTTGGTGAGGCGTTCAATATCACGCAGGTATGGAAGCTCAGTGTCATCGCAGAAAGAGAGGGCCATCCCTTCGGCACCCGCCCGCCCGGTACGGCCAATGCGGTGTACGTAGGTCTCAGGTTCATTAGGAAGGTCTATGTTGATGACGTGCGTTAAGTCGTCTACGTCAATGCCGCGGGCCGCAATATCAGTCGCTACCAGGGCCTTCAGCTCGTTGTTCTTGAACTGGGTGAGGGCCTTCACGCGGGTGCTTTGGGCCTTGTCGCCGTGAATGGACTGCGCCGAAATACCTGCTTTGGAAAGTTCTTTGGCAATGCGGTCTGCGCCGTGCTTGGTGCGCGAGAAAACTAGTGCGCGTTGAATCTCATCGCCTTTCAGCAGGTGTTTCAACAAAGCACGCTTGTAGGTTTTCTCCACAAAGTATACTTTCTGGGCAATTTTCTCAGCGGTGCTGGAAACCGGGGTCACTTCTACATACACCGGGTCGCGCAGAATGCTGGAAGAAAGTTTCTGGATTTCCTGCGGCATGGTGGCCGAGAACAGCAGGGTCTGGCGGTTGGTAGGAATCTGGGCAATCACTTTGCGCACGTCATGGATAAAGCCCATGTCCAGCATACGGTCGGCCTCATCCAGGATGAAGGTTTCTATGTGCTTCAGAGATAGCAATCCCTGGTTCATTAAGTCCAGCAGACGGCCCGGGGTTGCCACCACAATGTCAACGCCCCTTTTGATTTGTTCTACCTGCGGTACCTGGCCAACGCCGCCAAATACTACCGTGTATTTTATTTTGGTATATCGGCCGTAGGCCTGAATGCTATCGCCAATCTGCAATGCCAACTCACGGGTAGGAGTTAATATAAGCGCTCTGATGGCTTTGGCCGGATGCGCCGGACCCGCCTCATGCAAACGCTGCAACAAGGGTAAGCTGAACGCCGCGGTTTTACCAGTCCCGGTTTGGGCACAGCCTAACAGGTCATCGCCGTTTAAGACCGGCGGTATGGCTTGTTCCTGAATAGGGGTAGGGTTGGTATATCCCTCTTCCTGCAGGGCTTGCAAGAGAGGTTCTATTAAATTGAGTTCTGAAAAAGTCATTAGGAAGAATAATGGCCGTACGTGTTTGGCCAGACATGAATAATAAGATACCAAGCTGGCACCTATCCTTAGAAGACACAAAGATAGGCAAAAAGATTCAGTCTCATTTTTAGCCTGTTTTAGGCAGAATGCGTCCAAAACAGGTTTCTGGTCTTATCTGGTTCTGGTACGGGGCAACCTTCGCGTATAAAAACGGTTTAACCCATGTAAGAAAAGCACAAGTTAGTAAACCGAAAAGCGCGTAAAATCAGAAGATTATGGAACTTGAAACCACTCCCAAACGGAATAAAACCACTAAAAAGGCTTCAAAGAAAAGATTGAACAAATGGCTGAGAACGGGCATTAGTGGATTGGCCGGGGCTCTTGCCGTTACCCTGGTGCATGAAAGTGTGCGCAGGTTTTACCCCAATGCCCCGCGCATGGACATTCTGGGCATGCGGGCCATTGCCAAAGGCTTGCGCTACGCCGGCCAGACTCCGCCGGACGATGACAAACTGCACACCTGGTCTTTGGTAGGCGATATTGTCTCCAATAGCTTGTACTACAGCTTAACCGGAACCGGCAAGAAAGCCTGGTGGCGCGGGACTATCTTGGGAGCTGTTGCCGGTGTGGGCGGCGTTGTTCTACCCGGCCCCATGGGCTTAGGCGTGGCTCCAAGCGCCAGAACCAAGCAAACCCAGGCCCTCACTATTGGCTACTATTTGTTGGCCGGTGTAGTGGCTGGCGGCGTGGCCCAGTGGCTGCGGAAGGTGAAGGTGTAAGGATAGTTTGTAATCATTAACGGAAGCCGTTTCGGGGTTGCTTTTCTAAATGCAGCCCTGAAACGGCTTCTGCTATTTAGTGCCTTAAGGATGCAAATAGAAGAGAATCTAATTTTTTATCGATATTCAGTAAATACATATTGCTTATCAATTTAAATACCTCTACCTTGATGTTGTTCTAAAAGCAAATATCATGAAAAAGAATCTTTTGTTAGGAGTAGCCTTGGGGTGGCAAAGTTGATGTCCGTGCTATTAGCACTAATTGTGGTTGCCTTTATTTCTCTATTTGTGCATTGGCACATAAGTCCTACTTCTTATGAGAGTGTAATGGTAGACATGAAAACGAAGAACTTCTTCTACTCTAATGTGATAGGAGAAGGAAAGGCTATTCCTGAAGATGTTATTAAAGAAGAGGTGACAAAGACCGGTAACACTACAACTAAAATCAAAAGATCAATGATGGTGGGATCAGAGGAAAGGAATATGGGGAACAAGGTGCATTTACACCAAGTGCAAAGAAGCTCGCTTTATTATCTCTATGCACAGAAGTTAGCCCTTTTGCTCCTGCTGTTTCTCATTACATTAGAGGTTTCAAAGGTGATACGGTCAGTTCGGCAGTTAGAAACCTTTCGTGCCAATAATACCCGATCATTCAGAAAAATCGGGTTTATGTGTTTTGGCTTGTCTTTGGTGCAGTGGTTTAATTTTATTAGTGCTAATAACAACACCCATATTTCCTTTTCTATGGAATTGGAGCCATTGATGTTCATGCTGGTAGCCTTTCTTTTAGCCGAAATCTTCAAAGAAGGCAATAAACTGTTTGAGCAAGATCAACTCACTATTTAGCCGCCCTTCATGCCGATTATTGTGAATGTAGACGTGATGATGGCCCGCCGTAAAATGTCTTTAAATGAACTGTCAGAACGGGTAGGTATTACCAATGCGAACTTATCTGTGCTCAAAACCGGTAAGGCCAAAGCTGTCCGCTTTTCTACCTTAGAAGCTATCTGTCAAGTATTAGATTGCCAACCCGGCGATATTCTGGAATTCAAACCAGAGTAGTTGGGACAAATAATACAGTGACTCAAAAGCCATTTAGGGGCTACTTTCAAGAAAGTAGCCCCTAAATGGCTTTTGAGTCACTGTATTCTGAGAAATCAATGTTTCTTACCCGAGCCGCTTTTCTTGCCGCCGTCTTGCTTGTTCACCGTGGCCCAGGCGCGTTTTTCGGCTTCTTCTTCACTAACGCCACGTTTCTCGTAACTTTCCTCTATGTGTTCGGCCTGGCGTTTCTGTTTGTCTGTGTAGGCAGATTTGTCTCCCTGGGGCATAGAATCTCCTTTCTGGTTGAGGTGAAACATAGCAGCTTTTACGAAAACAAGCCGAAAACGGTGTTACGGCATGCAATGGCAAAGGACTTCGCGTTTAATTGGCGCAGTTTTGTAATTAGGCAGGGTGAATTCCTTCATGTACACCACAGATAATTCCTTGATCTGTTCCGCTTTGGGGTGGTCTTCGTTCCAGCGGCGCAGCAGGTAGAAACAGTAGTAAGGCCGCATGTATTCATTGGGCACGAACAGGTAATTCTCTGAGTATTTACGCCAGCGGTCATTTTTGAAGAGACTCACCACCGAGGCCGGTTTGACCGTGTCAGGTTCTTTGCCTTGCTGGTTTAAATCTACCTTATGGTTGCTGTTGGTGATGCCTTCCAGCACATACCAACCATCATCTTTAAAGACATTGGGCGCAAACATGCTCCAGTTCTGGTCCAGCCTGGGCACCAGGGTTGCCCAATGGAAATTAGACGGTACCTGGAAGTAAGGCTTGCCCAGTGTGCTCAGGTTCCACCAGAAAGCCAACACCAAGGCCACCAATACCACGCCCTCCCTCACGTAAGAAAGCGGAAAATCCTTCGCCCAACGGGGCGAATTCCATTTTACGTGCATCTGTACTTCCACCGGAGAGCGCATGCCCTTCCCAAATCTGGCCCAACGTTTCCGGATCTTGGTGTACCCTGCCCGCAGGTAGCGGTCTACGGTATCCATAACCGGAGTAGGCAGCAACCCAATTACCGCCGAGATACTGATGAGGTAAAACAGCCCTACAAACAAAGACAGACTGATGCCTATGTGCAGGCTTATGATAGCCACAATGAACAGCATCCGGAACCATGTAGTACGCCAGGGAATCAGCAGCACAAACGGTAGCCACAGCTCCAGAAAGTACGTGGCGTGGGTGAGTTGCTTCATGAGCAGCGGAAACTGGTAAAGGACTCGCCCGCCGGGCATCAGGATTTGGTCTATGCTGAGGGCGTAGTACAGAGCGGTGCCATCCGTAGTCCAGTCGGGGCCGCTTTTCAGCAAGGCGGTGAACACGTAGATCCAGGCTACCTGCAGCAGGTAAGCCGCCGTGGCCATGCTAAGGTAGTGAGGCGAGGTTTCGGAGCGAAGGGAACGGCGGGCATCTACCGAGTAGTGCCGGTGCCAGGGGAGGAACATGCCCCAGAAAAGCAGCATCCGGAGCAGGCTGTCGCCCGATTGGGTAATCAGCGGATTGCGGTTGTGCAATGAAACCAGCAGAATCCAGGAGATGGCGGTAGCCCAGCGGGTATGATAACCCAGCAGCAGGCAAATGGCGGCAACGGCCGCAATGGCAAAGAGAATGAGTTGAAACTGCCAGAGGCCGCTAAGCGCGTGCAAAGAAAAGAAATACTGGTTCCAGGCATTGGCGTGCAGCACATGCAAGGGCAGAACGCCCATGTTGGAATAATGCGCCTCCATGTCAGACGCCCTGATGCCAATGTCCAGTAACAATACACAGGCTACCCATATCCGCATAAAGGAGAGTGCCCGGGTATCTGAGTAGAATACGCGATGCAGATACTGTCTAAGTAGATGCATAGAGATGAAGGGTGAAGAGAGGAAAACAGAAAAGGCAAAACCACGGGGCCTTGCCTTCTCTGCAATATAGCAACGTTTCTAAGAACGTGTAAACAATTGTACTAGCGGCTGGTAGTGCTGCCAGTAGTAGTGCCGGTTGTGCTACCAGTGGTTCCGGTAGTGCCGGTAGTAGTTCCAGTTGTGGTGCCAGTGGTAGTTCCAGTTGTGCCGGTAGTTCCCGTAGTTCCCGTAGTGCCGGTTGTAGTACCTGTGGTGCCAGTAGTTCCGGTTGTACCAGTGGTAGTTCCAGTTGTACCTGTGGTGGTGCCGGTAGTGGTACCAGTGGTAGTTCCGGTAGTAGTACCTGTGGTGCCATAAGTAGTACCAGTGCTTCCGGTAGTGCCAGAAGTGGTTCCAGTGGTAGTGCCACTTTCAGTACTCATATCAGTAGAAGTAGTGTCTGTGGTGGTCTCAGAAGCACCAGAGCACGACGTTAGCGCAGCGGCCGCTGTCATTGCTGCGACTGCGAACATGTTTACAAATGTCTTTTTCATAGTTTTGACAGGTTAATGAATGTTTATAAATGGTTTTCTTTTACAAGTTCATCGTTTTACGCACGCTTCTTAGAAAGGTGCCATCTTTCATCAAAAATTATTTATACAGATCCGTAGAAAATGCCCATTTTTCTCTTTATTACGTATAAATACTGCTAATTATACACTGCCTCAATGCTCATGCTTCCTTCTTCGCCCACCATTTTATTTGATGGTGTCTGCAATCTTTGTAACGGATTTGTACAGTTTGTGATCAAGAATGATCCAAAAGAATACTTCAGATTTGCCTCCCTGCAGTCTGAACTAGGACAGGAGGTGCTTAGAAGCCATGGCTTACCCACAGAGCAATTCAAAAGTGTCTTGCTAGTAGAGAACGGGAGAATCTACACACGGTCTACTGCTGCCCTGCGCATTGTGCGGCACTTGAGCGGAAGGTGGTCCTGGCTATACATGTTTGGGATAGTCCCGAAATTTTTGCTGGATCCCTTGTATGATTTTGTTTCCCGGAACCGGTACCGCTGGTTCGGGCAACAGGAAAGCTGCATGCTTCCTACGCCGGCCTTGAAGGCTCGTTTCCTGTCCTAAGTTTTTAATTGAGATCAGGTCCGGTCCAGAAAAAGTCGCTTTTCTCTACTTGATCTATAGAGTTTCATGCTTTTACGCTGGTTTTGTGAAAATAAGTCAGCAACGGCCCTTACTTTTGCGCCCTGCTTTACAGAAGCAGGTGTGTTTACCTTATTAAAACGTAGTGGAAAAAATAGAATCTTTTCTTGCCGAGGCCAGTAGTTTGGCCTGGGGCATGCCTTTATTGATATTATTGATGGGTGGTGGCTTGTTCCTGATGCTCTACTGCCGCCTAATTCCGTTCCGGATGATGGGGCACTCCATCAGCATCCTGCAAGGTAAATATCAGGACCCCAACGCCGCCGGGCAAATCACGCCGTTTCAGGCGATGGCCAGTGCCTTGGCCTCCACCATTGGCATGGGCAACATCAGCGGGGTAGCCGTAGGCATTGCCATGGGCGGACCTGGCGTGCTGTTCTGGATGTGGGTGAGTGCCTTTGTAGGCATGGCCACCAAATTCTTCACCTGTACGCTTTCCATCATGTACCGTGGTCGCAACGAACAGGGTGCCGTAGAAGGCGGACCCATGTACATGGTCACTGAGGGGCTAGGCAAGAAATGGAAGCCTTTGTCCATACTATTCGCTTTTGCCGGTCTGTTCGGCACATTGCCGCTTTTCCAGGCTAACCAACTCACCCAGATCATCACCGATGTAGTCCTAAAACCAAGCGGCGTAGTAGGCGAAGATACGTTCATTTCTAACCTGTTCATGGGTATGGGCATGGCGCTGTTGGTATCTATTATCTTGTTCGGTGGTCTGAAACGTATTGCCGCCGTAGCTACCAAATTGGTGCCGCTCATGGTAGTGCTCTACACCGGTTCGGTGCTGTACATCATTTTCTCCAACATCTCTGCCGTACCAAGTATGTTCGCGCTTATTTTCGAGGATGCCTTCACCGGTAATGCCGTGATGGGCGGAGCCGTGATGCAAGTGATTATCATGGGTGCCCGCCGGGCGTCATTCTCTAACGAAGCCGGCATTGGTACCGCTGCCATGATGCACGGGCAATCACAGAACAATGAACCAGTGCGCGAAGGTTTGGTAGCCATGTGGGAACCGTTCATTGATACCATTGTGGTCTGCACCATGACGGGCTTGGCCATTCTGGTGACGGGCGTATGGGAAACCAATTCCGGGAACGGGGTATCTATGACGGCGCAAGCGTTTGGGGCTGCCATGCCAACAATAGGCAAATACCTGCTGGTGCTCTGCGTATTCATCTTCGCTTTCACCTCTTTGTTCTCGTACTGCTACTACGGTTCCAAGTGCTTCACCTACCTGTTCGGGTTCAAGTACCGCCGCATGTATGACTACTTCTATATTCTTACCATCATCATCGGGGCCGTGGTCACCATTACCTCTGTCATCAACCTGATAGATACTGCTTTTGCCTTAATGGCTATCCCTACTATGACGTGCGCCCTTTTGCTGTCGCCTAAAGTAATGGCCGCTTCCAAAGAGTATCTGACAAGGTTAAAAGCCGGGCAAATTCAACGCTATTAATAGATTATCATCAAAAATTATCCCTGAAAACCGTTTCGTGTCTGTTTTTCACAAAGCAGCCGAAAAGCACAAGCCTTTCCTTCGTGCCAGCATGCGTTAAGCTATCGAATTGGCCAACAGGCAGCTAAGACTGTTAAAAGCTCTACTTCAAGGTTGAGCGCAGCGGTAACTTGGAGTGGAAATGACAGCCAGTTTTCAATTGACGAAGCGGGAAATTTGCTCTATCGAAGATGCAAACCGATGCCTCGCCAGTTGAAAACTGGCACCAAGCCTAGCCACAAGTTACCGCTACGCTCAAACTTGTGGCAGAGAGATTCTGTATCTGGCCAGTTTTTAAGAAAATAGCCCCGAAACGCAAAAAGGCTGCCCCAATCAGGGCAGCCTTTCTTTGTCTATCATCGCGCTACGTGATACGCAGTACGTGCTACTAGAATTACATACTCAGGTACAAATTCCGCTCTCCGTAAATTTTGGTGAAGTACTCGTCTTCCAGGTTATCAATAAAGTAGATAGCTTCGCCGGTTGACTTCATTTCTGGTCCTAGCTCCTTGTTCACTTCCGGGAACTTGTTGTGCGAGAACACCGGTACTTTAATGGCGTAGCCTTTCTGCACCGGGTTGAAGGTGAAATCGATTACCTTTTTCTCGCCCAGCATCACCTTGGTGGCGTAGTTCACATACGGCTCCTGGTAAGCCTTGGCAATGAACGGCACGGTGCGGCTGGCGCGTGGGTTCGCTTCAATGATGTAGACAATCTCGTTCTTGATAGCAAACTGGATGTTGATCAAACCTACCGTGTTCAGCGCCAAGGCGATCTTCTTGGTGTAGGTCTCAATCTGGTTCATCACATTCTCGCTCAGGTCAAAGGGAGGCAACACCGCATAGGAGTCACCGGAGTGGATACCGGCCGGCTCAATGTGCTCCATGATCCCGATGATGTGCACGTTCTCGCCGTCGCAGATAGCATCGGCTTCAGCTTCAATGGCACGGTCCAAGAAATGATCCAGGAGCACGTGGTTGCCGGGGCTATCCTTTAGGATATCCAGCACCTGCGCCTCCAGTTCCTTCTCGTTGATCACAATCTTCATGTTCTGGCCACCCAATACGTAGCTAGGACGCACCAACAGCGGGAACTTCAGGTCTTTGCACACATCCAAGGCTTCCTCGGCAGAAGTCACGCTCGCGAACGGCGGGTAAGGGATATCGTTCTCTTTGAGGAGGGTAGAGAACGCGCCACGGTCTTCGGCTAAGTCAAGGCTCTCATAGGTGGTTCCCATGATCTTGATGCCGTAGCGGGTCAGTTTCTCAGCCAGTTTTAGGGCCGTTTGTCCACCCAACTGCACAATTACGCCTTCCGGTTTCTCGTGCAAAATGATGTCATAGATGTGCTCCCAGAATACTGGCTCAAAGTACAGCTTGTCTGAAATGTCAGAGTCTGTAGAAACGGTCTCAGGATTACAGTTAATCATGATGGTCTCGTAGCCACACTCGCTAGCAGCCAGTACACCGTGCACGCAGGAGTAGTCAAACTCAATGCCTTGCCCAATGCGGTTAGGACCGGAACCCAACACCACTACTTTCTTGCGGTCGGTGACAACACTTTCGTTCTCCCCGTCAAAGGTAGAGTAGTAGTAAGGCGTTACGGCCTCAAACTCAGCGGCGCAAGTGTCTACCATCTTGAACACACGCTTGATGCCCATGCTCGTGCGCTTCTCGTGCACTTCGCTTTCTTTGCAACGCAACAGGTACGCTAACTGACGGTCCGCAAAGCCTTTCACTTTGGCGCTGCGCATCAAGTCAACCGGAATAGAGTCTAGGGTGTATTTCAGGATCTCACGCTCAGTCAGCTCCAGCTCCTCAATCTGTTGCAGGAACCAAGGGTCAATTTTGGTTACTTTCTGGATGGTGCTGGTGGCTACGCCGAATTTCATAGCGTCTTTGATGGTGAACAGGCGGTCCCAACTTGGGTTGGCCAGGCTGTCCATCAACTGGTCGTAGTTGGTTTTCTCTTTGCCATCGGCGCCCAAGCCGTTGCGTTTGATTTCTAAGCTTTGGCAAGCTTTCTGAAGGGCCTCCTGGAAGGTACGCCCGATGCCCATTACCTCGCCCACAGACTTCATCTGCAGACCAAGTTTCTTGTTCGCGCCTTTGAACTTGTCAAAGTTCCAGCGCGGTATTTTCACAATCACATAGTCCAGCGCAGGCTCAAAGAACGCCGACGTGGTCTTGGTAATAGAGTTTTTAAGTTCATCTAAGTTATAGCCAATCGCCAATTTAGCGGCTACTTTGGCAATTGGGTACCCGGTGGCTTTGGAAGCCAGCGCCGAAGAGCGGCTCACACGCGGGTTAATCTCGATGGCAATGATGCTGTCATCCTCGGGGTTCACCGAGAACTGCACGTTACAGCCTCCGGCAAACTGCCCGATACCCGCCATCATTTTGATAGCCAAGTCACGCATCTGTTGGTAGATGGTGTCTGGCAGCGTCATGGCCGGTGCTACCGTGATAGAGTCTCCGGTGTGGATACCCATTGGGTCAAAGTTCTCAATAGAGCAGATGATGATCACGTTGCCGATGTTATCGCGCAACAGCTCCAACTCGTACTCTTTCCAACCCATGATGCTTTGCTCCACCAGTACCTCGTGGGTAGGACTGGCGTGCAAACCGCGGGTAAGAGCGGCATCAAATTCTTCAGGGGTGTTTACGAAACCACCACCGGTTCCACCCAAGGTGAACGACGGACGAATAACTAACGGGAAGCCGATTTCCTGGGCAATTTCTTTTCCCTCCAGGAACGAGGTAGCCGTAGATCCTTTGCAGACACCTACGCCTAATTCAATCATTAAGAGGCGGAATTTCTCGCGGTCTTCGGTGGTCTCAATGGCTTTGATGTCTACGCCAATGATCTTCACGCCGTATTTTTTCCAAATACCAGCTTTCTCGCAGTCAATCGCCAGGTTCAACGCAGTTTGTCCGCCCATGGTAGGCAGTACGGCGTCAATTTGGTGCTTCTCCAGAATCTCAATGATAGACTTCTTCTCCAGCGGCTTCAGGTACACGTTGTCCGCGGTGATAGAGTCGGTCATGATGGTGGCGGGATTTGAGTTGATGAGGGTTACCTCAATCCCCTCCTCGCGCAGGGAGCGGGCGGCTTGGGAGCCAGAGTAGTCGAATTCGCAGGCTTGCCCAATAACGATGGGACCGGAACCAATGATTAAGACTGACTTAATGGAATTATCTTTCGGCATTAGTAAAGCGGTATGTATAAATTGCCCAAAGTTAAGGCAGAAAGTTTAGAACTGTAGAGAAAAGTTGAGGCAAGAGGCGAATTCCTTAGAATAATCTTAATTGACGAAAGGTTGGGCAGGAAATTCTCTAAAAGAACCTGTGAGAATCGTTATGAAAATAAATCCGCGACTTAGTAGGTGAGTGTGGCTTAGCTACAAGAAAAGGCACGGAGTAAATACATAGTGTCCTCCTGAAAGGATCTTGTAGGCGGGCTAGAAAAGCTTTTGCCCAGCGGCTGTTACCGTTCGCTACCAAGATCCTTTCAGGAGGACAAAGGAAAACAAAGACACTATTTACAGGGATTCCGATTCGGTTTAGGTGCTCGTTTCCGGAAAGCAGGCCTAAAACGGTTAAGATTGCGAGAACGAAACTCCCCGACGCTCCCACTCAGAGGCTAATTCTAACTTTGGTAAGAGCGTCTTCAAAAGCCAGTTTTCCATTTCCTCCCCGGCATGGAAAGGTGTGATGTCTACCGGCAGCTCATCTTTCAAGTGCTGCATGCGGGCAGTGTGATGTACCCGTGAGTCCAGAATCACGAACGCACCTTTGTCTTTTTCGCGCCGCACCAAACGGCCAAAGCCTTGTCTCAGTTTGTGCTGACTGGCCGGATAATAGAACTTGCTCCAGAAATAACCACCCTCTACCTCGCGACGGTGTGCCACCAGTGGATTACCCAATGAGGGGTTTGGCAACCGGAAAACAATCACCTGCGAGAGCGTCACGCCCGGGAAATCCACGCCCGACCACATGCGGTCCAAGCCCAGCAGCACCGAATGCTCTTCCTGCCGGAACCGCCTGATTTCCCACAAACTGGTGCCTTCCTGTTTGAGCAGTTCTATGTCATAGGCGGGCAGGCGCGGGTGCAGCCACCGGTAGGCATCTTCCATGTCCCGGCGGCTGGTGAAGAGTACCAGGGTTCTGCCGTTCAGGGCCACGATGCATTTGAGCAGCGTTTCCATGGAGGTCTGTAACCAGGCCTGTTTCTGGTCTTGCGCCATCTTGTGTTCATAGCAGGGAATAAACGCAGGCACCACGGCGTGGACCTTCTCCTGCTGCTCATAGTTGAACGGCGACAAGTAGCGGACTTCCTGAGCAAACGGCTCTTGGCGGCCCAGTTGGTTCCGGAAGTACTGCGTGTTGCCGCCCACGTACAGCGTGGCCGAGGTGAACAGCAGGCTAGGATAGACGTTCTGCAGCTTCTCCATCTCATCCTGCAGGTAGTACGGCATCTTGCTCACCGACCAGTTATGGCCGTTCTTTTCCAATACATGAATCCACTTGCGCGCCGGGAAATCGCTGGTGATTTTCATGAGTGAATCGGCAAACTCGGCGGCTTTTTCTTTGTAGGTTTCCAGGCGGCTGAAGGTCTTATCCTCAGGCTTTTTCAGGAGCTTGAGAATTCGATCAATCTTGCCAGCTACAAACTGGATGGCGGTCAACAACTCTTTAAGGGCTTGCTCAATATCCGCGCTGAACTCTCTTTTGGTCCAACGGCCATTTTCAACCAACGCCACTTCTTCCTGCCACCGCTGTTCTCCTTGAATAGGCAAGGCCTGAATCAACTCGCCACAAGTTCTAATAGTGGCGCAATCGCGGTGGATAGAGTCAATCTCGTCCAGTACCAGCAAGGCGGTTTCAGATTCCACGTTGTGGGCCACCTTGTCCGCTACAATGTCCAAGAAGCCTTTCCGGTAGTCTTTACCTAACAGTGGACGCAGCAACCGGGCTTCCACTACTCCCAGACTGAAGTTCATGCTCAGGGCACTCCGGGCGAAGTCCGGAAACTGGTCGGCCTCGTCAATGATGCAGTGCTTGATCAAATCCGTGAGCTTCGGCGGTAACTGCAGCAACTTGTGGTGATTCGTAACAATAATATCGGCAGCGTAGGCCAGCTCCATGTGGCGGGCGTACGTGCACTTGGCGGGTTCCAGGCAAAGTTTGGGCACGCAGACTTCCTGCGCATTGGCTTCCATGAGCAGGCGGTACGTGTCTGGTAAGATAGCCCTGATGTTATGTGGAATTTCCTCTACTTCGCCTTGGGTATGGTGCACGCGCAGCACCAGGTACAGCCAACTCAGCCCTTCCCTAATGGTGCCTTTTTCCTGCACCACCAGCTCGTCATACAAATCCAACAAGGCAGAGACACAGACATAGTTGTTCTTGCCCTTCACAATAGCGGGTCGCAAATGGGAATGCAATCCTCCTTTAAACCGAAGCCGCGGAATCTCGCCTTGCATGACCTGTTCCTGCAGGTTTTTGGTAGCGGTAGCCACCACTACTTTGCGGCCGGGATTGAGGCGGAGCAGTTCGGCGGCGGCCATGAGGTAGCCCATGGTTTTACCAGTGCCTGTTCCAGCTTCGGCCACAAAGGTGCCTTTGTCGGTTAAGGCTTTGTTGCAGAAATGGGCATACTGCATCTGCGCATAGCGCTCCGGCAGGCCATGTTTCTTGTACCAGGCGTGCAGGGCATCATGGACGAGTTGGTCAGATGGTTGGGCAATGTCTACCCTTGGCTTTACCACGGTGGCATCGGTGACGGTGGGAAGCCAGGAAGTCAGCAACGTGCGGAGATGAAACGGCAAGACTGGCACCTCTGTAGTGGCAGGCGGTGTGAGCCAGTGCAAATCCAACGGCTCCAGGGTTTCAATGTTTTCGGCGGCGGCCTGTAGGGTGCGCCACGCGCTACCCATGTACACGGTGCCTAAGTCCAGTACCTGACGCAGGAGTTGAAGGAACAGGGAAGGCTCACCGGGTTCGTCTTCCGGGGTGCTGGGTATTTTTTGTAATAGCACTTCCAGCAGTTTGAAGAGCTGGGTGTGCAAAGCCGCCAAAGCGACGTGCATGGGTTGGGAAGCAGGCTTTTTCTGGGCGGCACTGGAAAGCGCCACCACATCGCCCATCTCCATGAGGTTCAGGTGCGGCAGGAAGAACGAGGAAAGCACGGCCAAATCGGCGCAGACTGGTGGCGAGGACATGCCCGCTAAGATGTAGTGCTTCAGCCAGGTTTGCTCATGCCTTTCCTGGAAGAAGAACACGTGGGTGAAAGAGCTCAGGTATTCCTGAACCTCAGCTTTCAATTCTTGCCAGAGAGGAGCGCTTTTTGCCTGCTCTTTGCTGATTTTGGACTGTTTCTGAACGCTTCGGCCAAACTCCACCTCTGGGTTGACAAACCACTCCTTCAGCACCGTATTTCCTTTCTGCAAAGACAACACCCCTACCTGCAGCAACCCATGTTTGGAACCATAGGAGCCGGTCGCAAATAAATGCACCAGGGCAAAGGATGGGGAAGCAGCTTTCATCAGGACCTCTTTCACACGTCAAGCAGAGAACAAAGGTACTCTATGCTAAGGAATTTGCCGCAAAATAGTGTTGGATGCTAAGCAGTTTGGTGGAGGTCCTGTTTGGGCTTGGTTTGCTGGAAAGAGACTGAAAACGGGAAAACTCTCTATGGCGCGGAAGTTACTTCCGTGACTTTTGCATACGGATTAGAAAGTCACGGAAGTAACTTCCGCGCCATAGAAAGCTAAGCTGCTTAGAGGTGGTTCTGTTTCTAGCCTTATTTCTGCAAAACACCCCCTGAAATGAAAAAAGCCGCACATTACGCGCGGCCCTTTTCTATATATGCAGTTGTGTATTCCTGATAGTTAAGTAGCAGAAACCTCGGCCAGGGTAGGGTAGTCGGTGTAGCCTACTTCGCCGGTGTTGCTGTAGAACGTGTTGTAGTCTGGGGCGTTCAGCTCAGCTTGGTCCGTGAAACGTTCTACCAGGTCTGGGTTCGCGATGAAAGGTCTGCCATAGGCCACCAAATCGGCAAGGCCGTCTTCTAACACTTTGTTTCCGGTTTCCTGCGTGAAGCCGCCGTTGATGATGAGCGTGCCGTTGTATAATGGACGGAAGTGCTTCGCAATTTCCTTGATGGCGTAAGGCAACTCGGCTACTTTTGGAGAAGCCTCGGTTAGGTGCAGATACGCCAGGTTATAGTCGTTCAAACGCTGCACGATGTACTCAAACGTAGGAGCGGTTTCCTCGTCTACCGTGATGCCGAACTGCTCGTGCATGGAGGGGTTCAGACGAACACCCACGCGGCTCAGGTCAATCACTTCTTTCACGGCATCCAGCACCTCAAAGAAGAAGCGGGCGCGGTTCTCGATGGTTCCGCCGTATTCATCGGTGCGCTGGTTTGAGCAGCGGCTGAAGAACTGGTGGAACAGGTAGCCGTTAGAAGAGTGAATTTCCACTCCGTCAAAACCAGCTTCTACCGCGTTGGCAGCGGCTTTCTTGAAGTCTTCTACAATGCCTTTGATTTCTTCGGTTTCCAAAGCTCTTGGCGTTACGGTTGGTTTGAAACCTTCTTCGGTAAATGCCTGGTCATTCGGGTTGATAGCCGATGGTGCTACTGGTAAGGCACCGTTGTGGAAATCTGGGTGCGACATACGGCCCACGTGCCACAACTGCGCGTAGATTTTACCGCCTTTCTCGTGCACGGCATTGGTCACCAGTTTCCAGCCTTCTACCTGTGCGGCAGAGTAAATGCCCGGGATGTTGATGTACCCCACGCCCTGCGGGCTTACCGGCGTACCTTCTGAAATGATTAAACCGGCACTGGCGCGTTGGGCGTAGTACTCAGCGTTCAGCTCAGTAGGAACGTTCTCTGGGTTGTTAGACCGGCTACGTGTCATTGGGGCCATCACTAAACGGTTGTTCAGTTGCAAAGCACCTTTCTGGTAAGGTTGTAACAGCGGTTGATTTTCTATCTGAATCATCTTTTTATTTTGTTGTTAAAACATAAGTTGTATATACAACTATATGGGTAAAAAATATATTAGCCTTCTCGCTCTCTTAGTTTGTCCATCAGCTCGCCAATTTTAATGGCTTCCTCTTCGCTAATCTGGCTGTATTTCTCCTCCAGGTTCTGCATGATGGAGTCGGTTTGTTTCAGCAGCTCCAGGCCTTTTTCGGTAATCACAATGTCTACCTTGCGGCGATTATCAGCGCACTGGCAACGGGTCACCAAGCCTTTCTCCAGTAGTTTGTCTACCAGACGGGTAGCGTTGGAATCGCGGTCCAGCATGCGCTCCTGAATCAAGCCTAACGTGGCCGGGTTAGGATACTGTCCGCGTAAAATGCCTAACACGTTATTCTGCTGCAACGATATCCCATACTTCTTCAACTGGCAGGAAAACTCTTTTTGCAGCCAATTGCCCGTGAACATGACGTTCACCACCATGCGGCGATAAGGGCTGCCAAATGTCTTCTGCTTCAATTCGTCCTCTAATTTCATGGGCTTATAGCCGTTGGTTGGGCAAATGTACGTTGCTCTATTGTATATACAACTATTGTATGAATATAGTTTCAGAAAGCCCTGAGAACTGGAGGCTTTTGCATGAGTAAAAAGGTGCCTGCGTTTGTAGCCTTTTCCGGTAAAACAGGCTCTAACCAGCTCTAAAAGCAGATTTAGGCTCCTGCCAAAAGCTGTGCAATGCTCTACTTTTGTAGTGTTCTTGAGGTTACCTAGTTTCCGGGCTTAAACCAGATTTGGTCCCACCGGAGGAGCTATATAACCGGTAGTAGCTGGAGATTCTACGGTGCTGTCTGGGTCTGCGTCCTCGGTGATATCAGTAGTGGCATCATCGCGGTCTTTTGCTTCCTGGTCGGCAGGCTTTTTGGCCTCGCAGGCACCTAGTAGAAACAGGCTAGTAACGGTAGCAAAGAGTCCAGTTCTCCAGAAAGAGCGGCTAGGTAGCAAAGTGGTTTTCTTTTTCATAGCAGTAGTAGGTGGGTTTGTGTTTCTACTCTACGGAAAAATGGGGAATGTTGCTAAAAAAAGCGAGCAGCCAATTTTAACATCGGCTGCTCGGAGAAGGGTAGATGATCGTTTGACTTAAGTGTTTCTCGAGTGTTTTGGAGAAAATAGGAAAATAATAATCAGCAGACTTATGGTGCGAAAACCTGTAGTTTGTTCTCCAGCATTCGGTTGTTGTATTGCTGAATGAAGGCCTTCAATTTGTTCTCCAAAGCAATGCGAACTTGGGGCAGTTCGTCTTTCAGGTTTTTCTTCAAAAACTTGTCTTCTTTGTAGTTGAACAAGCCCAGCGTGTTGGTGCCGTCAAACTGCAGAAAGTAATCGCCCTCGGTCCATTGGTAACCACCCTGATAGCTGATAGCGAAGTTGCCTTCCCGCGAATTTAGCATGTTCTTCCCGAAGGAGAAGTATGGCTGGTCATAGCCTAGGTAACCCAGCACGGTAGGCATGATGTCTAATTGCTGCACCACTCGGTCTTGCTCCACGCCTCTAAAGGTAGAATCGCCGGGGGCGTAGAAGAGGATAGGTACCGCGAAGTTACCCCAAGCGGTCTGGTACTCGGGATAGAAGGTGTGGGTAGCCGAATGGTCAGCGGTGATCACGAAGAGCGTGTTCTTGAACCAGGGGGCCTGGCTGGCTTTCTGGAAAAACTTTCGCAAAGCCATGTCTGAGTACCCAATGCACTCAAAAATCTCAAATGGACCTTTCTTGAATTTACCTTTATAGCGCTCCGGCACTTTGTAAGGGTGGTGCGAAGACGTGGTGAAGACCGCGCTCATGAACGGCTCCTGAAACGTGTTCAGCTTGCCGGCCATGAACTGCAGGAACTCCTCGTCCCAAATGCCCCACATGCCGTCGAAGTCTTCGGGCTTGCCATACTCGGTCAAGCCGTAGTACTGCTCTATGCCAATCAGGTTCATGAACGCATCAAAGCCCATAGAGCCGTTGGGCGCGCCGTGGAAGAAGGAGGTGTGATAACCTTTAGACCGTAAAGTGCGCGGCAAACTGGGCAGGTTGTTGCTCACGTACTGCGTCAAAACAAACGGCTCCTGAATACTAGGGATGCTGGTGAGCACGCTGGGCAGCGCGTCAATAGACTTGCGGCCATTGGCGAACGAGTTCCAGTACACTTTGCTCTGCCCCATGAGCGAATCCAGGAACGGCGTGAAACCCGTATAGGTGCCGTTCTCCAGGTGTTTGTTGTAGCCGCCCACCGCCTCTTTCCCGAAGCTCTCCAGTACAATCACCACCACGTTCTTCTTCTGGAATCTGGTAGAATCTAGAGGCTGATGGATAGGACTGTACACCTGCGCCAACTGCTCCTCGGGGAAATACGCCACCTTCTGGTAGCTGGTTTTGTTGATGGTTCTGATGATGGAAAAGGGCGTGTTGAGCACGATGTACATTTCCTGCGGCCGCTCCACGTACTCCCCGGCATTGCTGAGCGTGATGGGCCGCGTGCTATGCCGGAAACCGCCGCGCATGGCCGCAATGCTCAGCCCAATGGTGAGCACCAGCACTACGGTGTGCCACGGATAGTAAAACCACGGGTTGTAAGTAGGCGCTTTCTCTAGTTTGATGCGATTGTACAGCCAGGCCATCAGGGCCACTAAGCCTACCCAGATCAGGGTGATGTACCAGAAATCGACCAAGAAACTGGAGGCGAAAGTACCCCAGTTCTCATTCGCAAATTCTTTGACCACACTGCCGGTGGTGCGGCGCAATGTAAAGCGGTAGTAAATAAAGTCAATGCAGTTCAGCGCCAGCCCTAAGCCGTTGAAGACCAGAAACACCCATTTCACCACCTTTTGGTACACCGGATGATGCCTAAACCGGAAAGGTAGCAGCATGAGGACCAGGAACAATAAGTTGGTGTAGATAACAGCCGACAAGTCAAACTTGAGCCCGCCCCACATGAGGTACAGCAGATCAGAGAAAGACGTCTCAGCAAAGAAGCCGCGGTTAAAAAAGTAAAAGAGCAGTCGGCAAACCGTATAAAGCAGCATGGCAATGCCCAAAGCCAGCAACATGGCTACATGCACGCTCCGCCGCAATGCTCTCAATTGAAAAGATTTTATCATGTTCTACAGGAAGAAGCACAAAATTAGGGAACCCAAAGCAGAGTTTAATGGGAGATTGAGCTGCGGAGGAACCAAGTGATGGTGAAGATAGCAAGAAATAGAGGGCGTTTAGGGGCTGTTTCTTGGAAAGAAGCCTCTAAATAAAGATAGTGTAGCATTTCAGAAAGGCGCGGTAGTAAATCTGCGCCATAGTTGAAGATCAGCAATGCGTGGTTTTACTGCAGTGCAGCGAGGATTTCAGAGACTAACCGGCATCTGTAGGCACGAGTCAGAGACTCGCGCCAGCGAGAAAGAAAAATACGCATATCCGTTTCCAGCCTTTCGTCTGAGCGCCTAGAGTTCGACCACCAGTGAGCGTCAGCGAAGCAGGGGAGGAGAAATCACAGCGCGAAGGCGGAAGGCGGAGCCTCGCGGCCGTGAGCGCTTACCGGAAAAGTTGAAACAATACAGCCCATGCATCCACACAAAAAGCCCTACAGCCAAGGCATCAGCCAAACCATTATCTTGTAGCTAAAAGAAAACAGATTAACTTTGTTCAGGGTTGGCATGCTTTTGGCGAGTGGGCTTGGCGGTGGGAAGATACCAGCTCTTCAGGGGATTGAATCCCTTTTTCCGCTTCCAATCATTTCCGTATTTTCTTTCTGGTTTCTAAAAACAGTTATGCATAAAGTTCTAAATTCTAGGGGTTGCTGGCAATCAGCGGTGGTTGTGCTCTTGGCTTTGTTGGCTGGTTGTACCGCCCCCCGGTCGGTGATTCAATCTGGCCGCGTTACGCCGCACGGCGAGTTCAAAGTGGGAGCCAACTTTGGAGGGAATCTTTCTACAGAACCCATTGGGCAGCTGAAAGACGTAGCCGAAGATGCTATTGTGGCGCTGGCCAACCGCGACTCTGTGTACTATGACGGGTTGGTGCGGTCTGCCACCAAAGCCGCTATTGCCTATACCCTGGACCCGTTCGGACCTACTTTTGATTTTTATGTGCGTTACGGAGTGCTGCCCCGGGTAGACGTGGGGTACAAGTACGCCTCAGGTGTACACGTACTGGATGCCATGTATCAGTTTATGGGCCCGGTGGCCGGGGTGCCTTCCAGAGCCGCCAATGAAAGATGGTACGGCAGCGTGGGGTTGCAGTATGCCGGGCAAAGTTCCGATATTTTGAACGGACTTTTTCTGGACAAGCTTTCGCCTGTTCTGCAATTCACCGCTAAAAGAAAAGACATACTGGTGCCGTTGGTGTTCAGTAGGTCCTTTGGCGCAGACGAAGAATTCGGGAACATCTCTTTTGGAGTGGCCTATAACCACACCTTTGTGGAATACGGATTGGTGCCGGGCAAACTCTACGAGAAAGTGGGTGGCAAAGCAGTAAAGTTGGAAGGACTTACCAGAACGCAGAGTTTTCCTTCTTACGGCTTGTTCGTGAACGCTAAAATAGGGGCGAAGCGCATCTACCTTTTGCCCGCTCTTTCCATGTTCTATCAGAACTACGGCTCCTACGAACTCCTGAAACAGGAACAGGCAGATTTCTCGGGAATCACCATTGTGCCATCTTTAGGCTTGCAGATTGGCTTGGGTAAAGGCAAAACCGGAAGATAAGTACCACTTGTTTTAGGGCTGATTTCTAGAAAACAGCTCTAAAATCTGCTTGTTACCGGAGTAAAACTAAATTTCAAAAGTTCAGAGTCATGAAATTGTGCTTTGGATAGTTTTCCACTGACGTAAGTTGGCACGTGGGTAAATTGGTTTAGTACTGGATACTTACGTCTGGTAATTTCGGGAAGGAGTGGGAGGGGGTTAGTTTTGGTTCTGTTTTCAAGTTGTTTAAAGGAAAATTTGCCGAAAACAGTTTTACCTTAGTAGCCGAAACCCCTCCACTCATTCAATCTCTTAATCATTCAATCTCTCATTTTAAAAAATGAAGAAAATACATTCTCTGGTTTCTATTACCTTGCTGGCCGCCGGAATCGCGGTCTCCTGCTCCCAGATGAAAACGGGCCAGAGCAAAAGCAGCAACGATAATTTTGAGGTAGGCAACCGTGCGGTGACGGTCTACACTACCGCTAAGGATACCGAGCACCGTTTGTCGCAGACCGGAACGGCGCGGTTCCAGGAGTTTGGGCAACCCATGGAGACGCAGGTGTGCGTGTTCGTGGACCCAAGCAAGACCTTTCAGACCATGGTAGGAATTGGCGGCGCCATCACGGATGCCACGGCTGAGACCTTCGCGAAAATGCCGAAGGACAAGCAGCAGGAAATCCTGAAAGCCTACTATGACCCAACCAACGGCATCGGGTACACCTTAGGCAGAACCACCATTCACAGCAGTGACTTCTCCAGCGGTTCCTACACCTACGTAGAGGACAACGACAAAGAGTTGAAGACCTTCAGTGTGAAGCACGATGAGCAGTACCGGATTCCGTTCATCAAACAGGCCATTGCCGCCGCAGGCGGAAAACTCACTATGTATGTAAGTCCCTGGAGCCCTCCGGCCTGGATGAAGGACACCAAAACCATGCTGCGCGGTGGGAAACTGTTGCCGGAGTATCGTCAGAATTGGGCCAACTACTACATCAAGTTTATCAACTCTTATGAGCAGGCGGGCATTCCAATCTGGGGCTTAAGCGTGCAGAATGAGCCGATGGCCAAGCAAACGTGGGAGTCCTGTATCTTCACCGGTGAGGAGGAGCGCGATTTCATCAAGGAGTATTTAGGGCCTACTTTGCACAAAAGTGGCATGAAAGACAAAAAGCTGATTGCCTGGGACCACAACCGTGACCTCATTTACCAACGTGCCAGCACCGTGTTGAACGACCCGGACGCCGCCAAATACGTGTGGGGAATCGGTTACCACTGGTACGAAACCTGGACCGGCTCCGACATGCTGTTTGACAACTTGCGCAAAGTGAAAGAGACATTTCCTGAGACCAACCTCATCTTCACCGAAGGCTGCATTGAGAAATTCGACTTCAACCGCATCAGCGACTGGTCACTGGGTGAGCGCTACGGTTACTCCATGGTGAACGACTTCAACGCCGGAACCGTGGCCTGGACCGACTGGAACATGGTGCTGGACGAGAAAGGCGGCCCTAACCACGTAGGTAACTTCTGCTTCGCGCCCATCCACGCCGATACAAGAAACGGCAAGGTGTACTACACCAACAGCTACTACTACCTGGGCCACTTCTCCAAGTTCGTGAAGCCAGGTGCCAAGCGCATCATCAGCTCGTCTAACCGCGATGCCCTGCAAACCACCGCCTTCCTGAACCCAGACGGAAAAGTAGCTGTGATCGTGCTCAACACCACAGACAAACCGCTGGACTACAAACTCTGGATCAACGGCAAAGCCGCCGATGCCAAGAGCCTGCCGCACTCCATTGCTACGCTGGTGCTGTAAGCCTGCTCAGAGAATGCTTTTATGGAGACGCAGGTGAAGGCTTGCGTCTCCTTGTTTTCAGGCCATTTTGGTAAAACCTACGTGAAAAGCCAGAAAAGGACAGAGCCCAAGAAATAACTCTTGGGCTCTGTCCTTTTTTAGTTCTTACAAGATGCCGTTTAGCCGATGCGCTGTGGAGGTCTGTGCTGTGGAGGTCTGTACTGCAGCCAATGCTATTCAGCCGTGGTAGGGTCAATGATGGTGGCTATTTCCTTTACTGAGTTCGCCGGAAATCCCCCTTGCCGGGCGTGTTCCCGCACCATTTCTTCGTTGGGCGCAATGTACACGCAGTAAATCTTGTCTCCGGTTACATAGCTTTGCTGCCACTGGATCCGAGGACCCATGTTGGATAACACTCCACAAGAAGTCTGTGAAATGCCTTTTAGTTGATCGGCGGTCAGTTGACCGGCGCCGGGAACTTCCCGTTCAATGAGGTACTTTGGCATAACTTGAACTGATTGATGTAAACCTACTCGTCTGGCTTTTCGGAATCGCCCCGTTTAGAAGTGGTTTCTGGTCTCCACCTGGTTTTTAGAACTGAATCCATTGGGTGTTGATCGCTTTGGATCTGGGGTGGCTACAAGTAACAGGCAATTGCTTATGAGGAGAGGTTCCGAACGTGAGTTACGAAAGTGCCTGCGGCGAAGGACTACCGGCGGGACGGGATTTGTCTTCGGGCAGCGGAACAAATTCCTGGTTATCGGTGGGCGGAAGCAGGATACGGCCTTCTTTCCAATCAGCTTTGGCTTGCTCAATGCGTTCTTTCCGGCTAGAGACAAAGTTCCACCAGATAAACCGCTCGCCCAGCGGCTCGCCGCCCAACAGCATGAGCGTGGTAGGTTCTTTGGCCAGCAGGATTGGATCTATGCCCTTCGTGAATACCAGCATCTGACCCGCGGTGTAGGTGCGCCCCGAAACTTCTATGCTGCCTTTGGCAATGTACAGGCCCCGTTCTGAATGTTCTTTGGGTAAGCCAAAACGGGCTCCTTGATCTAGTACCACGTGAAGGTAGAAAAGGGGAGAGTGTGTTTTTACGCTGTTTCGTAAACCATACGCATCACCGGCAATCAGGCGCATCCAGACACCAGCATCGGTATAGATGGGAAGCTGCTCAGGTTTGTAATTGTCAAAGGCCGGGGCGGCTTCCTCGTCTTTCTCGGGCAGAGCCACCCAGGTTTGAATCATCTCCAAATCTCCACCGGCCAAAGCAGCCGGGTCTTCAAACCGTTCTGAGTGCGCAATGCCGCTACCCGCCGTCATCCAGTTTACTTCGCCAGGCCTGATAATCTGCTCCACGCCCAGACTATCGCGGTGCATGACTGAGCCGCCAAACAGGTAACTGACCGTGGATAGCCCGATGTGTGGATGCGGTAAGACATCCAAGTTGGTGACCAAAGGCGGTTGCACATCCACTGGGCCCGCGTGGTCCATGAAGATGAAAGGTCCTACCATGCGCCGCTGACGGAAAGGCAGAATCCGGCGCACATCCATTCCGGGGGCCAGTGAGGCTTTTCGGGCTTCTATGACAATGTCCAGCATAATCTGTTTTAGAAGTAGTTTGTTGAAGATAGCTGGAAAACAGAAAGATGCAAAGAGTCTTTTGCGAATCCTGATTCAACCCCTTTGTGCTTTTGTCGTTCTAAACAGATGTTTAATATTGGATTATGGAAATAGGCATCACCACCTTTGTAGAGAACACCCCAGACCCGGCCACCGGGAAAGTACTTCCTCCCCACGTACGCATGCGCAACCTGATGGAAGAAATTGAGCTCGCTGATCAGGTTGGTCTAGATGTCTTCTCTATTGGCGAACACCATCGCTCTGATTTCATCGTCTCCTCGCCAGCGGTGGTACTGGCCGCGGCGGCAGTGAAAACCAAGAACATCAGACTTTCCAGTGCCGTGACGGTGCTCAGTTCCGATGACCCCGTGCGGGTGTTTCAGGACTTCGCGCACGTAGATTTATTGTCAGAAGGCCGGGCCGAAATCATGGCAGGCCGGGGTTCCTTCATAGAATCTTTCCCACTGTTTGGGCAGGATTTGAATGACTACAATGAGCTGTTCTCTGAGAAATTGGAGTTACTGATAGAACTCAACAAGAGCGAAAAGGTAACCTGGTCTGGCAAGCACCGTGCAGCCATTGATAACTTGGGCGTGTACCCCAGACCACACCACGCAGAACTGCCCATCTGGGTAGCCGTAGGCGGAACCCCGGAGTCTGTCATACGGGCCGCACAACATGGTTTGCCTATGGCGTTAGCTATCATTGGCGGCATGCCCGAGCGATTCGTACCGTTCACGGAACTTTACAAGAAAACCTACCTGCAGTCTGGCAACCATATAGAAAATCTACAGCTTGCTATTAATTCTCACGGCTACATAGCGGATGATTCCCAGAAAGCCGCCAATGAGTTTTATGGCCCTTACGCTTATCTCATGGGCAAAATTGGACGGGAACGTGGCTGGTCTGGCATGAGCCGCGAGCAATATGATTTTATGCGCGGTCCCGAGGGTTCTTTGCTAGTAGGCAGTCCACAGCAGGTCATAGATAAAATTCTGTGGGAACATGAATTGTTTGGGAATACCCGTTTCCTGCTGCACATCAGCGTAGGTACCATGCCGCATGCCCAGGTGATGCACGCTATTGAGTTGCTAGGGACCGTAGTAGCCCCGGCGGTGAAGAAAGCATTAAACGCGTAGGAAGCCAGACCTCGGCCTGTCCTTCACGCATTCCAGATACAATAATTAGGGCTGGGTGCGTGCCGCAATGGCTCCCCCTTTGTCTTGCGCAACGCTATCTGCATGCGCCGGATACAGGAACTGCCGAAGTTCCTGCAAATAACTGAAGCTACCATTGGGTAGGTTACTGAGGATGATGAGCGCGCTGTGCTCTTTGGGATTACGCAACAAATAGGATGAGAAGCCGTGCCACAGGCCACCGTGGTACACAGCGGTATCACCATTGTCCAGCGGACGTATGCGCCAGCCGAACCCGTAATCTTCCACCTGGTTTTTCTTCTTTTTGAGAATAGCCCCGGTAAACGCTTCGTGCAGGGTTTCTTTGCTCACCAGCTTCTCGGTGTACAGGGCCTGGTCCCATTTGTAGAGGTCTTCTACGGTAGAGTAAATGCCTTTGTCGCCCAGCACGGTGTCCAGGTAATCGGTGGTGCGTTTCTGCCGGAAGCGGGTGTGGCCGGTGGCTATTTTGCCGGTAAGGGTGGCTACGTCTGGGCTGTAGGTAAAGGTGTGTTTCATCTCCAGCGGCTCAAAAATGCGCTCGCGCAGGAACGTGGCAAACGGCGTTTCCGATACCTTTTCCACAATAGAGGCCAAAAGGCTGTAGCCGGTGTTGCTGTAATCAAAGTGCGTGTTAGGCGGATAGTACGGCTGCGGACGGTGCGCCACCATCAGGTTAATCACATCCTCGTTCGTGAGGTTTTTGTTGCGGTCTGGCCAGAGTTTGTCACTGAAATAAGTGTAGTTAGACAAGCCACTCTGGTGCGTCAATAACTGCCGGATGGTGATGCCGTGGTACGGAAAGTTGGGGATGTACTGCTGCACGCTGTCCTCGTAGGAGAGTTTGCCCTCGTCTTTCAGCATCATGATGGCCATGGCCGTGAACTGCTTAGACACCGAGGCCAGCTGAAAAGCAGTCTCTACGGTAAGGGAATCTTTCTTGTAGAAATCGGCGAGGCCGAAAGCGCCTTTGTAGATGACCTGGTCATATTTAGTTACTAGCACCGTGCCGTTAAAGCCCCTTCTTTTATGAAAATGATTGAAAACGGAGTCTAGCTGGTGGGTTAGTTTCTGAATACTGTCTGGGGTAAACG
This sequence comes from Rufibacter sp. JT3400010, assembly GCF_054956755.1. Lineage (NCBI taxonomy): Bacteria > Pseudomonadati > Bacteroidota > Cytophagia > Cytophagales > Hymenobacteraceae > Rufibacter > Rufibacter sp. JT3400010. Next base: position 361,489 of record NZ_JBUDXA010000003.1, on the reverse strand, counting down.
AGGCGGGAACCGCAATCTGCTCCCTCGCATCGTCCTTGCCGCCCCAGAAGCTTTTCTTCTTCCCAGATTTTTCACAGCCCACAAGGAGTAGACAGAAGACGAACGCGGTGACGCACCGAAGCAGCAGAAATTGTTTTCTAAGAAAGGCCATACCTGAAAGTACCAACAAAAACAGGTTCTAAAGATAAGACAACCTCGGCAAAACTCTCTAAACCCAAAGGGAAAATAGCAGAAGTAATTCCTTCTGTTTCGGAGTCGTTTACTTAAAAACAGCCCCGAAACGAGGAGGACAGTTTATAAGTTTTAACTTATACCGTTACTTACTTGCCTGACCTCCAGAAGTCTTTGGCTTTATCATTTTATTGGCCCAGGGAATAAAGAACTTGAAGTTGGGGGCATCGGTGTGGCCGCCGTCGTGCTGCCGCCAGGCCAGTTCCCCGTCCAGCAAGCTTACGTTCACGCCCGGCATCTTCGCGGTTTTGTAGTCATACCCCACACCCAGGTCGCGGGCACCCAGCAATTTGAAAACCGGACCAGCGGCTACGGTAGCCATGTAACTGCCCTGCTGGTCCAGCCATTTGGCATCGCCCTGCTCGGGAATGCCGTAGCTGATGAACGTAGGACGGGGGGCGCAGAGCGCGATGAGCTGGTGCGCGTCTACCGGAATGTCATTGGCGGTTTTGGAGCCGAAGGTAGCGTCAGAAGCGCCGTACTTCAGGAAATTGCCGGCCATCCAGTGGTATTCGCCGCTGCTGGTGAGGCTTTCCACGGCTTCGCCGAAATTGCGCCGGTGCAGTTTGGCCCCGCCTTCGCCGGAAGAGCCAATCAGGCCCACGGCAAAGCGTTGGTCAAACGCCAGTGCCACCAGCGCCGCTTTCCCGAACCGCGAGACGCCTTCTATCCCCACCCGTTTGGCATCTACCATGGGGTCGGTCTCCAGGTAATCCAACCCGCGGGAGGCACCCCAGGCCCAGGCGCGCAAGGCACCCCAATCATCGGGCTTCCGGGTCTGGCCTTTGTTCGTTAGCCCGATGATGCCTTTGGTCAGCCCCGCCCCGTTATCGGCCTGGATGCTACCGGGTTCTATCAGGACGTAGCCCCAACCAGCGGCCAGTAATTGCTGCGTGGTGGGTGGGTCTCCGGCGGGCGGCGGACCAAACGTAGGCGTGGCGGCAGTGATGGGGTTATAGGCGGGGTATTGCTCAAATATCGCTTTCAGCGACGGGTCTTGTTTGACCAGCAGTTCCTTGAACGCAGCGTTGATTTTCTCCATGTTTTCTTTGGGCGGCTGCGCCGGAGCGGGCAACGCACTGCGGCTGAACATCATGAGCACCGGCACCGGACCCTTGGCGTTGGCGGGCGTGACCACCGTCATGTTAATGTTTACCTCCAGCAGCGGGTAAGCTGAGTTATCTACCTGCCCCACCAATTGCTTCGCGTTTACCGGAATCCAGCCCACCATCTCCCGCTCTGAGATCAGCGTCTTCCAGGTTACTTTGGGCACGTTTTTCGGAATTCGGCCGAAAACCTCCCGCTCAAACTCCTCCACTATCTCGGGCCGCCGCTGGTTCCACCACATGGCGGGCGTGGTCACCTTCTTGCCGTTCTTGAGGGTGAGCAGTTCCGGCAGGTTCGGGTAGGGGTTGGCCTTGGCTTCATCATAGTTAGCCGCATTAGGCGCTTTCGCATCGCCACTAGGCCCCGGCCGAAGCGCCTTGATGCCCAACTGCTTCATCATCTGTTGGTGGTCCTGCTCGGCGGTAAAGTTGATGGGAGCGGGATGTTTAGCGGCGGTAGTACCTGTGGAAGCCTGCTGCGCGGAGGCAGAGGAAATGGTTAAGGCTAGTAGGAGGTAGAAGAGGTTTTTCATGAGGGTAGGTTATGTCTTCAAGTTAGCTAGAAATCTCCAGCTGGCGTTGCTTCGCCTCCAGCAATTCATGGTAGTTTGTCTTAAGGTCATCTGGCAGAAAGCTGATATCAATGAAGTTGTGCCAGGCAGGAAGGGCTTTCGTGAATCTTTTGAAGATGTTCTGCATGGCTCGTGCGTCAATACCGGCGGCACCCATGGCAATTTCAAAGTCCTTCCGTTTTAGTTTTCTCTTCTTGCCATTAAGGGTTAAGGCCAGTTCTTCATCATCACCTTCTACCACTAATTCAGAAGCGACTAAATCATAGGCGGGGCAAAGATGATACTGTTGGTTCTGGTCTTTGAGCAATGAAAAGTTCTTTAGGTGCATGTCATTGTTTCCGGTCAGAAAACTGAAGATTACCTGCTCATAAAAGCTGATGCTATCAAACCCAGGGTTGGCGGTGTGCTTTAAAATAACCTTAGCTATCTGTTCATAGGAGCCTTTGTACTTGTGCTCGGTGAGCCGTTCAGTTAACTGACACATATCTTCCATGTGGAGCTTCTGGCCTTTCACGCGGTCTACTCTTTTGGTGATGTACGCTAACTGGCCAGAGGCTAACCTGATGAGGGAATGATTCACTGTCTTAATTTTAGCAAGCGCAGCCAAGTGCATAGTGACATCTTCAATTTCGGGCAGGTTGCGGTAATGCTGCGTCTGTGGTTTCAAGATGTAGTCACCCCACAAACCAACAATGGCAAACTTCTTAGAAGAGAAGTTGTCTCGTAATGCTTCTATGCTTAACGATAGCTTGGGCTGAACACCCGTGACGGTAGTTTGATTTTTAATAATCTGCTCGGCCAGAGCAAACATATCAGTTTCTGTGTACGGGAGCTCGGGAGGAGTTGTAGTACCATAGATGCTTTTGCTGCATTTAGGGTGATACTCAGTTTCTGTCTCTTTAAGCTCTTGGTAACAGTATAAGCAGCGGCTATTCTTCATCCTTCTTCTCCTCAATGGCTACTACAGCAACAGCTCCAATACAGTCTCTGCAAGTAGCCAGCAGAATACCCATGCGGTCTCTGGGGTTGAGTTTCCAGTTCTTCTCGGCTATGTCTAAAAGCCAGCCTTCCGGGATGAGGCCATCAAAGAAAGGGAACAGCATGTTGCTGTGATAGGACTTTTGGGCAAGCGGTAAGGTGAGACTGATAGGTTCTGCCTCCGGAAGCGCAAGATAATCTGCTTCATACTTGAAATGGTAGCCCTCACTGTCTTCAATGAGGGTACCTGCCCAGTGTTGGTGCATGTAAATGTTAGCCTTCTTCATGGAGTAGTTCTTCTCTGTTGACAGATACCGGCCCTAGTTCGTAGCCGAACAGCTTCAACACTTGGTTCACCTTATCCATCTGGAGCGAGGATTTGCCTTGTTCCAAATCTCTCACAAACCGAAGTCCCACGCCAGCTTTAAAAGAAAGCTCTTCTTGGGTAAGGCCCAAGCGCTTTCTTCTTTCTTTGACAAAGTTTTGTAAGTTGTTCTTCTTCATTTTATACCCGATGAGGTATAAATATACACTAGTTTTTTTTGTTTATACCTCATCGGGTATAAAATGGTATGGTGATTAGTAAAGTATACCCGTTTGGGTATAAAGAAAAGGGCTGCAATCAGTTCGTATAAATATTCAGTTACCTTCTTTTTAATTCATCTAAAGTTTTCCCCTCTCTATTTCTCCACTTCGTCCATCCATTAGTTGAACGCCCTAGAACTACTCCTCCGGCAGTACTTGGTGAATTAAATACATAGTCTTGAACAAAAACGTAATTACCATCTATTTCCTCCATAATCTCGCCTTGAAGAAGCTTATTTCTAAGCTCTATCAAATAGTCGTGGCAAGAAGGAACTGTGTCTTTCTTTGCTTGTGAACCTTTGAAAACTACGAATCCATCATCTATAAGATCGCCTTCTGCTTTAATGTCGCGGCCGTTCAAAATGAGTAATTCTTTAGTTGTAATTTGTTCCTTACTTATTTTTTCAAAGACAGGAAACCCAAGTGTGGAGAGCAGAATTTTGATTGTATCAAAGCTATCTAACAGATCGGCTTCCATAGACTCAGTTACAAATGGTTTGCTTGGAATAGCAAGATTTTCTGTTTCATACCTGTTCGCTTCCTTTGCTTGAGCGACAGCTACATGTTCCAGATACTTCGCGTGAGATTTAGTGAAGGCATTTATTTTTGAAACCATAACCACTGCATAGTTCCAAAACTCCTTTGCTCGATTATGTTGTTTGAGTCGATCTAAGCAATCCTCTGCTTCTCCAATGTAGACAATCGGTTTTGCCCTGTCTTCAGATTCTCCGAATAGGAAGTATATTCCAACGTTCTTTAATTCATCTCTGCTTGCGATGTATTCTAGTTTGTTTCTTGGTACTAAAATAGATTTAACGACCCTATTGGTGATTTCTGCAATTTTTACGCTTCTGGGAGATCCATCGGGTAAGAATATCTGTATTGTTTGCGGTCTGTTCATTTAGTTCATTACTGCTGTATGGGTGCAGTTATTGCTGTTATATTGAAGTTAATCAAGGTAAGATAATGATGTTGGAAGGTAAAATATTATAAATAAATTTCCCACCTCCTTTCCCCAAAACACCTCCTAAACGCACCCCTTTGTTTTCTCCCACCAGATTGCAGAACTTTACCACGTGAAACTTCTCCGCAAATTATTGGTCAAGGCGCTCGGGTTTGAGAGCTATCTGCGTCTGGTCAGCCGGATGTACATCATCATGGTGGGCTCGGGCCGGGGCCGTGAAAAGTACCCAGAGCTGTTCTTCCTGCGCAAAATCATTCGTCCGGGGGCTACGTGCATAGACATCGGCGCGAATCTGGGTTATTATTCCACGTTCCTGTCCAGACTAGCCGGTCCGAACGGCAAAGTGCTGGCCGTGGAGCCGGTGCCGCTGTTCGGGCGCATCTGGCAAGACAACGTGCGGGCCAGCGGGGTAGACAACCTCACGCTGCTGCCGTTTGCGCTGGGTGGCGAGAACACCACCATTGAGATGGGCACGCCCGTGCGCGACGGGCTGGTGCACCACGGCATGACCAAAATCGCGAGTTCGGCCAAAGAAGAATACGCCCAAACCTACCAGGTGGAAATGCGGGTGCCAGACGAATTATTTGCTGATTTAGACCGGCTGGACTTTATCAAATGCGACGTGGAAGGCTATGAACACCAGGTGTTTGCCTACCTGCAGGAAACTATAAAACGCCACAAACCGTTGATTCAAACAGAGCTAAACGGCGTAGAGAACCGCCGCGCCGTGGTAGACATTCTCACCCGTTTAGGTTATGCCGTGTACACGTTATCTCCTAAACACACGTTATCTGCCTGTAGCCCACAGGAAATTGATGCCTACCAGGGCGGCGACTTTTACTTTAAACCAAACCCATACGCCTAGTGAAATTCTTCTTAATCATGCTGGCGGTGATGTTTCTGATGCGGTATTTAATGCCGTACATCATCCGCTTTCTTCTTAAAACATTCGTTCAGAAGCAGATGCGCAAGGCCCAGGAATACGCTTCGTTTCAAGGGCAGCCGCACACGCAGCAAGCGTACAATCAGCAGTACAGCCAACAAACCAGAAGTCAGACCTCGGCCGGAGGCGGCAAGGTGAAGGTGGCCTACGTGCCCGATGACAAGCGGCCGCGCAAGGACTTCCCCGGCGGCGAGTACGTAGATTATGAAGAAGTGAAATAAACTGAGTATCTTTCAAGCCCGATGCCTACCGCGTCGGGCTTTTTTATTGCAATCAAACCACAATGGCCTCTTCTAAGATCAATTTCAACCGCCACGTGTTGCCGCACCTGCTGGTGCTTCTGTTTTTCCTGCTACTCATAGTAGCCTATTTCTCGCCCATTTTCTTTGACGGCAAAACCCTCATGCAGCACGACGTGGTGCAGTTTCAGGGCGGCGCCAAAGAAATAGCCGATTTCCGGGAACGCACCGGCGAGGAAGCCCTCTGGACCAACTCTATGTTCAGCGGCATGCCCGCTTATCTCATCAGCGTGCAGTTCTCCGGCGATTTGTTCCAGTACGTGCACAGCCTCTTTACCGCTGGGTTGCCGCTGGTAGCCTCTAACATCTTCATCACGCTGGTGTGCGCCTACATCATGTTTGTGGTATTTGGCCTGCGGCCGATGCTGGCGGCGGTAGGAGCCATCGCGTATACGTTTGTGTCGTACAACTTCGCCATTCTGGAGGCCGGGCACAACACCAAATCCTTGGCCATTGCCTACCTGCCGCTGGTGCTGGCGGGGCTCTGGTACGCTTATAGAAAGAACCTCTGGATAGGCGCGGCGCTGTTTGCCTTCGGTCTCACCATGCACATCCGGATGAACCACTTGCAGATCACGTATTATCTGCTCTTCATTGTGCTTATTTTTGGCATTGTAGAGTTGGTAACCTGGGCCAAAGAAGGTCGCGCGGCGGATTTCTTTAAACGTACCCTCATTCTGGCTATCGGCGCAGCCTTAGCCGCTGGCGTAAGTTTCGGACGTATCTACACCACCGCTGAGTACGGCAAATATTCTATCAGGGGCGCTTCTGAACTGACCCAAGGCAAAGACGCTTCTGAGGTAGGAACCGGCTTAGACCGTGAATACGCTTTCCAGTGGAGCTACGGCGTAGGCGAAACCATGACGTTGTTGGTGCCTAATTTCTACGGCGGCGCCTCCCAAGGACCGTTGGAAAAAGATTCAGAAACCTACAAACAACTAACTCAAAGCGGCGTGCCCGAGGCGCAACTCCAAAACGCGTCCATGCCGTTCTACTGGGGCGACCAGTCCTTTGTGGGCGGGCCGGTGTACATGGGCGCTATCATCTGCTTCCTGTTTGTCCTGGGCTTGCTGGTGACCCCGCGCCGCCTCTGGATCTGGCTGTTGAGTGCGACTATTTTGTCGTTTATGCTGAGCTGGGGTAAGAACTTTGAGGCCTTCAACTACTTCATGTTTGACTACTTCCCGGGCTACAACAAGTTTAGGGCGGTGAGCATGGCGCTGGTGATTGCGCAGGTAACCATGGTGCTGTTGGCTATTCTGGCTTTGTGCCGCGTGCTCCAGAACGAACCGGTAGAAAACCTCCAGAAGAAACTATTGATCGCGCTGGCCGCTACTGGTGGGGTCTGTTTGCTGCTGGTGCTTTTGAGCGGCACTTTTGATTACGTAGGTGCCGTAGATGAGCAGTTGGCCCAGTACCAGTATCCGCTGGAGGCCATCAGGGCAGACAGGGCGTCTATGCTGCGCGGCGATGCCTTGCGTTCGCTCATCTTCATTGTGTTGGCGGCCGGAACGCTCTACCTGTACATCAACAAGAAAATGACCTCGTTCGTGGCCACCGCCGTGATTGGGTTGCTCATTCTGGTAGACCTCTGGACCGTGGACAAACGCTACCTCAACAACGACGATTTCCAGAAAGATTACAGCAAAACGTACTTCCAACCTACGCCCGCAGACTTAGCCATTCTGCAAGACAAGCAACTGAGTTACCGCGTGTTCAACGTGCCCAACGCCTTCGGCGATGCCCGTACCTCGTACTTCCACAAATCTATTGGCGGGTACCACGGCGCTAAACTTCGCCGTTACCAGGACGTGATTGAGCAGCACATTGCGCAAGGCAACGTCCAGGTTCTGAACATGCTGAACGCCAAATACGCCATCACGGGTCAGGCCGAACAACCGGTACAGTTGATTCCGGGGTACCTGGGCAACGCCTGGTTTGTAGACGAGATTAGGGCCGTCAACTCCCCAGACGAGGAACTGGCCGCGCTCAAAGGCATTGACGCTAAGCACGAAGCCATTGTAGACATCTCTAAATTCCCGAACGTAAAACCACAGACCTACACTACAACGGGTTCGGTCATCACGTTGGTAGAATATCAGCCGAATTACCTAAAATACGTGGTAAACGCCGCCCAACCCGGCCCGGTGGTTTTCTCTGAGATTTACTACAAAGACGGCTGGCAAGCTTACATTGACGGCAAGCCGGTAGACCATTTCCGGGTGAACTACATCCTGCGCGCCATGAACGTGCCCACTGGAAACCATGCCATCGAGTTCAAATTTGAGCCGAAGGAATATGCGTTGGGTAATACCGTCGCGCTTGTTTCCTCGCTGCTCCTGATGGCAGGTCTGGTAGGTGCCGTAGTGTACGGTGTGCGCCGAAGATCAGCCCACGTATAATTTATTCCCTGGCGGTGCCCGTTTCGTGGTTGTTTTAGCAGAAACAACCACGAAACGGGCACCGTTGTTTTTACGCCAATCTGTTTATGTCTACTCCTCTGCAACCCCTTTCAGACCCGTTGCTCGCCCAAAAGGGAGTGGAGTTAAGCGTGCTGCGCGAAGATTTGCTGCACCCCGGCATTCCGGGCAATAAATGGCGGAAGCTTAAGTACAACCTGCAGGCGGCGCAGGAGCAAGGCCGTGAGACGCTGGTGACTTTCGGCGGAGCCTTCTCCAACCACATTGCCGCCGTAGCCGCCGCCGGAAAGGAGTTCGGATTTGCCACCATCGGGTACATCAGAGGCGAAGAAACGCAGCCCCTGAACCCCACGTTACAACATGCCACTGCTTGCGGCATGCACCTCCGTTACCTAAACCGTACCGAGTACCGCCTGCGGCATGAGGCACATTTCCAGGCCGAAATCCTGAAATCAGCCCCGAAACCCTACCTACTTCCCGAAGGCGGCACCAATCTTCTGGCCGTAAAAGGCTGCACTGAACTAGTGACGGAACTGACGTCGCCTTGGGATGTCCTTTGCGTTGCTGCCGGAACGGGTGGCACGTTGGCCGGGATAGTCGCGGGAGCCGCCGGTCAAGGAAAAGTCATCGGTTTCCCGGCACTTAAAGGCGGCGACTTTCTGCAAACGGAAGTAACCGAATTGGTCCAAGCGTATGTAGGGAAGACGTACCAGAACTGGGAACTACAAACGGATTATCACTTCGGTGGCTACGCCAAACACACACCTGCATTGCTCGCGTTTATCCGGCAGTTTCACCAAAACCACGGTATTCTGCTAGACCCGGTATACACCGGCAAGATGCTGTATGGTGTGTTTGATTTGATTCAGCAAGATTATTTTGAAGTAGGAACAAGGTTAATAGCGGTACATACAGGTGGGCAGCAGGGTTGGGCCGGGTACGCGCAGCGGTATGGGTTAGCGTGGCCAGTGCTATAGTTCCTCCTGCTTCGGGGCTGTTGGGCCATTTAGGGACCATTTTTCGTCACGTATGCTTTTTATGCCCACCGCAGCCAAGATAAAGACAAATGGCAGGATTGGTGCAATAAAACGGCAGTCCCAATCTTCTACTGTAAACATGACCATGCCGGTTTGTAAGCCTATAGCGGTAAAAAGCGACAGAAGTATGGGTAGGTTGGTTCGTTGGCACCAAGCTTTGAAGGCTAGGAAATAGCACGGGTAAACAGTTAGAAAGATGAGGAGGTTATGTGCTTTTGAGAAATGAGGTTTGGCAAACGCTAAGAAAGTGAATCCCTTCGCCAAAGCTAATTTGATGCTGTAAATTGGATTGTGCCAAAAGAAGAGGAGTAGCTTCTGGAGTGCTGAGGTAGTAGCAGGCGGCATATCCAAAGTGTCAGGCGGGGTGATTCGGTAGAAAAAGGAAGAACCCGAAGGCGAAAGGTCAGAATAGAATGTGCCATAAATGACTTCGCCCCTTGCGTACGTTTCAACTAATGTAAAAGAGCCTAATAATTTATTGATGATTCCAATGAGTACGGTTCCCATAATCATTGTGGCTACTAGCATGACACGCCGTTGCGATAGAGAAGCCAGGCTATAATAAAAATGAAAGAAGTACACAGCGGCCGCTAGCACTATGATAAACCCATTCGGTCTAATGATGCACGTGAAAACCCATAGAGGTACACTAAGCAACAGATAGATACGCTTCTTTACCAGAACCAATATTGCCAAGCAGAAGACGAAAGCACTAGTAAAGACAGATTCAGTGAGGATGTAGTAATTCCATTGTTGAATGTCTTGGCTGGAGGCAAGTAAAAGGGCTGCCACAAAGGCGCAAAAAGAGCTGGAGGTGAGGGCGTGGGTTATCTTATAGACCAAGATTACTGCCCAGAATGAAAGCAGTACCTGAAAATACACTAAGTAGATGAGGGACAGGCCTAACTTAAGGGTAGCCGCAATCAGGAGGGTGTATCCCACATATCTGATATCATGCCCAAAATCTAAATAGCCCGCCGTTACCATCTTTTGGGCATGTGGAATGTATCTGAAGATGGCGTCAGGAGGCACAGCCAGACCATGCCTCTGGAAAAGAATGTTCTGTAATACGGCCCAAACCACCAGCGGAATGAAGATGAAAGAATAGGAGGGCAGGAGAGGGGCTTGCCGGGGCGGGGTAGTTGTCATGGAAGAGCCACAAGATGCTTTCTCTTGAAGAGAGAGAAAATTCCTACTGATGCAAAAAGGAAGATGCTTGGTAAAACAGGAAAAAGCCAGCGGCCATCCCAGTCTTCAATGGTAAGCATGGTGATGCCAGCCTGCAAAACCACAGGCGTAAGCAGCAACGCACGCACTGGGGCAGAAAGTAGCCCCCTGCTCCAGCCTATCCAGGCGAAATAATACACAGGAATGAGATAGGCAAGAATAAAAAGGTTATGCACCAGCGAGTAATACGGTTTGGCATGCAGAAAAAAGAAGACGCCTTTCAGCAGGGCCATCCCCAAGAAATACAAAGGATTGAACCAGATAAACCAAACAACCTGGGCTAAGGGAGTAAGTGAGGGAGGCGGAATATGGGGCTGATGAAATTTGTTAAGTACTATGCCATAATATCCATAGATCAAGTCACCCCTTTCATACGGAATCATCAGCGTGAAAGCTCTGAGCAAGAAGTGGTCCAGCACAAAGTAAAGCCCTATTGACAGCAGCAGACCCGCTAAGCAGATAAGCCACTTGTTGTAAGTTTTAAAAGGCTTGTGCTTTGCTGTGAGATAGGCCACTAAAGCCAACAGCACAATAAAACCGTTAGGTCTGACTAAGATAGTCCAGATAACTGAAATGGCAAACGCAAGCGTTAAAGCCCGGGTTTTAGGTAATAATACTAGGCAAAGGCTGATAGTGAGAAAACTGGTGAATAATGAATCGGTGAGGATGTAGCAGTTCCACGCTTGAAGATCGGGGTTAAAAACGAAGAGAGTAGTAGTCAATACAGCCAGCCAAGCCCGCTTTGTGATTTCTTTGGAAGCCTTGTAGAGAGCAATAGCCGCAAGGCCTGACATTGCCATTTGTGCCCATATAACAAACTTCAAAGATAGCCCAGCTTTGAAGAAAGGCAGGAGGAAGACCGGATAACCTACGTATCGCCACACTTGCATGTAGGTAACAGGCTGCCCAGCCAATACTTCGTTTGTAAACAGGATGAATCGATGACTGTCAAACACTACTTTGACGCCATAATGCTGGAATAGAAGCACCTGCATGGTAATCCAACCTAGCACCAGCAGGGCCTTCGCCACTTTTATCTTTGCCATAGAATATGCCTCGGGAGACCTTTCAAAGGTACAAATTATGAGGGAGTGCACGTGTACAGCCATTCCTGATTCGTTTTGCTAAAAACAGCCCTAAAACGATATAGGTAACTTTCGGTGCGGTTTTCGCATATAAAAGTAGGTATCTACTTTTGTTCCATGCGACTTCTCTTTGTTCTTCGTAAGCTTATTCCTTGGGTTCTGTTACTAGTGGTGGGTGGTTTGGCGTGGCGGTTCTTGCTGGCCCCCGTCAAGAAATTCCTGAATCCTGAGAAAGAACCCGTAGTGGAGGTGACCCATAACACCATTCTAACCAAGATTGAAGAAATGGGCAAACTGGAGCTGGTGCGGTACAATTTCAAAGATGTGGTGGAGTATAAGAAAGAAGTGTCGCAGTTTCTGCCAGATTCAAAGGTGGCCTTGATTGTGGGCGGGGAGGCCGTAGGGTGTATTGACTTGCGGCAGTTACAAGCCAGCGATTTGCAGTTTATCGGGGACTCTGTGCTGCACGTTAGTTTGCCTGCTCCGGAAATCTGCTACTACAAGATAGACCACACCCAGTCCAGGGTTTTCGGGAAAGAGAATACGTATTTCCAGGATGCCGATTTGGTGGACGAAGGCTACAAGTATGCCGAGGAGAACGTAAAACGGGCGGCACTCAACAGCGGGATTTTACAACAGACATCAGTGAATGCAGAGAAGATTCTGAAGCCGATGCTGGAGAATATGACGGGCCGGAAAGTGTACTTGATGCCTCGGCAGAAGATGATTACGCCGCCGGTTCCGAAGAAAAGATAGGTATTAGCTAAAGCTTACAGGTAAGGAGTATTGTTTGTGCATGCAGTTTGCTTTTTCCTTGGCTTGGCTGTCTTTTGCGTGAGTGCAAGTGCTGTGTTGTTTCATCTTTTCCGGTAAGCGCTCACGGCCGCGGGGCCCCGTCTTCCCCTCTCGCACTGCCCTTTCGGCCTGAGTTGCCTTTTGCGCTTAGTTTTGATAATCTAGGGCCAAAAGCGAGGCGCGCTCGGGAAAGACTGGAATTGGCAATGTGTAGAGGAAAGTAGCAAAGGGCTTCTGCCTATCAAAGCGGAGACTCCCCCTTTGAAGGGGGCGAAGGGGGATGTTTACACCTGCCGGTTCATGTATTGCTTTCTCCCCCCTGTACATGGTTCAAGTCTGTGACTTGGACCCACCATGACCGGAAGTTTGCAAATCCGTGAGGCGAGAGCCTCAAAAGAACGTTCGCTGGTATTAGCAAGACTGCTTGCTCAAAAGACCTCGTAGTGTGCGTAACTCCTACAAGTGTCTGCATCAACTGCGTTTGATTACCCTAAGCCCAGTTCTTTACAGGCATCCTGAATCAAATCCATCTCGTAACCTTTGCTTTGCAGGAAGTACAGGATTTTCTGGCGACGGGCCATGGGATTGCGCTCACCTTCGGTTTTGTTTTTCTTTTCAAGTAAGTGCAAAAGGTTCTCCCAATACACATCAGGGTCAATTTCTTGTAGGCCTTTCCGGATGCAGTAATCAGAGACGCCTTTGGCTTTCAGACCTAGCTGGATTTTGCGGCGGCCCCAGCGCTTGAGGCCGTATTTGCCGCGCACGAAGGATTGGGCGTAGCGTTCTTCGTCCAGTAGTTTTTCCTGGGTAAGGAGAATGATGAGTTCATCGGCTTCGTCTAAGTCTAGGCCGTAATCCAGCAGTTTGGCGCGTACCTCATTTTGGGTGCGTTCCTGGTAGGCGCAGTATGCGGCTATCTTGGGCAGTGCCTCTTTCTTGGTATATACTTTCTTTTTCTTGGGTGAGAACACAGGCCAACTATTAGGGTTCAACTAGCACTATAGGTACACTCTTTTAACCAATAATAGGCAAAAACAGTTTGCAAAAACTGCGTTTCTGGGCCGGAAATCAGAAACAGATGCGAAAGGCTACAACTAAAGCCCCGACCTTTGCGGCCTCATTTTCCTGCGTACCGCCATGACCAAAGGGGTTCAATACATGTTGCTGTCCACGTTCTTCTTCGCATTGATGAACGTGTGCGTCAAGTTCCTGTCGCATCTGCCGCCCATGGAAGTGGTGTTGTTCCGGTCTGTCATTTCGCTTATCCTGAGCTATGGCATGATCAGGCAGGCGAAGGTATCGCCGTGGGGAAACCGGAAGCTCATTCTCATCACCCGCGGGCTGGCTGGAGGCTTTTCGTTGCTCATGTTCTACACTACGCTGCAGAATATTCCGCTGGCGGGCGCGGTGACCATCCAGTACCTGGCGCCCATTTTCACAGCTTTGCTGGGCGTGTTTATTGCCAAGGAGAAAGTGACGCCGTGGCAGTGGGTGTTCTTCCTGATTTCCTTTTCGGGGGTGTTGGTGATTGAGGGGGTAGATACGCGTATTTCACTGTACTATCTGTTTATTGGCATAAGCAGCGCGTTTCTGTCTGGGGTGGCGTATAACTCCGTCAGGAAACTGAGCGAGACCGAGCATCCGTTGGTCATTGTCTTTTATTTTCCGCTAGTTTCCTTGCCGCTCTCACTGGTATTCTGCTTTTTTGACTGGGTTCCGCTGCGCGGAAATGATTGGCTCTGGCTGTGTTTGACGGGTATTCTCACGCAGTTGGGGCAGTACTTCATGACGCGGTCTTACCAGGTAGAGAAACTGGCGCGGGTGGCCAACCTCAACTACATTGGTATTCTGTACGCGTTGGCCCTGGGCATGGTGTTCTTCGGGGAGACGTTTCCTTTCTACGCGTATCTGGGCATTGCGCTGGTGTTGCTGGGCGTGATCCTGAACATGCAGTACAGCAGTAAATTACGGAAACAGGAGGCGGCACAGGCAACCACGTAGCTGTTTTGGGCATCTGTTCTGTAAAACAGGCCTGAAACGGCCTGTGACGTAGCATCCTTCGGCACCTTCTCTTTACCTTTAAGCGTGTTCTCTTCGCTTTTCCTGAACGGCACCCGTACTGGTGAACAGTGAAGGTTTTGAATACATGCCTATGCTATACGTAGAACCTGTGTCGTTATGCAGCCAAACCCTTCGCTTATGTCTTCCTTATACTTGTGCCTGTTCGCCTTAAAGCGCTACCATGTGATGGCTGTCTTGTGCAGTTGGTTTTGTCTTTTGGCCCTTGGGGCCGAGGCGGGCGTGGTAAAAGGCAAGGTGACCGATGAAAAAGGAGAGGGGCTGGCCTTCGCGACGGTGTATCTGCAGGGTTCTACCGTGGGCTCCACCACCAATGAGCAGGGAGACTATCAGTTGCAGGTAGACCCGGGCAAGCATACGGTGGTGTTCCAGTACGTAGGTTACAAAAGCCAGACCCGGGCCATAGAAGTAGTAGAGGAGGACCCGAAGCCACTGGTGCTAAACGTGCAACTGCTGCCGGATGTCTATAACCTGAACGAGGTGCGGGTGAGCCTCAGCGGCAAAAATCCGGCGTACGGCATCATGGAGCAGGTCATCGCGAAGCGGAATTACCACCTGAAGGAAGTGGAGGCGTTTACCGCGCAGGTGTACGTGAAAGGTTTGCAGCGGCTCATCAACGTGCCCAAGCGCGTGTTGGGGATTATGAAGGTTCCGGCCGGCCTGAAACCGGGGATTCTGTACCTGTCAGAATCAGTATCAGAGATGAGTTTCATGCAGCCGGGCAAGTACCGCGAGCGCATGATTTCCTCTAAGGTAAGCGGTAACAGCCGCGCCTTCAGCTTTAACCAGGCCTCTGAGTTTAACGTCAATTTTTACCAAAACCTGGTCAAAGCGCAGGGCGTGAACGAGCGCGGGTTTGTGTCGCCGTTGGCGAACAATGCCATGTTCTTCTACAAGTATGAACTGGTGGGCAGCAGCCAGAACAATGGCCACCTCATTCACCGCATCAAAGTAATTCCTAAACGCAAAAGCGACCCCGTGGTCACGGGTTATCTGTACATTGTGGATGGTTCCTGGCGATTGCAGAGCCTGAACCTGTACGTGACCAAAGACCAGCAAATTGAATTTGTAGACACCCTGCGCATTACGCAGCAATTTACGCCCGCACCCGGCAACGTGTGGGTACTACAGTCGCAGAAGTTCAGCTTTGATGTGGAGGGTTACGGGTTTAAGGGCAACGGCTATTTTATGGCCGTTTACAGCAAGTACCGCGTAAAACCGGCGGCCTTTGTAAAGCAACCCCCGGCGCCTGTTCCTGTTACGCCCACAACTCCGGCTCCGGTAGTGAGTGCGCCCGTAGTGGCCGTTGCGCCAACCCCCAAACCCACCCGGAAAGAACGGAAAGCACTGCGCAATGCGCCTCCGGCCGATGGGGTACCAAATGCCGATTTCTTTAAGAAGAAAGAGGTCTTACTCATTGAAAAAGACGCGAACACCCGCGATAGTGCTTATTGGTCTGAGATAAGACCGGTGCCCTTAACCGAAGAGGAAGTGGTGGATTACCACACCAAAGACAGCCTGCAGGTGATTAAAGAATCTAAACCCTACAAAGACTCCCTGGACCAGAAAAACAACAAACTTACGGTGACCGATTTGCTACTGTCGGGCTATACTTACCGAAACTCTTTTGAGCGCACCCGCTTCAGCATTGAGCCCGTCACGCGCATCTGGCAATACAACACCGTAGAGGGCTTGGTGGCGAACCTGCGTATTGCCTACAACAAACAGTTCGAAGACCGCAGCAGCTACACCATCGCGCCTACGTTGCGGTACGGGTTCAGCAACAAAAAAGCCCAGGCGAAACTACAAGGCACTTATAACTATGATCTGGTGAAGCGCCGGGCAGTGGGTTTTGAGGGCGGTAGGTTTGTAAGCCAGTTCAACGCGGCAGAACCCATTACGCCCTTCGTGAATACCGTGTACACGCTGCTGCTGAAGGAAAATTACGAGAAACTGTACCAACGGAACTACCTGCGCCTGTGGCACAACCGCGAGTTGATTAACGGCTTGTCGGCGACGTTCATGGTAGATTATGCCCAGCGCGAAATGCTGTTCAACACCACAGACTATGTGCTGCGCGACCGCGTTTCCAAAGTGTTTACGCCTAATGAGCCGCAAAACGCCGAAGTGATTTCTACTGCCTTCCCGCGCCATGAAGCCCTGACCGCCACCGTTGCGCTTTCCTATCGGCCCGGGGCCGAATACATCTCCCACCCCGACCGTAAAATCAACCTCGGTTCCAAGTGGCCCACTTTCAACTTCAATTACCGCAAAGGCATTTCCAACGTACTGGGCAGTGATGTAGATTATGATTTTGTATCTATTGGTATCAGCGATTACCTGCAACTGGGTCTGCTGGGCGCCAGCGAGTATTCGGCGAGTGTAGGTACTTTCTGGCGGAAGAACCAGCTGTACTTCATGGATTTCCGGCATTTCTCGGGCAACCGAACCATCCTGTCCGGCGATTTCAGCGGTTTTCAGTTACTGGACTATTACCGCTACAGCACCCAGAAAACGTACATAGAAGCGCACTACAGCCACCACTTCAACGGTTTCATCCTGAACAAAGTCCCGCTGCTGCGCAAACTGAAATGGCAGGAAGTAGGCAGCGTGAACTACCTCCACACTGATGCCGCTGGTCATTACCTGGAAGTGGGCGTAGGGCTGGAGCACCTGTTCAAGGTGTTTCGGGTAGATTTTGTGACTGGCTTCCAGGAACGCCAGAAAGTAAGCTCCGGCCTCCGGATTGGGTACGGTTTTTAAGCCTCTTTTTAGAAAATAGGCGTGAAACAACTTCATATTTTTCCCTCTATACCGCATGCTGCACCTCAAAAGCATTCACCACATTGCCATCATCTGCACAGATTACGCTGTTTCCAAGGCGTTTTATACCCAAATATTGGGGCTTACCCTGCTACAGGAAATCTATCGCACGGAGCGGAATTCCTATAAAGCAGACCTGGCCCTGAACGGGACCTACGTGATTGAACTGTTCTCTTTTCCAGATGTGCCGGCCCGTCTGTCTTTTCCCGAGGCTGCTGGTCTGCGGCACCTGGCATTTGAGGTAGAGAACGTGGAGACCGCCAGGCAGGAACTGCTCCGGCATAAGGTAGCCGTACAGGAAATTAGGGTGGATGAGCACACCGGCAAACGCTTCTGCTTTTTCACTGACCCAGATAACCTGCCGCTGGAGCTATATGAGCAATAGGGTTTCTGTTTTAGACCTACTTTCCTGAAAACAAGCCCTAAGCTCCGGCTTAAAAACAAAACCCGCAGTTTTCGCCACGGGCTTGTACATTCACTACTATTTGAGAATTACAGGACAGACACCGAGACTCTGGCTTCTTTCTCCGCTGGGTTCAGTTCTGAGATTCTGGGGTAAGGCGTGACTTCCCTCAGGGTTAACCGGTACGTTTTGCCGCCTACCGGAACGTTGACTAGATTCCCCAGCCACAAGGTTCTGGAAACAGCAACGCCAGTAGAATCCTGTAACTGAACATCGGCGGCCGCCGCGCCAGCCCAAATACACAGCACATCTTTCGGGCATCGGCTATCTGCTATTTTCTGCAACGTAACGATAAGGTCACCTATGTGAACAGGTTTCTGCCAGTAGAGTGCATAAGATTGTTGCTGATGTAAAGTTCGCAGGGACTGAAGGGATGGGAAAGAGTCCTGTGCTTCTATGATAGCCACATCTTTTGTACGGGCGCACCCTAACAGAAGAAAAACGAGAAGAAGATAACTGCTTTTATGTTTCATAGGTTTTTTTAGAAAAAGGGCAGGTTTCCCTCTTCTATTTACAAGAGCCTTCAGCAGGGCCAAAGGTTGCACAGCCTTAGCAAAGGCCTCTTAAAAAAGAGGCCAACCAGATATCTGGTGGCCTCTTTTTTAAGAAAGGGACTGGGGCTTAGAAGCCACCAAGGTTTTAGTTTAAACCGGCTACCCTTACATCAGAGCTAGGGATAGGCAGCAGGTTATGTTTCCCTTATTTATACCCAATGGTTCAAGTTTTTGGGTGGCAATTTCCCAGCGTTTAAGTTCTAAGCATATTGCTTACGTTTGTCCTTGGAACCCTATAACAAAGCCAAATACCTGTAGTAGTAAAGGGCTATAAAGCTATTCTTTACTCTATCTGAGTTTAAATGCGTCAATAATACATTTAAAAAATATGTATAGGTTGGTAGAAAAGTTTTTGGATTTATTCCCTGGCAAAAACGTCATTCAAAGCACTCTGAAGTCTATTTCCGTTTCTTTTGATGTACTCTTGATGTACTCTTGATAGCCGTCTGATGTAGTTGTGATGTATTATGAAGTAGGCTAAATATTTAACAAATCTTTATATTTGGGTTCTAAAACAGGATGCTTTTTATTAAAAATGTATTTGCAAAGAGTAGACGCTTTGCTTTTCTGCTCCTGTCCCTGTGAGGAGTAGTATTCTCTCAATCTACTATTACTGAACCTAAAATACTTAAACAGATGCCTATGATAAGTCGAAATTGATCAGGACAAAGAATAATATAGTTGGCATAACTATGTCAAAAGGCTTATCTATTTGCTTTTCTAGTAAAATATGAATCTTAAGACATTTAGTCAGAAAGTCATACATGCTAGCACTAGTGTTCTATTAATCGATAATGCACTAATTATAACCTCAAAACAAATACATGAAAAAAATTATACTACTAGCGTTTAGCTGCAGTATGGTAGTTGGGTACCATAGTTCAGAAGTACACGCAGGGGCATTGAAGGGTGCTTCATCATTACCGAAGGCTCATTCACTTAAGAGAGCAAAGGGAAGTGCCGTGGAAGTCAACGTTACAGGTAAGGTTACGTCAGAAACTGGAGAGCCATTGATTGGGGTATCAGTAGTTCTGAAAGGCACTGCAACGGGAACTTCTACAGATGTTTCTGGGAACTATTCAATAGCCGTACCAGATAACGGAGGAACTTTGGTTTTCTCCTACATCGGTTTCCTTCCTAAGGAGGTACCGGTTAGCAACACCACAGTACTTAATGTCACCCTTGCTACAGATGCCAGAGCCCTGGAAGAAGTAGTGGTGGTGGGGTATGGCACCCAAAAGAAAAGCGTGGTTACCGGGGCTATCTCCAGTGTTAAAGCTGCGGACTTAGAAAACTTGCCGATTACCAGGGTAGAGCAGGCGCTGCAAGGCAGAACTTCTGGTTTAACCATTACCTCCAACTCCGGGCAGCCGGGTGAAGGCGCGACGGTACGAGTGCGTGGGACCACCACCATTGGCAATAGCAACCCGCTTTACATTGTAGATGGCGTGCAGGTGGGCGGCGGTATAGAATACCTGAACCAAGCCGATATCGAGTCCATTGAGGTGTTGAAAGATGCGGCCTCGGCGGCTATTTACGGGGCCCGGGCGGCAAACGGGGTAATCATTGTGACCACCAAAAAAGGAAGAGCCGGGCAGATGGCCATTAACTACACGGGCTATGTGGGTACGCAGGCACCCTGGCGTAAACTGGATCTGTTAAATGCCCGGGAGTACGCCATTATAGCCAATGAAGGCAGTGTAGCCAACGGCGGCGGCATTCTGTTCCCTAACCCTGAGTCCTTAGGCGAAGGGACGGATTGGCAAGATGCCGTTTTCAGTAACAATGCCAAGATTCAGCAACATGATTTAAGCATCTCTGGCGGCAGCGAAAAGTCTACCTTTTATACGTCTGTGGGTTATTTCAACCAGGAAGGAATTGTAGCTCCCTCTAACTCACAGTTTGAACGGTTTACGGCCCGGGTGAATGCCACCCATCAATTAAACAAAATCTTATCTTTCGGGACCAATATCGGGTATACGCGCATCAGTTCCGTTGGCGTGGCTACTAACACCGAGTACGGGTCTCCTTTAAACCGGGCCATCAACATAGACCCTATCACACCTATTGTAGAGACAGACCCGGCCATTATCAATTGTGCTACCTGTCCTTACACGCAGCAGCCGGTGGTAAGAGATGCATCCGGCAGACCTTACGGAATCTCCAATTATGTTTTCTCTGAAATCGTGAACCCAATAGCGGCTTTAGCGGTGGCGCAGTCCAGAGGCTGGTCAGATAAAATAGTGGCGAACGCCTACGGCGAATTGGAAGTACTGAAAGGCTTGAAGTTAAGATCCAGCATTGGAACAGACTTGGCTTTCTGGGGCGATAGAAGTTTCTCTCCGGTGTTTTACCTGAACGCCACCAACAGCAACGTGCTTAATGATTATACCCGCAACAACAACCGGGGCTTGTTCTGGCTATGGGAAAATACGGCTTCCTATAACCGTGTCTTCAATAAACATGACCTTACGTTGTTAGTAGGAACTACGGCACAGCGCAACTACGGTGAAACCCAGGGTGGTACCAGATCTGGCTTGCCAGTTGATAATCTTGAGGACGCCTCTCTGGCGTTTCCCGTGCCTCAGTCAAACCAGCTTTATTACGGCGGTGAATATCAGGAAACGTTATCCTCCGTTTTTGGCCGGGTTATCTATAACTTCGATGAGAAATATCTGTTCACCGGTATTCTCCGGAGAGACGGATCTTCCCGTTTCGGCCCTAATAACAAATACGGTTATTTTCCTTCTGTATCAGTGGGTTGGGTAGCTAGCCATGAGGATTTCTTCCCTGAAACCAATGTGGTGAACTTCCTGAAAATCAGAGGTTCTTACGGGGTAAACGGGAATAACCAGATCGGTGACTTTCGGTATCTGTCTACCGTAGGCGGTGGCCGGAATTATACTCTAGGCACCGGCACCAATGCTACCCTCATAAACGGGGTGAGCCCCAATGCCATCTCTAACCCAGATCTACGTTGGGAAGAAACATCTCAGACAGATATTGGGTTTGATGCGGTGTTGTTCAATGACTTCAACTTAACCGTTGATTATTACAAGAAGAAAACCACCGGCATGCTCTTAGATATTGCGGTGCCTTGGTACGTTGGAAACAATGGCCCTGTGGGGAACATCGCTGATATGGAAAACCGAGGGTTTGAAGTAGAGTTAGGCTATGGCAGAACCATCAATCAATTCAGTTTCAATGTGAGCGGTAACGCTTCTTACCTGGAAAATGAAGTGACGAACCTGGGTGAGGATAAAGAATTCCTGAACGGGCAAACCTTTGGACCAGCCGGAGAATTAATCACCCGCACCGAAGTAGGCCGCCCTGTAGGCTTTATTTACGGATTCAGAACCAATGGATTATTCCAGAACCAGGAAGAAGTAAGTTCCTACGTAAACAGCAGCGGCGCCTTGTTGCAACCTAATGCGCAGCCCGGAGATTTACGTAAAGTAGATGTGAACGGTGACGGTATTATTGACAATGATGACCGCACCATGATCGGGAACCCAACCCCAGACTGGACGTTTGGTTTCACGGCATCTGCTAAATACAAAGGCTTTGATCTATTGCTGTTTGGGCAAGGTGTATCTGGGAACGATGTGTTCAAGACACTGAGACGCCCAGATTTGAACGGAGCTAACTGGACTACGGAAGTATTGGGCCGCTGGACAGGAGAAGGAACCTCTAACAGCTTCCCAAGAGTAGTACAAGGCGACCCAAGCCAAAACTTTAACCGCAGTTCTGATTTCTATGTAGAGGATGCTTCCTATTTCCGAATCAAAACCTTGCAGATTGGATATTCTTTACCGCAATCGGTTCTCAGCAGAGCGCATATAAGCAAATTGCGTGTGTTTGTTACGGGTAACAACCTGTTAACCTTTACCAAATACACTGGATTTGACCCAGAAATTGGGGGAGGAAGCTACGGCGTTGACCGGGGTATCTATCCGCAAGCCCGGTCTTTGATGGTTGGTTTAAATGTGGGTTTTTAATTTAAAGAACTATGAAACTTAAAAGATCAGTATATACATCTTTGTTTGTGGCAGGGCTGGCCGTGTTTAGTTCCTGTAAGGATGAGTTCCTGGAGTTAACCCCAAGAGGAACTGAACTAGAAGGTAATTTTTACCAGAATGAGCAGCAGGTGATGCAAGGCTTGATTTCGGTGTATGATGTGATGCAGTGGGGAACCAGCGGTGGTTACACCATGAAACAGCCCCTACTGACCGTTGCCTCTGACGAAGCCCATGCCGGAGGGGGCAGTGCCACAGACCAGGTAAGTTGGGTAGCCTGGGATAACTTTACAGTAGATCCTTTCATTACGCCTTCTGTAGGTTTCTGGCAAAAGAACTTTACCGGAGTTTACCGGGCAAACCTCATTTTATCTAAAATAGAAGAGGCACCTGAACTAAGCCAGGGTTTCAAGACAAGAGCCATAGCCGAAGCAAAAGCGCTGCGGGCCTATTTCTACTTTGATTTGGTGCGGTTATTTGGCCGGGTGCCTTTGATTACGGGTGCTATTCCTACCAGCGATTTGTATAGCCAGACTCAGGCTACGCCGGCAGAAATCTACGCGCAGATAGAGAAAGACTTGAATGAAGCCCGCGCCGATTTGCCAACTACGGTTTCTAATGCTGAAAAAGGTAGGTTAACCAAATATGCCGCCACCGCCTTGTTAGGCAAAGCCATCATGCACCAAAATGACAATGGCCGCATGGCCCAGGCGGCCACCTTGTTCAGAGAAGTTAATACCGCTAGCAATTACCAGTTGCTGGCGAATTATGGCGACATCTTCAGACCAGACAATCAGTTTAATGCTGAGTCTATCCTGGAGATTCCTCATTCTACCAAAGGTGTCTGGGGCGACTGGGGATGGGTAAACGGAGGAGAAGGTAACGTAGCTCCTCAGTTTGTGGGCCCAGAGAATTATAATGGCCCTATCTATTCTGGGGGCTGGGGTTTTGCGCCCATTTCTTTGAGTTTGGTAGCCGCCATGCAAGGTGATCCACGCTTTGAGCATACCATCATTGATGGGAAAGCCTTGAAAGCCCAAGGAGCCTCTTATAACCCACGCTACCAGAACACAGACTATTTCATTAAGAAGTATGCCCCGTATGCAAGCGCGAAGTCACCGGTGGGAACGCCAGAATTGAACTGGCCTATTAATGAGATTGAAATCCGTTTGGCAGACACATATTTGTTAGAAGCAGAAGCATTGGTGAGAAGTGGTGGTGATGCTGCCAGGGCTAAAACACTGCTAGATGCCGTACGCACCCGCGTGAATTTGCCATCTGTGCCTGCTACTCTGGAAAACATCTACCGGGAGCGTCAATTGGAGTTAGCCACAGAAGGACACCGTTTCTTTGACTTGGTTCGTACGGGAAGAGCCGCCACCGTTTTGGGTCCGTTAGGGTTTAAGGCGGGTAGAAATGAGTTCTTACCTATTCCGCAGCAGGAAATTGATATTACCAATAGTAGTATCACGCAAAATCCAGGGTATTAATCATCTTTAAATAGATTGTCATGAAAACGATATTTAAACTATACAGCGTTTACTTGTGCCTGGCTTTAGCTTTAGTAGGAGGCTCGTTTACCGCCTGTACGCCAGAGGATTTTGAGGGAGAACTGGCTGCCGCGCCTACGTCAGAACAGGTAACGTTTACCGCAACGCCCACTCCTTCCAACGCGAACATTATCGCCTTCAAAAATGAGACTCCCGGGGCTCTTAAAGCGATTTGGGACTTCGGGAATGGGGCCACTGCGGTGGGCAACGAGGCTTCTGGTTCTTATCCGGTGGCGGGTACCTACACGGTGAAGCTCACCGTTTTCACCAGTGGCGGGTTTGCTACCAAAACGCAGACGGTAACCATTGCCAAAACCAATGTGTCCATGCTGAACCGGGAAGATTATAACTTCTTAACCGGTGGTGCTGCCAATGCTACTGGAAAAACCTGGGTAATTGACAAAATGCTGGCCGGGCACTTGGGAGTAGGCCCCATTGCGGCAGCAACACCAGAATGGTATCAGGCTGGGGTCAATGAAAAAGCAAGCGAAGGGTTTTACGACGATGAGATGACGTTTAACCTGAACGGGTTTGCCTACACCTACATGAACAATGGCTCTACCTTCGTGAACGGGTCAAATGGTTCGGGACTGGGTGGCGCAAACCAAAGCGCAGACTATACCAGACCGTACACGCCTCCCACCAACATGACCTGGAGCATTGTAGAAGAGGGTGGTAAAAAATACCTGACTTTTACGGGTGGTGGCTTCTTAGCTTACTATACTGGTGCTTCCCGCTATGAGATTCTGAAGTTAACGGAAAATGAACTCTATGTAAAAGGGAACGATGCCGCCAACGCAGCCAATGCCTGGTGGTTGCGGCTGGTGCCGAAGGGATTCACCCGGCCAGTAGAAGCCAAACCGTACAAGATGGAGGACATCAAGGATAACTTTGATACTCCTGGAACCATGGTCTGGAAAACGGAAGCCTTGACCTTAAACGAAAGCTACGACAACCCGGCCCCATCTGCAGCGTCAGGCAATGCTTCACCAAAAGTTGCTTTGTACGTAAAGCAAGAAGGACAGCCCTTTGAGTTTGCCAACATGTTCGCTGATTTTGCCTATAAATTTGATTTAACCCAGCGGCATGTTTTCAAGATCAAAGTGTTCATCCCGAGCTACAACGACTTTACTACTGCTGCCGGTGAATCATGGGCAGATCCACATTTGTTGAAACAAGTCTCCATTAAACTTCAGGATGGTACCGCTGCGCAGCCTTGGGCCAATCAAGTGGAAATCAAGCAACCGGTTACCCAACTGGATAAGTGGGTAGAGTTAACGTTTGATTTTGGCGCGGCCAACATTGTGAGCCGCAAAGATCTGGACAGAATTGTGATTCAGGTAGGCGGCGAAGGCAACTTTGTGCCAGGCGTGTTCTTCCTAGATGATTTCAGATTAGATTAAATTTGACGTAAATATGCTCTTAACGTAAGCCAGGCATAGTTTCTATTCCTGGCTTACGTTTTTAGCTTGAATTGGTAACATCCAGCTGATTCTAATAGTTGTATGTAACAGTAAACAACAGCATAAATTGAAACCAAAATGTTTATTTCTATCACAAGAAGATCATTCAGGCTATTACCTATTTCTTTAGGCTACCTCTGCTTTGCCTCTGTCATGGTGGCTTGTGGCGGAGACAAGGAAATCCCCAGACCAGTTATCACGCAACCCACCGGACCGGTAGATAAGAATTGGAAATTTGAAACAACGCCGGTGTGGGCAGATGAATTTGAGTATTCTGGCAAGCCAAATACCGCTAAATGGGGGTATGATATTGGCGGGAATGGTTGGGGCAATAATGAACTGCAATATTATTCTGATGATATCAGGAATGTCAGTGTGGCTGACGGGAAACTGACAATCACGGCCCGGAAAGAAAATGTGGGAGGAAAAGAGTACTCGTCGGCGCGGTTGGTAACCAAAGGGAAAGGCGATTGGACCTATGGCCGCTTTGAGATTAAGGCAAAACTGCCCACGGGCAAGGGAACCTGGCCCGCTATCTGGATGCTGCCCACAGACTTTGCTTACGGGAATTGGCCTAAATCTGGTGAAATAGATATCATGGAGCACGTTGGCTATGACCAGGACCGCGTACATGTAACGGTGCATACCGAAGCGTACAACCATGGCATAGGAACCCAGAAGGGCGCCAGCAAAGTGATAGCAAATGCAAGCACGGAATTCCACTTATATAGAATTGACTGGACCCCGTTTGCAATTAGGGGCTATATAGACAATCAATTGATGTATGAGTTTATCAATGAAGGGAAAGGATACGCCGTTTGGCCCTTTGATAAGCGCTTCCATTTATTAATGAATATTGCAGTGGGTGGTAACTGGGGAGGTGCTCAGGGAGTAGATCCAACGGTTTACCCCCAGACCATGGAAGTAGATTATGTAAGGGTGTATAAAATGATTGAACAATAAACCTAGGCACCGCTAGCTGTGCTCCTTTGAATAAAAAAGCGAACATGCCTTCTAGTAAAGAGAGCGGAATGTTCGCTTTTTTATTCCTGTATACTCCATCAGTACCTAACCGTTTTATGCTTCTTTTGGCGAAAAGAGGAGTAGAATGCAACACAGCAGTGAAACACGTTTCTTATGAGTAGATCTTACAAGGTCCGTTAAATGTCCTTTGTTTTATCCTGTGCTACCAGACTTCTCTTTGTTTTGGCTCCGGCCATGCTGTTTTACCTAAATCACTATGAAACATCCTTTTTTAAGTTGCTTGTTCAAAGCAGTCCTGCTGACTTTGTTAGTGAACACGATAGCGAGTTGCGGAGAAAAATCAGATCCTAGCCCGGCTCCACCATCGCCCCCAGGTGGCACGGGTTCAAGTCAGGTAGCGTTCTGGCTCACCAACCCAGACAAATCAGTGCTGTTTAAGAAGCAGAATGTGGCCCTGAACTTCAAAGCCGAAACCAACAACAACCTGACCATTGAACTGGATACCACCCAGACCTTCCAGACCGTAGATGGCTTTGGGTACACCTTGACCACCGGCAGCGCTTATGTGCTCAACCAGATGGCCCCGGCCACCCGCGCTGATTTGCTGAAAGAGTTGTTTTCAGATAACAGCGAGGAAAACACCATTGGCGTGAGTTATCTGCGCCTGAACGTAGGTGCCTCTGACCTGAGCCCCACTGTGTATTCGTACCAGGATGTGATGGGCACTGCCTTCAGCCTGGCTCCGGACCAAGCCTATTACATTCCGGTGCTCAAAGAGATTCTGGCCATTAACCCGAGTATCAAACTGCTGGCTTCGCCGTGGTCTGCTCCAGCTTGGATGAAAACCAACAGCAGCCCCAAAGGAGGTTCTTTGAGGCCGGAATTCTATGATGACTACGCCGATTATCTGGTGAACTATATCCAAGGCATGAAAGCGGCCGGCATCACCATTGACGCCATCACGGTACAGAACGAACCTCTGCATGACGGCAACAACCCCAGCATGTACATGTCGGCGCAGGATCAGGCGAACTTCGTGAAGAACAACATCGGACCGGCTTTACGCGCGGCTAACCTGGCTACCAAGATTATCCTGTATGACCATAACCTAGACCGTCCGGATTACCCCATTAGCATCATGGATGACCCAGCGGCGAAACAGTATGTGGATGGTTCGGCTTTCCATATGTATGCCGGGAATGTTTTGAGCATGAGTACCGTGCACAATGCGCATCCAGACAAGAACGTGTATTTTACTGAGCAATGGGTAGGGGCACCGGGCAACTTCGCAGAGGACCTGAAATGGCACATGACTAACGTGATTATAGGCACCATGCGCAACTGGAGTAAAAACGCTCTGGAGTGGAACCTGACCGCTGACCAGAACAACCGTCCTTTCACTGATGGAGGCTGTAACAGCTGCCTTCCGGCCGTGACCGTGAGCGGAAACAATGCGACGCGTAATGTAGCCTATTACATCATTGCCCACGCGTCTAAGTTCGTGCGGCCGGGTTCGGTGCGGGTCAAGTCTACGCTCCTGAATGGACAACACGTTGAAATATTGCATACGCTGCAGCATGTGGCCTTCAAAAACCCGGCGGGCAAGAAGGTATTGCTGGTCTTCAATGAGAGCAGCGGAAGCCAAACCTTCAATATTCTTTATCGTGGTCAGATTGTCTCTTCCACGTTGAGAAGCGGTGCCGTAGGTACCTACGTGTGGTAAAAAATCCGAAGGCCTATCAATCTGAACTGGAAAAGTTCTTGTTTATACCCTCTCGTATTTACATTCTTCCAAAAGCATTCTGGCGCAAGCGTCCGCTTATGTCCGCAGGCATATCTGATCTGCAAAACAGGAACACAAGCGGACGCTTGCGCCAGAATGCGTCTACCCTTAGATGGAAGGTACTCCTTCGGTTTTCGGGCTGGTTTAAGCAAACTGTGTCCAAAAAGCACCCGCAGCAATGTAGGATGAGCAAATAGCACCAGAAGTAAAGTAAGCGTACCTATTGGTCAATGTTTAAAGATGTGAATTGATATTCCGCATCTTTAAACATTGACATGAAGAAGCCCCATCTAAAGATGCTTACTTCTTTACATAGAAAGGCAAATTGGCAGTAGCCACGTTGTTCTTGCTGTCATACGCATACACAAACAAACGGTAAGCGCCTTCTTTCTCCGGGGCCTTCAACTGGGCCTGGCCTTTGCCCTGATCCTGCACCAAACCGGGGATGGCACCCGGCCGACTTTCGGCGTCGCCGCCTTCTTTGAGGTCGGTGCTTTCAGAGAGAAGTTCCCAGCGGTAGGTGAGCGCGTCTTGGTCGGGGTCGGTGACTGAGGTTTGGATGGGGTAGGCTTGGTTGGGTTTCAGGTAGATGTTGTCGGTGGCCTTCTTGCCGTCCAGGTGCAGGTAGGTGAGGTGCGGAGCTCTATTTTGGGGCCATTTCCCTGACCAGAGATAATGCATGACATCTACCACTTCAGACTCCTCGCCCTGCTCCGTGAAAAGGCCGTACCACGTGGGCGTTCTTTCCTGTTTCTGCCCCCACAAGAACACATAAGAGCCTAGGCAGCGCTCGGTGTCTTTTCCCATGGTGGCCTCGTAGCGGCTGCGGTATACGGCGGCTTTTTCAGAACTGGTTTCCTCCACGGAGGCTTTCCAAGGCGTTTGCGGGCCTTCCCAGTGACCGGTAGGTCCCCATTCGGTAATCATGTAAGCGCCTTCCCAACCAAATTCCCGCACCCGCTGGGGAATGGAAGGTAAATCGCCGTAGGCATTGATGGAAAGTAAGTCTATGGCCGGAGCCTGCGCTTTGATGTAGTCTACTTCCTTTTTGTTGAGTCCGGCCAGCATGGTACTGGCCGGGTGGTTAGGGTCCACTTCATGAATCATCTGGGCAATGTCGTTCACGGCGTCCCATACCTTGGGGTTGGAGTAACTCAGGTTCAGTTCATTCCCGATGCCCCATACCAACAAGGCCGGATGGTCTTTGTACTTCATCACCTCTTCCCGAAGCTCGGCTAGTTGTTTGGCAACCGCCTCAGCGTTGTTGTAGTCGAAACCATGCCGCTCGCGCTTTACGTCCAGGCCCATGGTCACGGTTAGGCCGTGTTTGTGGGCCTCGTCCAATATTTGTTGCGCGTTGTGGGTGCTCCAGGTTCTGATGGAATTACCGCCGTAAGCTGCCAATTGGTCCAGGTAACGGCTGCCGCCTGCGCCTTTGATGTAGTAGGGTTTGCCGCCTCTGTATAACTGATATCGGCCGTTCTCTTTTCGGAGATCTACTTTTACCGCTTTCGGCGCGGCCGAAGGAGTTTGGACTGTGGTGGCAACCGGAGCATTGTGCTGGGCGCAGGAAAAGGAGAAAGCAGCAAGTGAAAGAAAAAGCAGACTTCTGAATAGCGGTTTTTTCATAGAGCGCAGGAAAAGGAATGACGGCCGAAATTGTACTAGATAAGTGGCTGAAATTATAAAATTTTGCCTTACCGTAAGTAGCAGGTCAACTAAAATACTTCTTAGTGGCCTATAAAGCAGAAAGCCGACGGTTAGGTCGGCTTTCTGCTTTATTTTAGAGCTGCTTTCTCCATTACAGGGCTGAAACGGAAATCATCGCTTTTTTCTCGCTGGGAGAAGGGTTGCTAGAATCTGGATACGGTTGAACGTTGCTTAGGATAAGCCGGTAGGGTTTGTTCCCGAGTTGCACCACCACGGTATCGGCTTCCCGAAAGCCGCGGTTATTGGGGGCGGGTAACGGGGCACCCAGGTACAACTGCTGGTTGAGAGTTTGGCCGTTGGCGTCTTGCAGGTGAAGAGTAGCCATGGCATTACCGTACCAAATGCACATGACATCTTTAGGGCAGCGGCTGTCTTCTATTTTGAGCAGGTTTACCACTAAACTACCAATAGGCGTGGGTTTATTCACCGTCAGAATGATGGCACCTTTGGCGCGGGCCTGCTTTATAGCGGCTTCTTCCTCCGGCGAAATCAAGTCAGGACGAGTGCAGCCAAAAGCCAGCGTGAGCAAGCATACGGAAAGAAGTTTTCTTTTCATCTTGAACTGTTAACCTTGTTTTATAGGAAGAGTCTTCCGCAGGGCCAAAAGTTGCACGGCCGCAAAAAATTAGGCAGCAGACCGAATCTCGGGCTTTTTTCCGATAGGCAGATTATACAGAATAACGGACAGGAAAATAACCCCATACGCGATGATCTTCTGCTGACTGGCCACCTCCCCAAAATACAAAAACGCCATGGTGAAGTTAATGATAGGGTTCAAGTACATGAGCACGCCCACCGTGGCAGATTTCAGTTCTTTGAGCGCGTACAGGTTCAGAAACAGCGGAATCACGGTGAACAGCCAACTTAACAATACAATCTGCCCTACAAAGTGTGCCGTGATAGGCTGCGCGTCTTCGCCCACAAACCACGGGTAACTAGGCCCTATGAACGCAAACGCGAGCAACAGTTGCAGGGTGAGCAGCACGATCTTGTCGTACTCCTTCAATAGCCGTTGTGTGATGAGGTAAAAGGCATAAGAAGCCGCAATGAGCAGACTGAACAGCAGGTTGTAGAGCGAATCTGTGCCCACCAGCAGGCAACTCATCAAACTCAGCGCCACAGAAATCCATTGGTTCACCCGCAGATGCTCGTGCAGAATCAAGAAGCCCAGCACGGCGGTTAAGATAGGGCACAACAGGTAAGAGAAAGAACCGGTCTGGATGTCTACATGATTCACCACGTAAATGAAGGCAAGCCAGTTGATGGTGAGCAATGCGCCGCCCAGCAAAGTGTAAATGATAAACCGGCGCTTTTCTACAGGGCCTTGGGCGTTGAATAACTGCCGCGTCTGCCGCCACTGCTCCCGGCGGGTGGCGCCGGAAATAACCAACAGCGTAAGCACCGCCACCAGAATCCGGAAATACAGAATCTGGCTGCTGGGGAACGCCGTCAAGGCTTTCAGCGGAAACGGGATAAAGCCCCAAATAAGAAACGCGCTGATGGCCGCGCCGTGGTACCGATTGAATTTCACAGGATTTTTTTCAGATGCGCAAAGGTAGAAGTTGCCCCGCGTACTGCCTAATACATAATGCTTTCGGCCTAAAACAAACAAGCTGTGTTCAAAAACTGCCTAACTCCGCCCCAGACTTCCCTGTTTTTGCCGCACTTTTCAGAAATCAGCTTGAAATCATTTTGCCAGCCCGCGGCCTATCTGCAAAAGACAGCACAAGAGAGTATTTCTTCTGTTGTATATTTGACTAACAGATGTAGTTAGCATGTTTAGTTTCAAAGAAATTGCCCAGGTAACGGGCGGGATGTTGGTGCAGTGCAAGGGAGAGTATCCGGTGCAGCACCTGGTCACCGACAGCCGTAAAATCGCCAATGCCGTTTCTTCGGTGTTTTTCGCCATAAGGGGCGAATTCCATGACGGCCACCAGTATCTCCCTGAACTCTACGCAGCTGGGGTAAGGCAGTTTGTGGTGGAAGACGCGTCTGGTATCATGGATTTGACCAGCTATCCAGAAGCCAACGTGCTGCTGGTAAGCGACAGCATCCAGGCCATGCAGCGGCTGGCAGCCTATCACCGCCGTAAGTTCACCATTCCGGTCATAGGCATTACGGGCAGCAACGCCAAAACCATTGTCAAAGAATGGCTCTCGCAGTTGTTGAGCGTGTCTGAACGGGTAGTTAAAAGCCCCAGGAGCTACAATTCCCAAATCGGCGTGCCGCTCTCAGTGTGGCAAATCAACGAAAGCCACACCATTGGCGTGTTTGAGGCCGGCATTTCCAAGCCAGATGAAATGGAGCACCTGGCCAGCGTGCTGCAACCTACCCTGGGCGTGTTTACCAACTTGGGCTCGGCGCATGACGAGGGTTTTACGTCCCAAACCCAGAAACTACAGGAGAAGCTGAAACTGTTCGCGCACGTAAACCAACTCATTTACTGCGCCGACCAACCCGTAGTGCACGAAACCTTTCAGGCCGAAGGCTTACCCGGTTTTGCCTGGAGTACCCATGAGCATCCGGCGGCGCAGGTACAGTTGAAGGTGCTGGAAATGCACCACGGCAAAACCAAAATCCGATTCCGGTATCAGGGAAATGGCCAGGATTTGACACTGCCCTTCGCCGATGAGGCTTCCATAGAAAACGCCCTTCACTGCCTAGCAGTGTTGCTCTACCTGGGCGTAAAGCCCGAAGAATTAGGCAGCCGGTTTGAGCGCTTGATGCCCGTAGCCATGCGCCTGGAGCGAAAGGAAGCCATCAACGGCTGCTACGTCATTGACGACACCTATAATAATGACCTGGCGGGTCTGCGCATCGCGCTGGATGTACTGGGCCAACAAGCCCGGCGCGGGCGAAAAACCTTAATTGTCTCTGATTTGCTGGAAGCCGGGGTAGAGGAACACGCGCTTTACCAACAGGTGGCGCAGGAAATCACTGCCCGGGGCGTAGACCGCGTCATTGGCATAGGCGACATCATTACCCGTCACCAAGACCTTTTCCCTCAAGGCAGCGAGTTCTACCTTGGCACTGATTCCTTTCTGGGCCAGCTCCGTTCCGAGACCTTCCGGCAGGAAACCATTCTAGTGAAAGGTGCGCGCGTGTTCCACTTTGAAAAAATTGTGGCGGCCCTGCAGCAGCAGGTACACGGCACTATGCTGGAAGTGAACCTGGATGCACTGGTGCACAACCTCAACTACTACCGCACCAAAGTGCCCGGCCACACCAAAATCATGGTCATGGTGAAAGCCTTCGCTTACGGTGCCGGAGCATACGAGATAGCCAACCTGCTCCAGTTCCACCGGGTAGATTACCTGGCCGTGGCGTACGCCGATGAAGGCATTTCCCTGCGCGAGCACGGCATCACGCTGCCCATAATGGTCATGAACCCTAGCCCAAATAGCTTCCTGAAAATGCAGCAATATAATCTGGAGCCCGAGATTTACTCCCCAGACCTGCTACACCGGTTTTTAGACTATTTTCCCCGAAAGAGCCCTAAAACGCCACCCATTCACCTGAAACTGGATACCGGCATGCACCGCCTCGGGTTTGACGCCGCAGAGTTGGAAGAAGCCTTAACAGTATTAGACCAGATGCCGCACGTGCGGGTGCAAAGCGTCTTCAGCCACTTAGCCGGCGCCGATGAAGCCTTGTACAATGATTTCTCCCAAGAGCAAATAGCAAAGTTCAAGCAAATGGCCGCCCGGGTAGAAAAGGAGCTGGGCTATTCCGTGACCAAACACATCCTCAACTCCGCGGGCATCGTGCGTTTTGGCGAGAAAGCCGCTTTTGACATGGTGCGGCTAGGCATCGGCTTGTACGGCGTGGAATCTGCAGGCCAGGAGCAAAGCAATTTGCAGACCGTGGGCCAACTCAAAACCACCGTTTCGCAGGTGAAATCTGTCAAAGCGGGCGAAACCGTAGGCTACAGTCGGCGCGGAGTGGCCGCGGAGGACAAGTACACCGCCACCATCGCCATCGGCTACGCCGATGGATACGACCGCCGCTTCGGGAACGGCGTAGGCGAGGTGCTCATCAACGGACAGCGCGCGCCCATCATTGGGAACGTCTGCATGGACATGTGCATGGTAGATGTGACCGGACTTGACGTGCGGGCCGGAGACGAGGTGCTGATTTTTGGCGAAGGGCTTCCGCTTACCGAACTGGCCGCTCGCATTGGTACCATTCCGTATGAACTGCTTACGAACGTGAGCACGCGGGTGAAGCGGGTGTTCTTTAATGAATAGCATTTTAGGGCTGATTTACGGGATTCGATCACAAAACAGAGGAGGTCTTTTCAATGATTCAAATACCACTATCGGAATGCATGATAGAGACAAGGCATGCCTTGTCTCTACGGGTTTTATCATCACCGCTTCTGCTACTTTCTCCAGTTCCAGTCTTCCCTAAGCGCACCTCGCTTTTGGCCATAGATAGACAGCTACCAAGAGAGACAAACAGTACAGGCCGAAAGGGCAGTGCGCGAGGGGAAGACGGGGCCTCGCGGCCGTGAGCGCTTACCAGTAGCTATGAAACAATACAGCACTTGCACCCACGCAAAAAGCAACTTAGCCAAGGGAACAGCAAATTTCATGCACCTGCTTAAGCCAGTTCTAAGTAAGTGCTAAACCGCAGCAATGAATCAATAAAGGTGTAATGATAAACCAAAACGCCACTGAATCTCCAGTGGCGTTTTGATTATGGGAAAGAATAAGAAACCTAGCTACGGCTATTCAGCTTAGAAAGCAACCGCAGGATTTCAATGTATAACCAAATCAAGGTGACCGCCAAACCAAAGGCAGCATACCATTCCATGTTTTTAGGAGCGCCGTGCGCCACGCCTTGTTCAATGGTATCAAAATCCAGAATCAGGTTCATGGCGGCAATAATCACCACAAACACGCTGAAGATGATTCCGGCCACGCCGCTGCTGTGAATCAAAGCCATCTCTACCCCGAAGAACTGCAGCACAAACGAAATCATGTAGTAGCAGAAAATCCCGAAGGTGGCCGTGAGGATAATGGACTTAAAGCGTTCAGTGGCTCTGATGACGCGGGTGCTGTACAAAAGCAGCATGCCGCCAAACACGGTAAAGGTCAACAGCATGGCTTGCGTGGCAATACCAGGGAATTTCAGTTCCAGTAAACCAGAAACACCGCCTAAGAACAGGCCTTGCAGCGCACAGTAAAGGGGGGCAATATAGGCGGCCCAGTGTTTCTTGAACGTAATCAGGAACGCCAGCCCTACGCCCACCAGCGGAATAGAAATCAGGAAGGGAAGAGGCACGCCCATCATACCGAACAAATCCCAGGCGAACACCGCAAAGACCAGCACAATACCCAGCAGCAAAGCAGATTTGCCAATGGTGCCGTTCAAGGTCATTGCTGGTCCGTCCAGTGCCTGAGGAACAGTCGGCTGAAGAAATGCTTCTTCTTTCAAAGCAGGGTTATTTGAAGTGAAAAGTGCCATGTTTTTAGTTGGTTTTACGAAATATACGCAAAAATCAGTACAAATACAACCAGAAAATTAGTGTTTCCAAAGCAATAACACGAAACCTTAGGTTCTTTTTGGATTCACCCGGAACACCTTGTACCTTGCAACTGTTTATAACAAGTCTAAATAAAGCAGAGACAGGTGCAAGACGAACAAAAGAGTGTGCGGGATTTGAAGATAGGGGAGAAAGGCGTCATTTGTTGCTTAACTGACCCCGAAATGTCTTTAAAACTGCTGGAGATGGGCTGTATTCCCGGCGAAGAGATAAAACTCAACAGCCGCGCCCCGCTTGGCGACCCTATTACCATCATTGTGAACGATTACACCCTTTCCCTGCGTTTAGACGAAGCTGCTACCATCAAGTTAAAGGCTTAGTCTATGTCTGAAGTTCTTGCGCCGGCTCCCGCCTCCGTTCCTTATACCCCCGCTGCCGCCCCATTGCGTAAAGTGGCCAAAGTCGCCCTTATTGGTAATCCTAATTCTGGGAAGTCATCGTTGTTCAACCATCTAACCGGTCTGAACCAAAAGGTAGGGAATTTCCCGGGCGTGACCGTAGACAAGAAAACCGGCATCAGCCAGCTCACGCCTAACCTCAAAGCGCAGGTCATTGACTTGCCCGGCACCTACAGCCTTTACCCCAAGTCCTTAGACGAGAAGGTTATCATTGACCTACTCCACGATAAAAAAGCGGCATCTTACCCAGACGTACTCATCATTACCGCAGATGCTTCTAACCTGAAGCGCAACCTGCTGCTTTTTACCCAACTCGTGGACCTCAAGATTCCCGCAGTGCTGGCGTTGAACATGCTGGACGTAGCCGAAAAGCACGGCATCAAGATTGACATAGCCGAGTTGCAGCAGGAACTGGGCGTGCCCGTGATTCCGGTGAACGCCCGTAACGGCAGTGGTTTGGCGGCCCTCAAGATTCTGCTCTCGCAGGAATTGGAAAAGCCCAAAACCTCGTTCTTCCAGATTCCAGATGAACTACTGGCCATGGTACGCCAGATTCGCTACTACTTTGAACTGAGCAACGACTACCTGGCTTGGCACTACGCCCACCAATACCATAAGCTGTCTTTCCTGTCAGAAGATGACAAAGAGTACATCGCGGAGTTGGTGAAGCAATACAACTTCAAGTCCAATACCTTGCAGGCCGCTGAAACCATTGACCGGTACACCCGAATCAATGGCCTGCTGCTGGATGCCATGCGCGTGACCAAGGCCGAAAACAACGAGCAGTTCAGCAACAAACTGGACCAGATTCTTACGCACAAAATCTTCGGGTACCTCATCTTCTTTGTGGTGCTTTTCCTGCTCTTTCAGGCCATCTTCGCGTGGGCGGCGTACCCTATGGAACTCATTGACACCGGCGTGGCCACCCTCAATGCCTGGATTCACACCCTCGCTGATGGCCCGCTCATAGACCTGCTCACCGAAGGTGTTTTTGCCGGTCTGGGCGGTGTGCTGATTTTCATTCCGCAAATTGCCTTGTTGTTTGCCTTCATTGCCGTGCTGGAAGAAACTGGTTACATGGCCCGCGTTACGTTCCTGATGGACAAAATCATGCGCAAATTCGGGCTGAACGGGAAAAGTGTAGTGCCGCTTATTTCGGGCGTGGCCTGTGCGGTACCGGCTATTATGGCTACCCGCACTATTGACAACTGGAAAGACCGCATGATTACCATCTTCGTGACACCGCTCATGAGTTGCTCGGCGCGTCTGCCTATCTACACGGTCATGATTGCGCTGGTAGTACCTGAAAAATATTACCTCGGCTTCATGAGTCTACAAGGCTTGGTGCTCATGGGCTTGTATCTTATTGGTTTTCTGGCGGCTATTTTCTCGGCGGCCTTGCTCAAATGGGTGCTTAAAACCAAAGAACGCAGCTACTTCATCATGGAGTTTCCTACTTATAAAATGCCACGCTGGAAAAACGTAGGCCTTACCATTGTAGAGAAGGTAAAAGCGTTCGTGTTCCAAGCTGGTAAAGTGATTCTGGCTATTTCGGTTATCTTGTGGGTTTTGTCTTCCTACGGACCGGGCAATGCCATGCAAAAAGCCGAAGAACGGGCTACTGCCGAACTTACCACGTTAAACTTAAGCGAAGCAGATGCCGAGGCGCACATAGGCGGGCAGAAACTGGAAGCGTCCTATGCCGGGCAGTTCGGGAAATTCATTGAACCGGCCATTCGTCCGTTGGGCTATGACTGGAAAATCGGGATTGCTTTGCTTACTTCCTTCGCGGCCCGCGAGGTGTTTGTGGGTACTATTTCCACCATCTACAGCGTAGGTGATTCTGAAAACATCTCCACCGTCAAAGAAAAACTGATAGCCGAAAAAGACGCCAACGGACAGCCGTTCTTCACTCCGGCCCGTGCGTTTTCGCTCCTCATCTTCTACGTGTTCGCCATGCAGTGCATGAGTACCATAGCCGTAGTCTACCGCGAAACCAAAGGCTGGAAATGGCCAATCCTGCAGATGCTCTACATGACCGGCTTGGCATACGGTTCCGCTTTCCTGGTGTTCAAATTGTTCTCTTAAAAAGAGAGTTTAGGGCCTGTTTTCAAGAAAACAGGCCCTAAACGTACATGGTAGGAGCAATCCCTTGTGGTTGCCCTTTTGGCTGAGCAGGCGTTTCCGGTCGGTTTTCTGAAAAGCAGCCTAAATCAAGTTTATTCCCGTTGAACTATTCGTTCAAGCAATAGGTTAATTCATATATAGAAAACCTCGAGTCCTCTGCGCTGAGTCGCTTTGGGCGTGGTAGATTTTCCACCTAAAATTTCATTGACAATATCTTAAAGCGCACATAATGCCCTGTTGCTTGTGTTTCAGTGTATTTGTTTGTACATTTGTGCGATTAAAGTGAAATGGAGGGGACGAAAGAGTCCCCCTTTTTATTTGTTATCCAGATTGCGAATGGCCTTAGAGGAAATAATAATACAAGGATATGCCCAGGCAGCCCTGCCAGAACCAGACCTGTTCATTGTGAGCGTGAAGGTATCTGACACCCCGGTGCGGCCTAAAATAACCATCCTTGCCGACGGTGACCAAGGCATCAGCATTGACCAGTGCGCCAAAATCAGCCGCCGCGTGGCCAAGCAGATAGAGGAAGCCTACGGCGAGGAGATTTCCTATGTGTTGGAAGTGTCTTCGCCCGGTGTAGATTTTCCGTTGACTCAGCCCCGGCAGTACGCCAAAAACGTGGGCAGACACGTAAAAATAAAGCTGGCCGACGGTGCAGAGAAAACGGGTGAGATAAGAGAAGTAACCGAAGACGGATTTCTTTTTGCCGAAGAAGTGAAAGTAAAACATAAGATAGCGTTGCTGGAGCCCGTTCACGTGGCTTTCAGTGATATTGTGAAAGCGCAGATTGTAATCTCTTTTAAATAAGAAAGACATGGATAGTTCAATATTAATCGAGTCGTTTGCGGAGTTCGCTAAATTCAAGAACATTGACCGCCCTACCATGATGCGGATCTTGGAGGACGTGTTCCGCACTATGATCCGGAAGAAGTGGACGACAGATGAGAATTTTGACATCATCCTGAACGTAGAGAAAGGTGACTTGGAAATCTGGCGTAACCGCGAGATTGTAGATGATAACTCTGAAGACATCTGGGATGATGACAAAATAGCCCTTTCTGATGCCCGCAAGATTGAACCAGATTTTGAAGTAGGCGAGGAAGTGTCTGAATTGGTGAAACTGGAAGACTTCGGCCGTAGAGCCGTCTT
Source organism: Rufibacter sp. JT3400010 (assembly GCF_054956755.1). NCBI lineage: Bacteria > Pseudomonadati > Bacteroidota > Cytophagia > Cytophagales > Hymenobacteraceae > Rufibacter > Rufibacter sp. JT3400010. The sequence goes on along the minus strand of NZ_JBUDXA010000003.1, from coordinate 322,597 downwards.
GACTGCGCGCCAGACGCTGATTCAACGCGTAAAGGATTTAGAGAAAGACCTGCTGTACCAAAAATACAAAGACCAGGTAGGAGAGATCATCTCCGGTGAGGTCTACCAGGTTTGGAACCGCGAGGTATTGATTCTTGACTCGGAAGACAATGAGTTGCTGATTCCTAAGTCTGAGCAGATCCCCAAAGATCGTTACCGCAAAGGTGACGTGGTGCGGGCGGTGGTTCAGCGTGTAGAGATCATCAACGGTAACCCTAAAATCATTCTTTCCCGTACTTCTCCACAATTCCTGGAGCGTTTGTTTGAGAACGAAGTGCCGGAGATTTTTGACGGTTTAATCACCATCAAGAAGATTGTGCGGGAACCAGGTGAGCGTGCCAAGGTAGCCGTGGAGTCTTATGATGACCGCATTGACCCGGTAGGTGCTTGCGTGGGTATGAAAGGCTCGCGTATCCATACCATTGTGCGGGAATTGGAGAACGAGAACATTGATGTTATCAACTACACAGATAATGTGGAACTGTATATCCAGCGGGCGTTGAGCCCTGCTAAGATTGGCAGCATCAAGATAAACGAAGAGACCGGACGCGCCTCTGTGTTCCTGAAACCAGACCAGGTTTCCCTGGCCATTGGTAAGGGCGGGCAGAACATCAAGTTGGCCAGTAAACTGGTGGGCTTGGAGATTGACGTGTTCCGTGAAACCGAAGGGTTTGAAGAAGATATTGACCTGACCGAATTCTCTGATGAGATTGAGGCTTGGGTAATTGACGAACTGAAACGCATTGGTCTGGACACAGCCCGCAGCGTAATGGCCGTCAGCAAGGAGGATCTGGTGCGCAGAACGGAATTGGAAGAAGAAACCGTGGAAGACCTGCTCAACATCATCCGCCAGGAGTTTGATTCAGAAGAAAGCAACAACAACTAGTGGTGCGCTTTATGTGCCGGGTTATTTGACCTTACTGGAGGATGGGAGCCATTTTGGCCTATTTTCCGGGAAACAGGGCAAAAACGCGAAGTCGTCATGGCCACCCCATCCTTTTTAATGAGTAAGAAACAAGTAACTACTAAAAGTAAATTATAACAGCATATTTGAACATGTCAGAAGAAAGAACGATGAGGCTTAAACAGGTCGCAACCACCCTAAACATCAGCCTGACCACGGTAGTGGACTTCCTGGGCAAGAAAGGGGTTGAGATCGAGAATAAACCTACTTCAAAAATTACCCCGGAGCAGTTCAATATGCTGTCGAAAGAGTTTGCTTCCTCTATGCAGGCCAAGGCCGAGGCGGCAGATCTGAACCTTCCAGGGAAGAAACCCCAACCAGAGGAGCGCCCAGAGCCTAAGAAGCAGCCTGAGCCAGAGCCGGAGATGTTCGTCAAATCCAATCAGGTTAGAACGCAGTCAGAAGCACCCAAGCCAGCGGCTCCAGCCGTGGCCGCTCCTGCGCCACAAGCCGCTCCGGCCCCGGCCGCCGCGGCTAGTTCTTCATTACCGGGAATCAAAATTCTAGGGAAGATTGAACTGGATTCCAAAGGCAGACCAGTGCCTAAAGCAGCTCCTGCACCCGCCCCAGCTTCGGCCCAAGCGGCTGCGCCAGCGCCACAAGCGCCAGTAGAGGCCCCTGCCAAACCAGCAGAAGCACCCGTAGCAGCTGAAAAGCCAGCACCGGCTCCATCGCCAGCACCGGTGGCTGAAACACCAGCCCCTGCTGCGCCAGCTCCGGTTGCCACTCCGGCTCCACAAGCTCCGGTAGAAGCCAAAGCACCTGCTGCTCCGGTAGCTACTGAAAAACCTCAAGCTCCAGCCCCTGCTGCGCCTGCACCTGCACCTGCACCTGCGGCGGAAGCTCCTAAACCTGCAGCTCCTGCGCCACAAGCCCCGAAACCAGAGCCAGCCGCTCCGGTTACTCCTGCTCCGGCCGCAGCAGCGCCAGCTCCTGCTGATAAACCAGCCGAGCCTGTTGCGCCAGAAGTAGCTCAGTCCACTATCAAAGCACAGGCAGATCAGCTAAAAGGCTTAACGGTGCTTGGTAAGATTGAATTACCGGTGAGCGGCGGCCGTGGCAAAGGCGGTAAACCAGTGGCATCTTCAGATGAGCGCCGCAGAGGAAACCAGCCCGGCGGGCAACCAGGCCAAGGCCAGGGTGGCGGAGACAAGAAGAAACGCAAACGTATTGAAGTTCCAAAACCAGGTGCGCAAGGCAATGCTGGTGGCAGTAATGCCACGGCAGCCCCACAAGGGCACCGCGCCGGTGACAGAGCTACCAGTACCCGTCCGTTAGGAACAGGTCAGGCTGCCCAGCGCCAAGGTAATGCCGGTGGACCAGGCCAAGGCAACCGTCCGGCAGGAGGTGGCGGCGGCTACCAGGGCAACCGCCCAGCAGGTGGAGGACCGGGCCAGCGTCCGGGTGGTGGAAATCGTCCGGGAGCTCCGGCCGCACCACGTGCTGAATTGACCGATAAGGAAATCCAGGATCAGATTAAGGCTACACTGGCCCGTCTAAGCGGAGGCAAAGGCGGAAACCAAGGTAACCGTGCCAAATACCGGAGAGAGAAACGTTCGGCCGTGGCTGATGCCGCCGATGAGCGCAGAGCACAAGAGCAGCTAGAGTCTAAGATTCTACGCGTAACGGAGTTCGTGTCTGCCAATGACCTGGCGTCCTTGATGGATGTGAGCGTGAACGATGTGATCAAGACCTGTATGAACCTGGGCATGTTCGTGTCCATCAACCAGCGTCTTGATGCCGAAGCGATCACCATCATCGCCGATGAGTTTGGCTATGACGTACAATTCGCTTCAGCGGAAGAAGAAGAGAATGTTGGTATTGAAGAAGTAGACGCTGAGGAAGATTTGCAGCCGCGCGCGCCAATTGTGACCATCATGGGCCACGTTGACCACGGTAAAACCTCATTGCTTGACTACATCAGAAGAACCAAAGTAACCGCCGGTGAGGCCGGGGGTATTACCCAGCACATTGGTGCCTACCAGGTAACCACTGATGCTGGAAAAGACATCACCTTCCTGGATACTCCGGGTCACGAAGCCTTTACCGCCATGCGTGCCCGTGGTGCCAAAGTAACCGACGTAGTTATCATTGTGGTAGCTGCCGACGATAGTGTGATGCCGCAGACCAAAGAGGCCCTTAACCACGCGCAAGCCGCCGGTTCGCCTATTGTAATTGCGATCAACAAAGTGGATAAACCAACCGCTAACCCAGACAAGATACGGGAAGAACTTGCCCAGTTGAACGTTCTGGTAGAAGAGTGGGGTGGTAAATACCAAAGCCAGGAAATCTCGGCCAAAACCGGACAAGGAATTGACGAATTGCTGGAGAAAGTATTGCTGGAAGCCGAATTATTGGATCTGAAAGCCAACCCAGACCGTCGTGCCGTGGGTACCGTGATCGAAGCCGCGCTGGACAAAGGCCGTGGTTATGTAGCTACCGTGTTGGTACAAACCGGAACCCTGAAAATTGGGGATATTCTGGTAGCAGGTTCGCACTACGGACGTGTAAAAGCCATGACCGACGTGCTGGGCCGCCGCCACAAAATTGCGGGTCCTTCCATGCCAATCCAGGTATTGGGTATTGACGGAGCGCCGCAGGCTGGTGACAAATTCCAGGTAATGGAGACGGAGCGTGAAGCCCGTGAAATTGCCGTAGGACGTCAGCAGTTGCAGCGTGAGCAGAGCATGCGTACCAAGAAACACATTACCCTGGATGAGATCGGTCGTCGTTTGGCTATCGGTACATTTAAGGAGCTGAATGTAATTGTGCGTGGCGACGTGGATGGTTCCGTAGAGGCTCTTTCTGACTCCTTACTGAAACTGTCTACCGAAGAGGTGCAGGTGAATATCCTGTCCAAAGGGGTAGGGCAGATCTCAGAATCAGACGTTCTGTTGGCTTCGGCTTCAGATGCAATCATCATTGGTTTCCAGGTTCGTCCTTCTACCAATGCCCGCAGATTAGCTGAGCAGGAGCAAATAGACATCCGTCTGTACTCTATCATCTACAACGCCATCAACGAGGTGAAAGACGCGATGGAAGGTATGTTGGCGCCAACGGTACAAGAAGTGGTGGTTGCCAACGTAGAAGTACGCGAGGTGTTCAAAATCACCAAAGTGGGAACTATTGCCGGTTGTATGGTGACGGATGGTACCATTACCAGAAACTCCAAGATACGTCTGGTGCGCGATGGTATAGTAGTTCACTCCGGCGAGATACTGGCCCTGAAACGCTTCAAAGACGATGCGGCCGAAGTACGCCAAGGCTACGAGTGCGGTATCAGCATCAAGAACTTCAATGATCTTCAGCAAGGTGACGTAATTGAAGCCTACGAAGAACGCGAAGTGAAACGGACGCTGTAATCTTGAATAGAATAACAGTTAATCAATAATAATAAAGAGAGCCCCGCCCGAAAAGGTGGGGCTTTTTGTTTGGGTTTCAGGCTTGTTTTTGAGAAGTAAGGCGAAATCTAAAATAGTTATGGTACGAAGGAGGGTTGAGTAGAAAAGATAATCAGCAGAGACACTCGTAGGACCTCCAGACACTACGAGGTCTTTGAGGTGAGCAGTAGTACGGTAGGGAAAAGCAATTCTTCTGATTGTAAGTTCAGCAACTGTTTTGCGGTTATTTTGATGAAAGGAGGCAGAAAGCAGTTCTCACCTTCAATACCTCGTAGTGTCCAGAAACTCTCTATGGCGCGGAAGTTACTTACGTGACTTGGCATAGACTGAAGCACGGAAGTAGCCTCCGCGCCATAGTCGGAGCGATTGAATTCTTCTCTACGACAGATTACGTTTTAGGCTCGTTATCATCAAGAAGGCCTGAAAACAGGAACGCCTCTTCTAGCGGCAGAAGAGGCGTTTCTGTTTGTAGTTGAAGTTGTTTAACTGATTTAGAAGATCAGGAACTTACGGTTCCGTTTGTTCAAGCTTTGCTGGTACATTTTGCCGTTGGGGTTATCCTGGTCAATCAACCGTTTGGATTTCCGCTTTTTTGCTTTCTTACCCTTGGTCTTGCTCTTATAATCAGCGACGGCGAAGCGACCTTTGCCGGTGTCGTATTTGATACCGGGTAAAGCAGCATTGGGTTTAGAGGTCATGCCACCGCTGGTTTTAGCAGAGGCTACGGCTTTTTGTTGCTCCAGCAACATACTCCGGTCCATGCTTCCAACTCCCACCTGGCCTTTTTTTACGCCATCAGGACCACGGCGGTTAGTTTTTTTTGCCTTTTGCGCGGTCGCTTCAGACGCACTTGCCCCTACTAACAGGAGCGTTATTGCAAATACAACGTATCTGAAAAAGTTAATCATACAGAATAGGAGCGGATAGAGGTTGAATGATGGAGGTGTAACGCTAAACGTGGGGCTGCTGTTCCAAAGATATAAACTTAAATTTGAGCAAAATATTATACTTTCCTAAGCTTTTCGCCTTAAAAAGGAGGTATAAAGAGTATTTTTAGAGGGTGGGCGGGAAGAGAAACATTCTGTGTGTATTTCTTTATATTTGCGCCTCTTATTTTTGGAAAAACAGACGTTTAGAAAATAGAACATGACCCAATACAATAACCTTCTGCTGGAGAACAAAGGCGGTATTCTATTTATCACGGTAAATCGTCCTAACAAGATGAATGCCCTCAACATTGAGACGGTAAAGGAAATCAACAACGCCTTTCAGGAAGTGTATGATGATACAGAGGTGCGGGGCGTGATCCTGACGGGAAGCGGCGAGAAGGCGTTTGTGGCCGGCGCAGACATTTCTGAGATTGCCGAACTCAACGAGGTAAACGGACGCCGTTTCGCGGAGCGGGGGCAAGATGTGTTCTCCCTCATTGAAGAATGTCCCAAGCCCGTGATAGCCGCCGTAAACGGATTTGCGTTGGGTGGAGGTTGCGAGCTGGCCATGGCCTGTCATATACGGGTGGCTAGCGAGAACGCCCGGTTCGGGCAACCGGAGGTGAATCTGGGTATTATACCCGGCTATGGCGGTACCCAGCGCCTGACCCAGTTGGTAGGCAAAGGCAAAGCCATGGAACTGATGATGACCGGCGATATGATTTCGGCCGCTGAGGCCAAAGAGCTAGGCTTAGTAAACCACGTGACTACGCAGGAAGACCTAAGAGGCAAGTGCCTGGAGATTATGCAGAAGATTGTAGCCAAAGCCCCCATCGCCGTAGGCATGATTGTAGACTGCGTGAATGCCTGGTATGACAAAGAGGAGCACGGCTACCAGACAGAGGCCAACTCTTTCAGCCGCTGCTGCGGTTCAGAAGATTTTAAAGAAGGTACTTCGGCTTTTTTAGAGAAGCGCAAGCCTGCTTTCAAAGGAGAGTAATTTACTTTCATCATCACGTATATCAATCATTCCCTTGCTCCCGTTTTTAACCTGTCTCACCTAAAGCAGGCTAGAAACGGGAGTAACTGTAAATGGGCCATTATGTTTCTTTCCAATTCTTGTTTTACCTGTGTACCCTCCACTTCTAGTTTAGTATGAGCATTGCAAAGAAACTGGTAGGGCAAACCGCCGCCTACGGGCTCAGTAGTATTGTAGGCAGGGCCTTGAATTACCTGTTGGTACCGCTTTATACGGGAGTGTTTGCGCCCGCAGAATACGGAGTGGTTACGAAACTTTACGCGATTGTTGCCTTCCTGAATATTGTGTACACCTATGGCATGGAGACGGCCTTTTTCCGGTATGCCAATAAGCCAGGGGCAGACCGGCGAGCCCTTTACCACAAAGTACAAACGCTGGTGCTTACGTCCAGCCTGCTTTTTACCGCAGTTATTATCATCTTCTCTTCGCCAATTGCAGCAAAGCTAGACTACCCGGGTAGGGAGAAGTTTATTATCTGGCTGGCCATTACCATGGCTGTAGACGCTGTATCAGCCATTCCGTTTGCCCGCTTGCGGCTCGAAAACAAAGCCATGCGCTTTGCCATCATCCGGCTCACCAATATTTTCCTGGTGATTGGCGGAAATCTCTTCTTCCTGATATTCTGTAGGCAGGTGTACGAAGGAAAATATTTGGCAGAACTGCGCCCGTTGGTTGAAACCATTTATGACCCGGAACTGGGGGTAGGTTACATTTTCCTGGTGAACATGGTGGCCAACCTGCTGTTCATTCCTATGCTTTGGAAAGAGTTCTCTGATTTCAGGTTCCGGCTTGATTTTACAGAAATGCGCCCCATGCTGGTGTATGCTTTCCCAATATTGGTGATGGGCCTGGCCGGAGCCACCAATGAAATGCTTTCCCGGCTTATGTTGGAAGACTGGCTACCGGAGGGTTTTTACCCCGGAGTGACGAATGAAGATGCGCTGGGTATTTTCGGGGCGAACTATAAACTGGCTATCATGATGAGTCTCATGATTCAGGCTTTTAGATATTCGGCGGAGCCTTTTTTCTTTTCGCAGTCTCAAGATAAGAATTCCCCGGCCACCTTTGCCGTAGTCATGCGGTGGTTTGTGATTGTGTGCGCCTTGGCTTATCTGGGCATCAGCGCGAACTTAGACTTGTTCCAGTATTTTCTGGGGCAGGAGGCGTACCGCACGGGCATGGAGGTAGTGCCGGTTCTGTTGCTGGCTTATCTGTTTAACGGTGTGTACTACAACCTCACCGTCTGGTTCAAACTCACAGACAAAACGCACTATGGCACGTACATTACTATCTTTGGTGCTATAGTGACAGTAGCCGCTAATTTCCTGCTTATTCCAGTTTTGGGGTACATGGGCAGCGCCATTGCGGCATTTCTCTGCTACTTTTCAATGGCAGTGGTGTGCTACGTGATTGGGCAGAAGTATTTTCCGGTGCCGTATCCGTTGAAAGCCATTTTTGGGTACTTAGTTCTGGCCTCTGGTCTTATCTGGTTGGCGTACGCGTGGGAACTGGAGAGTTTCTGGCTCAGGCAGGCGTACCATTTGGGATTGTGCGGCGTATTCCTGGCCGTGGTGTGGCTGGTGGAAAAACCGATGCAGCGGCAGGTAAAGGGATAATTCCTTATATTAGCTGTCTATGACCACTACACTTCCTGTTAAAATTATCAATCTGGGCAAGCACCCACTGCCGGCCTATGCCACCGAGCACTCTGCCGGGTTAGACCTTCGGGCCAACTTAGCTGCGTCCGTGACCTTAAAGCCTTTACAGCGTACGCTTATTCCTACGGGACTTTCCATTGAACTACCCGAAGGCCACGAGGCGCAGATCAGGCCCCGCAGCGGATTGGCGTTCAAGCACGGCATTTCCATTGTGAACAGCCCCGGCACCATTGACGCCGATTACCGCGGTGAAATCAAGGTACTGCTGGTGAATCTCTCAGACACAGATTTTGTCATTGAAGACGGCGAACGCATTGCGCAAATGGTCGTAGCTAAATATGAGCGCGTGGCGTGGGAGGCCGCCGAGGAACTGACCGAAACAGTCCGCGGGGAGGGTGGCTACGGCAGTACTGGCAAACAATAAATTTGTTATCTTCAGTTTTTACCCTATTTTAGGAAAAATAGCCTGAAAACGGGGAGAATGCAAATCCTAAATCTAGGAAACCCGTAGGTAGGCCTTACTTGAGCAACCTTTATAAGACACACACTATGAGAATTATTGTACCAATGGCCGGCATGGGCAAACGTATGCGCCCGCACACCCTCACTGTTCCTAAACCTCTTATTCCTATTGCTGGGAAACCAATTGTACAGCGGTTGGTGGAAGACATTGCCAAGGTGTGCCAGGAACCCATTGAAGAAGTAGCCTTTATCATTGGTAACTTCGGGAAAGAAGTAGAGGCGCGTTTGCTGAAAATTGCCGAGTCTGTTGGTGCCGTTGGTTCCATCCATTACCAGGACCAGCCGCTGGGAACCGCCCACGCTATTCTATGCGCCCAGAGCGCCTTGAAAGGCAACGTTGTTGTGGCTTTCGCCGATACTCTCTTCAAAGCAGATTTCAAATTAGATACTTCAGCTGAAGGCACTATCTGGGTGCAGAAAGTAGAAGATCCGCGTCCGTTTGGTGTAGTGAAACTGAATGAGCAGGGACAAATCACGGAGTTTGTGGAAAAACCACAGGATTTTGTGTCTGACCTGGCCATCATTGGTATTTACTACTTCAAAGACGGCGAGTACCTGCGCAGCGAGTTGCAGTACCTGTTGGACAATGACATCAAAGACAAAGGTGAATACCAGATTACCAACGCATTGGAGAACATGAAGAGCAAAGGCTCGGTGTTCATTCCCGGCCAGATCTCTGAGTGGCTGGACTGCGGAAACAAAGATTCTACCGTGTTTACCAACCAACGCTACCTGGAATACATCCAAGACGAAGAAGGTTTGGTGTCTGCCACTGCGCAAGTGAACAACAGCGTGATCATTCCGCCGGTATATTTGGGCGAAAACGTGGTGTTGAACAATTCAGTGGTAGGTCCGCACGTTTCCATTGGGAACAACACGCAGGTATTTGCCTCTGTGATCAGTAACTCCATTGTGCAGGAAAGCAGCAAGGTAAACCACGCGCACATAGCTAACTCCATGGTAGGGAATTACGTTGTATACGAAGGGGTACCTTCTGACCTGAGCTTAGGCGACTACAATACCCTGCGTGGCTAGAACAGATTAAGTTTATGTTGAAAAGAGGACTCACGATAGTGGCCGTTTTGTGCGGGTTGGTGGCAGCGGGAGAAGAAAGCTATGCCCAATCTGAGCGCAAAAAAGAGAAGCCCGCTTCTACCGGTACCACCGGCAGCCCTTCTCTGACCTTAAGCCCGCAGGAGCAGCAGCTATGTGAGTCCTATTTTGTGGAAGGCATGAAGTTTTTCGTGCTGGAAGAATATAACAAAGCCTTAGACCGTTTTCAACGGGCTTACGCCATTAGCCCCAACAACGCGGCCGTCAACTACAAATTAGCCGAAACCAGCCTGCTGCTGGGCAATGTGCGGGGCGCATTGCCCTTCGCCCAGGCCGCGCGGGAACTGGAACCCAAGAACGCCTATTACCATCTGCTGCTGGCCCAGATCTACACAAATCAGCAGGAGTATGATGACGCCATCAAAGTCTACGCTAGACTTACCCAGGAACTGCCCAACACCGAGCAATACCTCTTCAACCTCACGGACCTTTATCTTTCCAAAAACCGGTTAGATGATGCGTTACGGACGTTGGACCAGATTGAGGAGAAGTACGGGCTCATTGAAGAGATTTCTTTTAAAAAGCAGCAGATTTACCTCAAGCAGAACAACCTGGTCAAAGCCCTAAAGGAAGGCGACAACCTGATTACCTCCAAACCGGAAGAAGTACGCTATTTATTGGCCCAGGCCGAGATTCTGGCCGCCAACAAAAAGTTTGCTGATGCCATAAACGTTACCCAGAAAGCCTTACAGGTAGCGCCAGACAATGCTTACGCCCGCCTGATGTTAGCCGATTTGCTGCAACAGCAAGGAAAAGCCACTGAAGCCGATGCCCAACTGGAACTTGCCTTCGGGAACCCGGCCCTGGATATTGATTCCAAGGTGAAGATTCTAGTAGATTACATCCGGCGGTTACCTAATGAGAAAGTAGCGGCCCAAGCCATCAAACTAGCCGAACTGACCACCAAAGCCCACCCGCGCGAAGCGAAAGCCTATGCCGTGGCCGGTGACATCTTTGTGAATGCCGGGCGCAAATTACCCGCGCGGGACAATTACGTGAAAGCGGTTGCGTTAGATCCTGGCCATTATAAAATCTGGCAGCAGATTGTGTTGCTGGACGGCGAAATGAACCAGAACGATTCCCTTATTCTGCATTCTGAACGAGCGCTGGAGTTCTTCCCTAACCAGCCTATGTTCTGGTTCTACAATGGTACGGCGCACCTCATTAACAAAAATTATCCCAAAGCCACTAAGTCCCTGGAGTACGGCCGCAGGTTGGCCGGCAATAACCGAGACCTGCAATTGCAGTTCAACCTCCAGTTAGGCGATGCCTATCATTCACAAGAGCAATATGCTTTGTCTGATCAAGCATATGAGGCAGCCCTGGCCATAGAACCTAACAACCCGCACGCATTAAACAATTACAGTTATTTCCTGTCTGTCAGGGGGCAGAATCTGGCGAAAGCCAAGGCGCTGGCCGGCATGTTGGTAGCTCAGTATCCAGACAATCCTACCTATTTAGATACGTATGCGTGGGTTCTGTACAAGCTGAAAGATTACCAGGAGGCAAAACGGCTATTAGAGAAAGCGGTAGCAGTTTCTTCAGATGCCACCATTATTGAACACTACGGCGATGTGCTCTACCAATTGGGGCAGCGCGATTTGGCCCTGAAGCAATGGGTACGGGCCAACCAGGTTGGCGGTGCCTCAGAGGGCATCACCAAAAAGATCAAAGACAAGAAATTATATGAATAGTAAGGGTTATCTATACGCGTTTGCATTGAGTTTACTGGTGATGGTAGGTTGCCAAAAGAATGTGACGGCACCGGCGGCGTCTGGAGCAGCAGCACCAGAAAGCATCAATAAAGTAAACGTAGTTAACACAGATTACACGTTCTTCTCGGCTAAAGGAAAAGTACAGAGTGAGAGCAGTAAGATAAGTGCGAACCTAACCCTTCGCATGAAAAAGAATGAAGTGATCTGGGCCTCTGTGCAGGCTTTGGGCTTTGAAGCGGCCCGTTTGAAAGTAACCCCAGATTCGGTGTATGTGGTGAACAGGCTCAAAGACGAGTTTTTTGCCGGTTCATATGACATGCTGCGCCAACGCTACAACGTAGATGTGGATTTCAACACCCTGCAAGATTTATTGATCGGGAATTTTGTAGCTGGTGAAAACGGGCGGGAAAAGCTGGAGTTGGAAGGACCAGTGCAGCATTTGCGTACACTTCGTACGAATCTCCAGATAGACCAATATGTGGATACCACCAAGTTCAAGCTGAAACGTACCGAGGTCCGGAATCTGCAGACCAAGGATTTCATGACCGTAGATTACCAGGATTTTGAGGACCTGAACGGGAAACCTTTCGCCATGGCGGTACTGCTTTCCATTCAGCAACCAGAGGGAAATGCTGGTAAAACCACGGTAGTAGCCGTGAAGCACAGACAGGTTTCCACGTCTGACACTTCTCTGGATTTTCCTTTTTCCGTACCTTCGAACTATGAACGAAAATAGGGCGGGGCTACTTTATCTTTTATTATTCTTTTTCTTGATGGGGTACAATTCTGCGGAGGCACAGCAGAAAAAGACCACCCGAGCTCCTGCCAGAACAACCACCAAAAAAGCACCGGTCAAAACCAAGGCGCAACTGGAGCGCGAGAAAAATGCCAACCTGAAGCGTATTCAGGAAGCCAACCGCATTTTGCAGCAGACCGCTCAGAAAAAGCAAGCGTCTCTGGGGCAGCTCAACGTAATCAAAGAAAAAATCACAGTTCAGAAGGGCGTTATCACCAACATTTCCTCAGAGATCAGTTACCTGAACCGTGACCTGCGCACCACTGAACAGAAAGTAGCCGATGCCCAGACCGATTTACAACGGCTAAAAAAAGAATATTCCCGCCTCATTTACGCGGCTTCCAAAACGGCCAACAGCTACAACAAACTTATGTTTCTGTTTGCCTCTGATTCTTTTAACCAGATGATGCGGCGCATGAGTTACCTGCGCCAATATACAGAGGCCCGTAAAAAACAGGCAGCTGCCATTGAAGAAGTGCAGCAAAACCTCAACCAACAGCTTAATACGCTTACCTCGCAGAAGCGGCAGAAGAGAACTCTCTTAACTGTGCAGCTGAACGAGAATAAAAATCTTCTTTCCATGCATGACCAGCAGGATCAGGTCATTCAACAACTCAGCAAACAGGAACAATCCTTAAAGCAGGAACTGGAACAACGTCAGAGAGCCGTGCAGCAATTGAACAGATTAATTGCTGATAGGGTACGGGAGGAAATTGCCCGGGCGGCACGGGCCGCTGCTGCCAAAGCCAAAGCCGCCCGCGAAGCCGCTGCTGCTGCCCGTGTCGCCGCCGCGGCTGGTAAACCCGCTCCAGCAAGTACAGGTACTAACGCCAATACCGAAGCCGCTGCAGCCAAGACCAAGGCTACCGTTTCCCGCACAGATAGGGTGACTCTTACGCCGGAAGGGACCGCTTTGTCCAACAGCTTTGCCGGTAACAAAGGGCGCTTCGCCTGGCCGGTAGAACGCGGGTTTATCTCGCAGCGGTTCGGCCGGCAGGCCCACCCGGTCCTGAAAGGGGTGGTGGTTGAGAACCGAGGCATTGATATCCAAACCGGCGCCAATGAACGGGTTCGCTCTATCTTTGGGGGGAAAGTACTGACAGTACAGACCATTCCGGGCATGAACAATATTGTGATGGTGCAGCACGGTGAGTACTTCACCGTATACGCCAAACTCCGCACTGTGAGCGTGACCGAAGGCCAGGAAATAAGCGCCAAGCAAACCATTGGTACCGTGTACACAGACGCTGAAGGAACTTCTGAGCTTCAGTTCCAAATCTGGAAAAACCAAACCAACCTCAACCCGCAAGGCTGGCTCATGCCGAAATAATAAAAGGTGTTTAGGGGCAATCCTTGTGGTTGCCCTTTTTCAATGGCCGCGTAGTCTCAAGCTGCTTTGGGGTTTTTGCGTGTGGTTTCCGGCGAGTCTGGAGACTCGCTTCATCTCTTGTCACAAGTCTGGAGACTCGCGCCAGCAAGCTGCCCTTTGCAGTAATTAATTTGTAAGAGCGGCCTATCGCTATTCCTTTTCAGGCTTCTTGTTTTCTGAAAATAGCCCTAAAACGGTGAGAGAGGATCAGCGTTTGTAAATAAGGAAAACGGCGGGTTGTTTGTGGAGGTCTGGGACCTTGCCTTTCCAGTCTGCCACCCGCAGGGTTTTGATGAATTCGTTGGAGCCGGTAATATTGGCCGCAATGCACAGTTTGGTGTCTTTGCTCAGGTGTTGTAGCAAATCATCTATCATCTGTTTGTTGCGGTACGGCGTTTCCATGAAGATTTGCGTCTGGTCTTTCTGTACCATTTCTTTCTCCAACCCCTTCAACGCCTGAATACGGTCTCGTTTCTCAATGGGCAAATAGCCGTGAAATGCAAATGATTGCCCGTTGAACCCCGAGGCCATCAAACCCATCAATATCGCTGAAGGCCCCACCAAGGGCACTACTTTCACGCCGTGTTGGTGCGCCAAACGTGCCAATTCCGCTCCTGGGTCTGCCACACCCGGACAGCCTGCCTCTGAGATGACTCCGGCATCCTGTCCGGCCAGCAAAGGTTTTAAAGCAGCGGTCAGTTCGGCATCCGAAGAATTCTTGTCAATAACCGTAATCTGCAGTTCTTCAATAGTCTGGCTGGGCGCGATGGATTTGATGTAGCGGCGGGCAGTGCGGGCATTCTCTACCAGAAAGTACTTTAGTTGGGCGGTGACCTCGATCACCTGCCGGCAAATGACGGCAGAGGCGGTGTCTTCTGCCAGAACTGTAGGAATCAGGAAAAGGGTGCCTTTGGCCGGTGTGCTCATGTACTCTTTGGTTGTTTTATCTAAAAGCAGCTCAAAACAGGTAAAGCCGCTTATCTCTCTTTTGTTATCCTGCTTATTCCCTTTTTGTCATCCTGATTATTCCCATCTGTCATCCTGGAAGGACCTTGTGGGCGAACTAGATAGACCTCAGTTCAGGCGTTTTAATCGTTTGGAGCCAGTTTTCTCAAAATGACTTAAAATTAACCTTCAGCTCTGCAGAAATTCCATGGTTAAGCGGTAGAACTCCTGCGGTTGTTCGGCGTGAAGCCAGTGACCGGCGTTCTCAATGGTTTCTATGGTCGCGTTTGGGAAGAGCTTCTGAATCTGGGGCAAGTCTTGCTCTGGCTTGATGTAGCGCGAATTGCCACCCCGCAGAAACAGCGTGGGTTTGGTAAAGGGGGTTTCTGACTCAATATTGCTCAAAACCTGGGGCAGGTTGGCTTCAATGGCATTCAGGTTCAGGCGCCACCCGAAGCTGTTGTCTTCTTTGCGGTACAGGTTCTTGAGCAGAAACTGGCGGGTACCGTAATCATTGACATTCACGGCTAGTTGGTCATCGGCTTCTTGCCTGTTCTGGATGGAAGCCAAGTCAATGGAGCGGAAACCTGCCAGAATATCATCGTGGTGCGGCGGGTAGTACTTGGGGGCAATGTCCGCGACCAGCAGTTTGGAAAGCTTATCCGGGTTTTGCAGGGCGAAGTTCATGGCAACCTTTCCGCCCATGGAATGCCCAATAATAAGGGGGTTCTGCAATTGGTGCTGCTGAATGAACTCCAGAATATCATCGGTCATGAGCTGGTAGCTGAACTCATCAGAGTGCGGCGAGCGGCCATGGTTGCGCAGGTCAATCAGGTACACCTGATAGGTTTTGGCGAACTCGCGGCCCAGGGTCTGCCAGTTGTCCAGTGTCCCGAACAGGCCGTGTAAGATAAGGAGTGGTTGGCCTTCGCCTAAAAGTTTATAATTTAATTCCATAGTCTGGAGAGATTGAATGCGAGGGTTGTTTTAAGTCTATTTTACAGAAAACAGACCCATTTCGTTTTGGTGTGGTACGGCACGCGGGGCCAAAGGGCTTTCAGTTGCTCCAAGTCTATGAGCAAAGAAGTAATCTTGAGTTGCTCTCCGTTGGTGAGCGAAAGCGTCAAATATTGGTAAGAACTCCAGAAGAAGCGTTTAGACAGGCAGATTGTGTGCGTCATTTCCCTGATGTGCTGCGGGTTGAGTAGATACTTGCCACCGGGTTGCAGGAGCAACGCGCTTTTGGTCTCTTTTCCCAATTCCAAGGCATTTTCGCGTTCGTAGCGCCAGTACTGGAAGTGTACCAGCAGCGTGGGCAACGCGAACAGGAACAACACGGTGCCCAAACCAATCGCGATGCCTTTTTCCAGCGGCGTGTCATTCTGTTCCCTCAGCAGCATACCTAGCATGGTGCCGCCCAACCAGAAACTGAACAAAGACCAGAACACCATTTTGAACTGGCGCATGGGCGAGAGAAAGAACACCCGCTGCTGTTTCCTGAACAACCAGGCAAAAAAACGCACCCCGTACTGCGCCGCAATCACTAAGGCCGCAATTTTAAGCAACACGCCTAGCATAGCCGCCGGGTTTTAGAGCTGTTTTTTAGAAAAAGAGCCAAAAAAAGGGAATGCCGCATTAGTAATTCAGTTGGCGCAAGTAAAGCTGGATGGTATTCTCCAAACCGTAATACAACGCGTCACAGATAAGGGCGTGGCCAATGGAAACCTCGTCTAGGTTGGGCAGTTGTTCTCTCAGGTAACGCAGGTTATCTAAGTCCAGGTCATGGCCGGCGTTCAGGCCTAAGCCGCAAGCCTGGGCCACGCGGGCAGCCTCGGCGTAGGGTTTCACGGCTTCTTTGCGGTTGGCGAGGTAGTCATGGGCATAGGCTTCGGTGTAGAGTTCAATGCGGTCAGTACCGGTTTCGGCGGCGCCTTCTACCTGCGCATTGATAGGGTCTACGAAGATGGAAGTCCGGATGCCTTCAGCCTTGAACTGGGCAATGACGTCTACCAGAAAGTCTTTGTGTTTAAGCGTGTCCCAACCAGCGTTGGACGTGATGGCATCGGGCGCATCGGGCACCAACGTCACTTGTTCGGGCTTCACGGCCAGCACCAGTTTGATGAAATCTGGGGTGGGGTTGCCTTCAATGTTGAACTCGGTGGTCACTACGGCTTTCAGGTCGTATACATCCTGAAACCGGATGTGCCGTTCATCGGGCCGCGGGTGCACGGTAATGCCCTGCGCCCCGAACCGCTCGCAGTCCAGCGCCGTTTGCACTACATTTGGCCGGTTGCCACCACGGGCGTTCCGTAACGTGGCTATTTTATTTATATTTACGCTCAGTTTCGTCATGTTGCTTTTGCGTTAACGTTCTATCCTGAAGATTGGAGCAAAGATAAAAGAAACTTGATGTCACTTTCCTAAATGATTTCTGACCCGGGTGCTGCGGTACCTTTACTAAAATAAAACTATGAGCCTGAAAGAAAAAGTAGAAGCCGGCATTAAACAAGCCATGTTGGCCAAAGATAAAGTGCGTCTGCAAGCCCTGCGTGGCATCAAATCACAGATTCTGTTAGCCGAAACCGAAAAAGGCGGTGTGCAGGCCCTTACCCCAGACACCGAACTGAAACTATTGACCAAAGCCGCCAAACAGCGCCGCGAGTCGGCGGAGGTATACCGCACCCAGTCGCGCCCAGACCTGGAAGAAGTGGAACTGGCTGAACTGGCCATTATTGAGGAATTCCTGCCCCAGCAGTTAGATGAAGGCGATCTGCGCGAGCGTCTGTTGGAGATTATCCAGCGTGTGGGTGCTTTAGGACCATCAGACATGGGCAAAGTGATGGGGGTAGCCTCCCGTGAACTGGCGGGCCAAGCCGATGGTAGAGCCATTTCCAATGCAGTAAATGCCTTGTTAAACAACACCAACGCCTAATCTCAGCGGGTGAGTACATTTGACCTTTTCTTGCTGTTGCCGGTGGCATACGGCGCTTTCAAGGGCTTCTTCAAAGGGTTGGTGCTGGAGGTGGCGTCTTTGGCGTCACTTATCATCATTACCGTTTTCGGGATGAAAATAGTAGGGCTGGTGACCCCGCCCATCCATGAGTGGCTCGGCGACAAAGCCGGGTTTCTGCCCTTCCTTCCGTATCTGCTGGTTTTTACCGGCATCGGCTTTGCCGTAAGAGCCGTGGGTAGAATGGTCAAGAAAGGTGTGCATTTAACCCCGCTGGGCCTGATGGACAATGTGGTAGGAGCCGGAGTGGGAGGCGCTAAGTGGGCGTTTGCCATTTGCCTGCTGGTGTACTTCGCTAACGCCACAGGCTTGGACGTGGCGCTGCAAACGGTGCGCGAGTCTGAGGTGTACCCGTATTACCTGGGGGCCGCTCCCAACGCCTGGGCTTTTGTGCAATGGATTATTCCCTTCGGCCGCGAGGCGCTGGAGTCTTTCGGGTAATGCCTGTTTTAAGGTTGTTTTTACCAAACAGCCTTGAAACGGAAGTGCCGTAAACTCGGGCCGCTGCTTCGCTTTGATGAGTAGTTATCTGTTCCTGTTTTGGGCCTGTCTTACCAGAAACAAGCCTAGAACAGGAATATCTTTTTTCTTTTGGTTGCGTTTTCTTCTCTGTGCTGCTGCTTTTAGACAATTTTGATTCTTTTACCTACAACCTCTATGATTATTTCCGCCAGTTAGGCGTAGAGGTAGAGGTACGCCGGAATGATGTGCCGCTGGAGGAACTCAAAGCTATGCCGTTGCAGGGAATTGTCTTGTCGCCGGGGCCGGGTACGCCAGAACGGGCCGGGGTCATGCCTGCCGTCATTGACTACTACCATGACCGGTTGCCTATGTTGGGTATTTGTCTGGGGCATCAGGCGTTGGGCCAGTTCTTTGGGGCCAGGGTAGTGAAAGGCCTGCGGCCGATGCACGGGAAAATCTCGGAGATTCAGTGCGTCCCTGATCCCATTTTTGCGGGACTTCCCTCCAGTATACCGGTGGTGCGCTACCATTCGCTGGTGGTGCAGGAATCTCCGGAGGACTTAGTGCCTTTGGCGCAAACCACTGATGGGGAGCTCATGGCTTTTAAGCATGCACACTTGCCGTTGTACGCGTTGCAGTTTCACCCAGAGGCGGCGCTTACCCCGCACGGACTGGAAATGCTCAGAAATTGGGTGAATATTGCTAATATTACATCTCTATACTAGTTTCTACTTACTATCAATACAAGCGATTTTCTCACATGAATTTGGAAATCAAGAAGGAAGGCGGGTTTGAGTACATAGATGAGGGCGAAGGCGAAGTGCTTTTGCTCTTGCATGGGCTGTTTGGGGCGCTGAGTAACTGGCAGGGAGTGGTCTCCTATTTCCATAAAAACTACCGCGTGGTCATTCCTCTTATGCCACTGTATGAGATGCCTTTGCCTCAGGCCAGTGTGCCCGGCTTGGTAGAATTTGTGGAAGACTTCGTGGCTCATAAAAACCTGTCTGATTTAACGCTGTTGGGAAATTCCCTGGGTGGGCACGTGGCACTGGAGTACGCCTTAAAACGGCCCGAATACGTGAAGCGGCTGGTGCTGACCGGCAGTTCTGGTTTGTTTGAAGACTCTATGGGTGGTTCCTTCCCCAAGCGCGGGAGCTATAGTTTTGTGAAAGAACGCATAGAATACACCTTTTATGACCCGGCCGTGGCTACCAAAGAGCTGGTAGACGAGGTGTTTGATATTACCAACAGCAACCCCAAGGCCCTCCGGATCATCTACATCGCTAAATCCGCGCAGCGGAATAACCTGGGCAAAGATTTAGGCCGAATTAAAGCGCCCACGCTGCTGATCTGGGGTTTGAATGATACCATTACCCCGCCTATGGTGGCGCATGAGTTCAATAGATTGATTCAGAATTCAGAGTTGCGGTTTATAGATCATTGCTGTCATGCACCCATGATGGAACATCCAAACGCCTTTAACAGTATCTTAGAAGAATTCCTGTTAAAGACTGCTGCTTATGATAGCTGAAGAACTGATAAACCAGATGGTTCCGCCCCTTAAACCCTCAGACACCGGCGAGAAAGCCGTGCGTTGGATGGATGAGTTCCGGCTGAACCAACTGCCCGTGGTCAAGAACCGAAAATACTTGGGCCTGGTAACCGAAGAGAATGTCATGGAGGCTAAGAACCCAGAAATGGTCTTAGAGAATATTCATTTTGATTTTGAGCACGTACATGTGCAGCAAAACCAACACTTCTACAACGTGATGGAACTAGCTATCAAAAACAAAGTGCAGGTAGTACCCGTGTTGGATGATCTGCAGGAGTATTTAGGCGTGATTACGGTAAATGACACTATCTCCGCCTTCGGGCAGATGTCTGCCATACAAGGCCAGGGCGGTATTCTGGTGCTTTGCATGGCCGAACGCGACTATTCGCTTAGTGAGATCAGCCGTCTGGTAGAATCTAACAATGCCAAAATCCTGAGCGCCAACGTCTCGCCAGATGAAGCCGATATCTTCAGAATAAAGCTGACGCTTAAAATAAACACCGGTGACCTTACCCGCATCATCGCCACGTTGGAGCGGTTCGGGTATAAGATAACGGCCCAGTTTCAGGATACCTCCAGCGCACCAGAAGACCAGGACAGACTGGATTTGCTGTTACGCTACCTAAACATTTAACTTTCCTATAGTGGTGAAGGCAATATATTTGTGCTTTTCGTAAATTTATTGCAACCCCTTTGAGTCATTCGTCATGAAAATAGCAATAGTTGGTAAACCTGTAAAAGAGGAAGTGATTCCTTTTGTGCACCGGCTATTTGATATTTTGGCCCGAGAGGGCGTTCAGGTGACCGTGGCAGACCACTTTGTAGAGGCATTCGCCCCACTTTCCAACATTCCGGCCCAAGCCGAGGTCTTTACCCGGGAAACCAGTCTGAAGGACGTCAATTACGTGCTGAGTTTGGGAGGAGACGGTACCTTGTTAGACGCCGTGACCTACGTGGGTGCCTTGCAGATTCCCATCATGGGCATAAACATGGGACGTTTGGGGTTTCTGGCCTCTGTGCCGTATGCCCAATTAGACATGGCCATTGACTCCTTGCTAAAAGGACACTTCACCCTGGAAGACAGATCGCTCATTCACCTGGACAGTGACCAGGAAGTATTTGACGGCATCAATTTCGGGCTGAATGAATTCTCCATTGTGAAGCGGGACACCTCTTCCATGATTGCGGTGCACACCTACATAGACGGCGAATACCTGAACTCCTATTGGGCAGATGGCTTGATTGTGGCTACCCCCACCGGCTCTACGGGTTACTCACTTTCCTGCGGAGGGCCCGTTATGATGCCGCAGACAAACAATTTCGTGATCTCTCCCGTATGTCCTCATAACTTGAACGTACGGCCTCTGGTGGTATCAGATAAAAGTGTGATATCTTTTGAGATTGAGGGGCGAAGTACCAGATACCTGGTGTCTTTAGATTCCAGGTCCAGGCCCGTAGATGCTTCCATCCAGTTGGCAGTCAGGCGGGAGAATTTCAACGCCAGACTAGTGAAATTGAATCAGGTGAATTTCCTGACCACCCTTAGAACCAAGATGCACTGGGGGCTTGATCAGCGAAATGGTTAAATAAAAACAAAAAATTATAAAATCCTATTACCTGCTTGTGGTAATAAAAAAAAGTATAATTTTGTCCGTTGCAGGATTATTTTGTTTTGCGCAGTAAATAGAAATTCAGTAAGTAATAGTTGATGGCATGAAAAAATTTTTCTCTACTTTATTAATTTTGTTTGTTCTCTTTATGGCTGCTGCCCCACAGGTAGAAGCACAGCGTTTTAACAGGAGAAATCTTTACAACAGCGTGGGGATCAGTTTAAATGCCATGAATTATTTTGGCGATGTAACCCCTGAGTCTGACTTTACCAGCTTACGCCTGAACTCTACCCGTCCAAGTGTGTCAGTACACTTTACCCGTAAATTCACTTCACGGATTTCTGGTAGAGCCGCTCTCTCCTGGGGAAGAATCACCGGCGATGACAGCAAAAGTGCTGACTTCTCTGAGCCAGAAAACGAGCCTAGATTCAAACGTAACCTCAGCTTTAGAAATGACATCAAGGAGTTAAGCGTACATGGTATCATTGATTTATTCGAAAACCGCAGAACGTACCTCCGTCGCCCAGACTTTACACCTTATGCCTTTGTGGGATTAGCGGTATTACACCACAACCCTAAAGCGTACTATGACGGTGCTAACCCGGCTCTACCAGCCGGTTGGTATGAATTGCAGCCGCTAGGAACAGAGGGGCAGTATGCCAACGGAGGTGATTATCCAGAACCCTATAAGAAAGTTCAGTTTGCCATCCCTTTCGGTTTTGGTATGAAATACAAATTAGCTAGAACTTGGGATGTAGGGTTTGAAATTACCTGGCGCAAAACCTTCACTGACTACTTGGATGATGTAAGTACTACGTACGCAGATAAAGGTGATTTAGCAGCCATGGGTGGTGGAAAAGGAACCGCCGCCGCTATTCTTTCAGATAGAAGCTCTGAGAACTCAAGAGCTGGCAACTACAATATCATCACCGAGAACGGTTTCAGCAGAATTGAAGGCTTTGGTGCTAAAGGAAACCAAAGAGGAGATTCCTCAGATGATGACTGGTACATCACTACAGGTTTTTCTTTAAATTATATTCTGGCTCCAGCAAGAAGAGGACCGAAATTCCGTTAACACGGTAACACCTTTGATTTGAAGTAAATGATTCTAAAAACAGTACGCGCACTCCTTATTTGCACCTTGGTACAAATAGGGAGTGTTTTTTTTGTAGTACCTGCCATTGCGCAGCAGCAAACGGGGCAACCTAGAACCACCAGTGAACTAGGAGTAGGGATTGGTGGCGTTCTTTACAAAGGAGATGTGGCTCCCAGGTATCGGTTACAGAGTAACCGGCCGGCGCTCACTATTTTCTATAAAAGGGATCTTTCCAGTGCGTTGACCGGTAAAGTCAGTTTGCTGTTGGGTAGAATAAAGGCCCAGGATGAAGCCTATACAGACAATCCTTCTTTCCTGGCTAGAGAATTACCGTTGTCTATGTATAGACAAGCCACCGTTACTACCAGCCTTTTGGAACTGAGCGGCGGCATTGACTATAACTTCATGGATTACTATGATTTCAGACGTAACATCCGCTGGACACCTTATTTCACCGTGAGTTTGGCAGGGGTGGTATACAATAACAAGACAACTGGCCAGGATCCTGCCATTATCTACCCCGCCAACACAGATCAGGAGCAAGCCTACAGAACTGGTTTCGCTTTTGCGGTTCCCGTTGGGGCTGGTGTAAAGTACGCGCTTTCTGAGCATTGGAATTTAGGGCTTGAGGCAGGCGTTAGGGTTCTCTTCACAGATGATTTTGATAACCTGGCAAATCAGAATGAGCAGGTGATGAATCCGTACAGCAGAGACCTGTACTTCTACAACGGTGTTAGTATTTCCTATACGTTTTACAAGATTCACTGCCCCATTAAGTAAGAGGTGTAGGGGTAGAGTAGAATCAGATGAGTAAAATGTGCAAAGCTTTTCCTAAATTGCATTGAAATTTCTTTTTAATGAGCCTGAAGGAAAAGATTGACATAGGCAATTTGCCCCAACACATTGCCGTTATTATGGACGGGAATGGTAGGTGGGCAAAGAAAAAGGGCAACCTTAGGATTTTTGGGCACCAGAATGCTATTACGGCTGTGCGCGAAACAGTGGAAGCCGCAGCAGAACTGGGGGTGCATTACTTGACTCTCTACGCTTTTTCCACAGAAAACTGGTCAAGACCAAAGTATGAGGTAGAAGCCCTAATGCAGTTATTGGTCAGCACCATCCGGAAGGAGACGGAGACCTTGAATAAAAATAATATTCGGTTACAGTCTATTGGTGATACGGCCGCGCTGCCTCAAGCCTGTAGAAAGCAACTGGAAGAAGCCATCCAACTCACCAGCAAGAACACGCGCATGACCTTGGTGCTGGCTTTGAGTTATAGCGGCCGTTGGGAGTTGGTTAACGCCATGCAAAAGCTTGCGGCGCAGGTAAAAGCGGGAGAGTTGGAGCCAGAGGCGATCAATGAGGATACCGTGCAGAATTACCTGAATACGGCTGGCATGCCAGATCCGGAGCTTTTAATCAGAACCAGTGGGGAGCAACGGATCAGTAACTTCTTGCTTTGGCAATTAGCCTATACAGAACTGTACATCACAGACCTGCTCTGGCCAGATTTCAGGAAAGAACATCTTTATGAAGCCATACTTGCTTTCCAGCAACGGGAACGTCGTTTTGGAAAGACAAGCGAACAATTACAAAAAGCACATTCTTAATGAGTAAGTACTTTTGGCTGTTATGCCTCTTAGTGACGTCTGGTATAACTGCCAATGCGCAGATCAGACTAGGGGTAGGTGGCAACAACACGACCACCTCCATTGATTACGCAAATCCTCGTAAATACAAGATAGGGGGTATTACGGTAAGTGGGGCAAAGTTCCTAGACCCTAGTACGTTGATTTCCTTAACGGGGTTAAGAATTGGCGATGAAATTGATGTTCCTGGTGATGCCATCAGCAGAGCCATTCAAAAACTCTGGGACCAGGGAATTCTGGGTGGGGTAGATGTGCGTGCCACTAAGATTGAGGACGATACCATTTACCTTGATTTCTTTTTAACAGAGCGCCCGCGTTTGTCGCGTTTTGACTTTTCTGGAACCACGAAGGCCCAATCAGAAGATCTACAGAAGTCTGTCGCCTTGAATAAAGGTAGAGTAGTGACAGATGCACTTTTGAACTCCACCCGTACTACGGTCCAGAAGTTTTTCCAGGATAAAGGCTATCTGAATACCCAGGTGGTAATCAGACAAACGCCAGACTCTGTTATTTCTAACAGTGTGGCTCTGGAGATTAGAGTAGACAAAGGAGAGAAGGTTCGCATTGGAGAGCTGGATATTGAAAGAACCAACCCTGCTACTGGCATAACTAAAAAGAGTGGTATAAGTGGATTCATCTCTGGTTTATGGAGCGACGAGGATGATGTCGTTTTCAGCGAAAGCAAATTAAAAGGTAAGCTGAAGAAGACCAAAGAGAAGAAATTCTATAAAATCTTCACAGGCGCTAAGTTCAACAAAACGGAGTACGAGGCAGATAAGAAACTCCTGATCGATTTTTACAACTCGGAAGGTTTCCGGGATGCAACTATTGTTTCAGACTCCATCTACAAGATTAGTGATGACCGCATAGGCATCAAGATTGTAGTAGACGAAGGGCGCAGATATTTCTACCGTAACATTACCTGGAGCGGTAACTACCTGTATGACGATGCCATGTTGTCCAGAGTATTAGGTCTGAACAAGGGAGATATCTACAACAGAGAAGAACTAGACAAACGTCTGAACTATAATCCTAACGGAAATGACGTAACCTCGCTTTACATGGATGATGGTTACCTGTTCTTCCAGATTGAACCCGTTGAGGTTGCCGTAGAAGGCGATTCTATTGACATTGAACTGCGTTTAAGCGAAGGTACCCAAGCTACGGTGAACTCAATCACTGTTACCGGAAATACCAAGACAAGTGACCACGTAATCCTTCGTGAATTACGCACATTGCCAGGGCAGAACTTCAGCAGATCAGCTTTGATTCGTTCACAGCGGGAGCTTTCCAACCTGGGCTATTTTGACCCTGAGAAAATCGGAATGGAACCCATCCCTAATCCTGAGAACGGTACGGTAGACATCCGTTACACAGTAGAGGAGCGGCCAAATGATCAAATTACCTTGTCTGGTGGTTGGGGTGGTGGCCTCGGTGCGGTAGGAACGGTTGGTTTGGTGTTGAACAACTTCTCACTGCGCAAAGCAACTGACTGGAAAGAGTGGCGCCCTGTTCCGTCTGGAGATGGACAACGTCTAGCTCTCAATATTCAGGCGAACGGTAAAAGATACCAGTCTTATTCATTGTCGTTTACAGAACCTTGGTTAGGCGGACGCAGACCAAACTCTTTGACGGTAAGCTTGAGCAAGTCTATTCAACGGTATAACCAACAAGATGAATTCGGACAGAGAGAAGAATCTTTCATTGACATTACTGGTGCAAGCGTAAACCTGGGAAGAAGGCTGCGGTGGCCAGATGATTATTTTACCTTAAGTAATTCTATTTCTTACTTCCGGTATAATATGAGCAACGCCTCTGCCATTTTCGGAAACTATGAAGAGGCAAACCAGATCAGAGATGCGAACAACATTTCATTCATTACATCTTTTGCCCGGTCCAGCATTGACCAACCAACCTTCCCTCGTTCAGGTTCTTCTATAGGACTGAACGTGACTTTTACGCCGCCTTACTCTTTATTTAAGAGCACGGTAAATAATTTTCAGTGGATTGAATTCCACAAGTGGATGTTTGATGCTTCCTGGTTCCATTCATTAAGCGGAAACGGTAAACTTGCCTTGAACACCCGGGCTCATTTTGGTTTCATTGGGACGTACAGCTCTAAAGGTGTAATTGGTCCATTTGAACGATTCAAATTAGGAGGTTCAGGTTTAGGTGGAGGCTCTTTCATTGTAGCTACAGATTATATTGGTTTGAGAGGTTATGAAGACGAAAGTATCTCACCAAACGGTGCAGGTGGTATCGCCTTCAATAAATATGTGGCTGAACTACGTTACCTAATTTCTCCGAACCCTGCCGCTACCGTGTTTGTTTTAGGGTTTGCCGAGGCTGGTAATAACTTCGGAAGTTACCGTGAATACGATCCCTTCAAACTGTATCGTTCTGTAGGGGTAGGAGCCAGGGTATTTATGGCTGCTTTCGGTTTGTTGGGCTTTGATTATGGTTGGGGACTTGATACCGTACCAGGACGCCCTGGTGCCAATGGAGGTCAGTTTCACTTTATCATTGGGCAACAAATCAGATAATTGGAACAGAATTTGTTAAGGTAAGTGTGATGAAGAAGTTAGGGTGCTTTTTGTTGGTGAGCTTGTTCCTCCTATTTGGGCAGGACGTGAGTGCGCAGCGCTTTGGCTATATTGATTCTGGTTTTATCTTGCAGAAAATGCCCGCGTATGCCAGTGCTCAGGCCGAGGTAGAAAAGCTGTCGCAGACCTGGCAGAAAGAAATTGAAGGCATGCGTGCGGAACTTGAAAAGCTCCAAAAGAGTTATCAGGCTGAAGAGATCTTGTTAACGCCCGACATGAAAGTGAAGCGGCAGGAAGAACTCAGCCGCAAAGACGCCGAAATACGGGAGTACCAGCGGAAGATGTTCGGGTTTGAGGGCTCTTTATTCAAAAGACGGCAAGAACTGATCAGGCCCGTACAGGACCAACTATTTGAAGCCGTTGAGAAGGTAGTTCGGCAACGCGGGTTGAACTTTATGTTTGACAAGTCTGGAGATGTAGTGATGTTGTACACAGATCCCCGGCATGATTACACTGAATTTGTATTGGAAGAGCTAGGCCTTGCATCTAAAGAACAAAACACCGCAGGAGCCCGTCCGGCAAACGCTTTAGTAGATGACCCGGCTGACGTGCCACCGCTCCCCGCAGGAGCAACCACCTCAGAGAACCCGACGACTAAAAAAGCGGAACCAGTGCGCAAAGCACCTCCGGTTAAAAAGAAAAACAATTAAACAAACTAAGTAACTTACAATGAACAAATTGAAATCTCTGTTAGTAGCTGCCTTCTTGCTAGTGAGCGTGGCTTCTTTCGCACAGACAGGAAACGTGAAAGTTGGTTATACCAACGCCAACTACATCATTAGCCAATTGCCTGAGAGCCGTCAGATTGAGTCAGATCTGAAAGCGCACAGCGGCCAATTGGAGAAAGAGCTTCAGAATAAATACAAAGACTATCAGGCAAAAGTAGAAGCTTATAAAAAAGGTGCTCCTACTATGACTGATGTGGTGAGAGCAGATAGAGAAAAAGAATTAACCACGTTACAAGCCTCTATTGAAGAATTCCAGCGTAACGCTGATGCTTCTTTGCAGAAAAAAGAGCAAGCTGCCTTAGAGCCTGTGATGAACAAAATTCAGAAGTCTATTGACAAAGTAGCCAAAGAGAACGGTTATACCCACATCTTTACCGCTGAAGCTTTGTTGTATGGTCCAGAAGATGGAAACAACTTCACTGACCTTGTGTTGAAAGACCTTGGTGTAACACCTGCTCCTAAAGGTGCTGCCGCTGCTTCTGCCGCTACTCCAGGTACTACTTCTACTTCTCCTAAACCAGCTGTACAAAATGCAGCCCCGGTTAAGAAGAAAAAATAAGGTTTAAGACCTCTTTAAATAAAGAGCCGGTAACGATTATCGTTACCGGCTCTTTATTTTTGTGCTACATTTTGAATAACAGGCGTAAATCAGATGCAATTACCTGAGGGCACAGAAGACGAGTATGAAGAGTTGGCTAGCGCCGATTCAGATGAGTTATACGAACATCACCGTATTCAGGTGGACAAGGGCCAGGCCCTGTTGCGAATTGACAAGTTCCTGATGGATCGTTTGCCTAACGTAACCCGGAACAAACTACAGGATGCGATCAAGGCAGAATCTGTCCAAATCAATGGAAAACCCACTAAGGCAAGCTATAAAGTAAAGCCACTTGATGTCATCACGGTTACGTTGGCTAATCCTCCCAGAGACACAGATGTGGTGCCGGAGAACATTCCGTTGAACATTGTGTTTGAAGACGAGGAGCTGATGATCATCAATAAACCTCCGGGAATGGTGGTGCACCCGGCGTATAACAACTGGTCTGGCACGCTGGTCAACGGTTTAGTGTATTACCTGCAGAACCTTCCTACCTCCAGAAACGGAGAGATTCGCCCGGGCTTGGTGCACAGGATTGACAAAGACACATCAGGGTTATTGGTGATTGCCAAGTCTGAGTTTGCCATGACTTTTCTGGCTAGGCAGTTTTTTGACCACTCCATTGAAAGAACGTACTATGCTTTGGTGTGGGGCGTTCCGGCTCAAGCCAAAGGAACCATAGTGGGGCATATAGGTCGGAGCGCGAAAGACAGAAAGGTGATGGCCGTTTACCCTGAGGGTGAATTCGGGAAACCGGCTGTTACCCACTATGAGGTGCTGGAAAGCTTCACGTACTGCAGTCTGATCAAATGTAATTTGGAGACAGGACGCACGCACCAGATCAGAGCCCATATGAAGTACCTGGGACACCCCTTGTTCAATGATGCTACCTATGGCGGCGATAGAATCTTAAAAGGACAGCAAACCGGTTCTTATAAAGCTTTCGTCCAAAATACATTTGACGTACTGCCCAGACAAGCGTTACATGCTAAATCCCTAGGCTTCATTCATCCTACTACCCAGCAGTTTGTTTTCTTTGAGTCTGATTTACCCGCTGATTTTGTAGCTGCATTGGAAAAATGGCGTCAATACGGGCAAGTTCTTCAGAGCAGAAGTAACGCTTGATGAAAGAGCAGAGGTCTGTCTTCGATTGCGGAGAAGAGTAATGGTACATAGGTTGAGCTAATAAGGTTTAGAAGAAAGACTTCTTTGGTTAACCTTTCTAAAGAGATCTGTCCTTAAACCCGTTTCGGGATTGTTTTCCCAAAATTGACTCAAAAGCGCTTGGTCTTTGTATAACCCGTTTGCTTTATAATCGCTAATGGTCGGTTCTTAGGTTATCAAAAAGCTTTACATATAAATTTTGTCAAGCTCTATTACTTCCATTCAACTATAAACCTGTCATGTGTGCATGAATTAACGTTTTAGGGCAGTTTTGTGGAAAACAGGCTTAAACGCAGTGGCACAGGCGCTTGCAGGTCTAAAGATGTTACAAGGTTGGAGTAGGCGACTTTGCGTTTACAAACTGGGGCGAGACTCTGATCTAGTGACTGCGGATGCAGCGAGTCTTCAAATTCGCGGAGAACCTCGGCAGGGCTTAAGATTAGGTATGTTATACCAGTTATACCAGCTAGGATTTGCGTTCTTCCATTCATTTTAAGGTATTTCCTGTAGGAAGCACCTGCTTGTGTCTGTACCGCTATTGGCGCGAGCCTCCGGCTCGCGCTAGCAACTTGAAAAGTAGAAACCAAGAACTATTTGAAGTCCTTACTAATGGAAGGTTGTTTATGACATTTAGTATTACTAGATCTCTTCAGGAACATAAAAAAAGCGCCTCTTAACGTAAAGAGGCGCTTTTTTTATGTTCCTGAAGAAAGATTACTTCATGGCTTTAAGACCATTCAATCCATTAGTGGCATCAGCGTTAGTTGGGTCTAAGGCTTTCACTTCTTGCCAGTATTTAGTGGCATTGGCTTTGTCTTTCTTGGTATAATAGTAATAGCCAAGGTAGTTGTTAGCCGTGATTAAGTCTTTCTTGTACTTCTCCTTATCACCTGAAGTAAGCTTAATAAACTCCTCATAGTGAGGTTTTGCTAATCCTTGCTTGGTTTCCGGGTCTAAGCTATAGTTTGCACGCGCTCTCCAGAAATGACCATACGCATACGTAGGGTTGTTAGTGGTGATGATGGCGTACACACTATCGGCTGTTTTGAAATCATCATTCAACTCATGGGCATAACCGTAGTAGAAGAGATCTGTGTTGTTGGGAGGAGTAGTCGCAAATTTGGCTTTGTAGGCCTCAATTGCTTTAGGATAGTTTTTAAGGCTAAGGTATTGCTTTGCCAAAAGATCATCATACAAAGGATTTTTGGGGTCAACCTTCTTCGCCTGCTCAATAACCGCTATTGCCTCTTGTGGCTTTTTGTTTTCTACAAGTATGTTAGCATAGTACTCGTAATCTGACGGAATACGCTTAGACTCATCATACTTGTTAAAGTAAGCAGTGATGGCTTCTAGCGCTTTGTCATATTGTTTGGTGTCATAGTAAGTGTATGCCAACAAACGATTCATAGCAATATTGTTAGGATCACTCTTCAGAACAGATTGGATTTCTGTCATGGCAGTAGGGTAATCCTTTGTCAGGTAAAGAATAGAGGCATACTTTGCACGGGTCTCTGGCGTATTTTCAGCCATTGACACATACTTCTTAATGTACTCAGAACTCTTAGGATACTGCTCTGCGCGATAATATAGTTCTGCTAACTCCAGGTAGGTAGGGGCATAGTTAGGATCAGCTGCTATAGCGGCATCTAATGCTTCCTTGGCCTGTGTAAAGTTGCGGGACTGCACGTAAAGCTGGCCTTTACGCAGGTGCGCTTTGGCAAATTTGCTGTCTGCCGCAAGTGCTTTGTCATAATTGGCCATTGCCTTACCACCATCAACTGTTTTGTTGTGCAGGTAGGCATCACCTAGTAAAACAAACGCATTGGCGTTTTTGGTGTCTTTGCTAGTAGCATCTTCTAAAACTTTAATGGCCGGAGACAGATCTTTCACGCCAGAGGAAACATAGGCTTCTCCAATCATGATCTTGATATTATTGTCCTTGTTCTTAGTCATGGACAATGCTTTATCAAACAGCTGCTGCGCTTCAGCTACTCTATTTTGTTCAAGAGCTGCTTTGCCTTGTTTTACCAAACCGGCAGCAGAATTATCTTGTACAGTGTAGGAAGCGAATGCTACTTCCGCCTGGGAGGATTGTGTTAGTTCAATCTTACCAGAACGTAGCTCATTGTTATGTGCTGAGGCTCCAGCGGCAGAAAGGAAAGCAGCCGCTAAAACTCCATACGTCTTCCAGTTCTTAGTCATTTGTTTTGGTTGTTAGTGTAAGTGAAACTCTGGTTTAATTATTGTCTGAACCCTACTATCCGTACTGGCATAGAAGCTGGGACTAAGCCTGATTTCAAGATAATCCGTTGGCCTTTATCACCAGTAATGAAAGATGCAAAACCTGTGCCAAGTCCTGCCCGGGCCTCTTTGCTTACTATAAAAACCTCTCTGCGTAGAGGATAAGTTCCTTGAGCTAAATAACCTTGGTAAGGTTGTACAAAGTCGTCTTCAGAAGTGGGGTTTTCTTTGCGGCTAATACCTACCACGTTTACTCTATTGAGGAAACTAATGGCGGCGCTGTCTTGCCGGTCACTGATCCAATTCACACCTATTACGCCAATGGCGTTCCTGTTTTGTGCTACGTAGTCAACCAGTTTTGAGTTAGACGTAGAGGCATAGGTGTTAGGCGGAAGTGGTTTCTTCTGGTTAATGGAATCCAGAATGAAGCGAGCCGTGCTGGAATTACTGTTGTCAAACACAATGGTGATTTTGCCGTCTTGGGCCGAGGGGTCCAGTTGGCGCCAGTTTGTTGTGGCCCCGGTGAAAATACTTTTAACCTGCTGCAACGTGAGGGTAGTGTCTGTATTCTCTTTGTTTAAGATAAGCGCTATCCCATCTATGGCGATTTTGTTGACGCGGGGCGTTATCTTGAACTTCTCAAATTCAGCCTTCTCCTGATCGTTCAACTGCCTGGCCATGATGGCAAAGCGGATGGTATCATTGAGGAGATCATGTACTACCTGAACTTCGGGCTTATAGACGGCATTAATCTTGGCGTATTTGTACAAACCTTGAAAGGTCTGGATCTGGGCATCTACAATAGGTGCAAAAGATTCATCTACGCTTATCTTGATAGTACCACTGGTGGGTGTGTCTGCTGTTCTACCGCCAGACTGACCACAGGAAATGGTAGCAAGGGCTACTCCTGCAGTAAATAGAAAAGTTAAAAGATTAATCTTCTTCATTTCGTCTGGTTTTTTTAAAGTATTGTTGATACGCTCTCACAAATCTAATCAAACCATAGAAAAGGAGCAGTCCGCCAAAGATATATTTATACTCCCTAGGGAAAGGTATCTGCTTGGGACTAGAAAGAAGAACGTATAAGCCGAAGCCAAAGTATAGGAGCACCATGAGCAGTGACACATATTTCATGACATTCTCATAGGTACTTCTCTGGGACGTGCGTTGTGGTCTTCTGGAATAACTCATGTTTCTCCTTATGGTTTGTCTTTAAGGATGTTACGTAAAAAGCGAAGTCTACTGGTAAAAAAGAACTCCGAAGACAAACTATTCTGTAAGGAATGTCTGTCTCCGGAGTTTTTCTTGTGAAGAACCAATGCAGGTTGGCTTATTTGATCACGATGCGATAAGGAACTGTATATTTTACAGATACTTTACGACCGTTCTGCTCTCCTGGGCTCCACTTAGGCATACCCTTGATTACACGTACGGCTTCCTCATCAAGACCATAACCAAGGCCTTTTAGAACTTCAATGTTGGTGATTTCCCCGGTTGGGCCTACCACGAAAGAGAGTACCACGTTACCTTCAGCACCAGCACGCTGCGCGGCTGATGGGATACGGAATTTCTCACCCATGTATTTCATCATGGCTGCCATTCCGCCCGGGAACTCAGGCATTTTCTCTACCGCAATGTACACCTTGTCTTCAAAGACTTCCTGCACCGGACCAGTTGGGCCAGTACCGTTCTCAATGCCTTCAAGGGTTGGCGGTGCCGTAGGGTCACCTTTTACAGTTTCTGTACCAGCATCGGTCTTCTGAAGCTCTTTTACGTCTGGAATTTCTTCCTTAGTTACTTCTTCGTCTTTCTTCACTACCGGAGGCGTGAATTTAACGGTTGACCGTACAGGTGGTGGGGGTGGCGGAGCATCTGGTGGTGGTGGTGGTGGTGGCACAATCTTCTCAACGGAAGGTGGTGCGGCCAAGTCCACTACTTTTACTACCGGTGCTACTGAGGTCTCTTCCTCACCTTTGAACATTGATTGAATCAAAGGAATACTTAAGAAGAGAACAAACAGAACGATTGCAATAACAATTGCCCGGTTCACATTCTTCGTATATAGTTTACGAAGCATGTAGGCTCCATACTCTTTGTTACGGTTTTCAAAAACCATATCATCTAGAGTAGCGGTGGCTAAACGTTGGTTATCCATTATTGCGCTCCTCCTTTCTCTGCGTTTCTAAGTAGTGTAGCGTCTGCGTTGTCTAACTCTACCACAGCGTACTTCTGGGTGCTGGTGATGGCCATTTCGTCTAAGATATCTACCAGATTCTTGTAAGAAGAGGTTTCATCAGCTTTAATCAGTACTACCAGGTTAGGGTTGGCGCGTGTAGCTTCCAATACCGTTTTTCTGATACCGTTTGCAGACCAGTTGCTTTCCTCAACCGTAGGGATTGCGCCAACGTTAGGCTGGTGCAAGCCACGGTAATAGAAAATTCTGTTGTCTGCGCCAAGTAAAACGGTAAAGGCATTAGATGCTTTCAGCTCGTTTTGTTCAATTGGGTCCTTTGGCTTCACAGGCATGTTAATTTCCATGATCTGTGGCTTAGCCAATGTGGTGGTCATTACGAAGAAAGTAAGCAGCAGGAAGCCTAAGTCCACCATGGGCGTCATGTCCACCTTGGTAGAGCCTTTCTTGGCCCGCTTTTTACCGCCCTCGTCTCCGCCGGACTGTTGTATCTCTGCCATGTCGTTTCCCTTTCGTTATTTAATAACAGGTTTAACTTCCATATCGGTCACAAGATTGAAACGGTTCACGTTCTTGTCTTGTAAGATCTCAATTACACGACCAGCTACCGGATAACCTGCAGTTTGGTCTCCTTTGATGGCTACAATGGACTGAGGGTTGGAGTAACGGGCTAATTGTACCCAGTCGCCTAACTCATTTCTTGCAGAATCAATAGGAATACCTGGTTGGTTTACCTTTTTCTGATCTTCGGGTTTCATAGACAGATAGGATTTAAGCTGAGAGATAGGAACTCCAAAGGAAGCCAGAGAAGCAAATACTTCTTTTTCTGGCTGCGTGAAGCCTACGCCGTATTTCTCACTTATTTTATCTATCAGTCTCAGTTTAGTGTTTTTGTCGTCTACGCCAAAGAAAACCCGCTCATCATTACCAATGCTAATGGTGATAACGTTGGCATCTGGGGCCTTGATTTCTGTTGTTGCAGACGGCGTATCCACTACCAGCACTTCCTCTGGCGCGAACTTCGATATAAGCATGAAGAACGTTACCAGAAGGAATGCCAAGTCCACCATGGGCGTCATGTCCAGGGAGGGAGAGGTTCTGTGTGGTTTTACCTTAGGCATTTTTTACCTTCTACGTTAGAAGTTCCGTTTAATTAGATGGTTCTGTTGTTCTCAGTGTGCTGAGCGGCATACGTCTGAATGATGCTGTAAGAAGCCTCATCAATGCTGTACGTCAACTCATCAATTTTGCTGGTGAAGAAGTTGTAAGCAACAATGGCGATAGCAGAACCAGTAATACCAAGGGCAGTGTTGATCAAGGCCTCAGAGATACCGTTTGCCAACTGGGTAGCGTCTGGTGCACCACTTGCCGTTGCAAGAGCCGCGAACGCTTTAATCATACCCAATACCGTTCCAATAAGACCTACCAGAGTAGAGATAGAGGCGATAGTAGAGATGATTACCAGGTTTTTCTCCAGAATTGGTAACTCAAGAGCAGTTGCTTCTTCAATTTCCTTCTGGATAGCCAGGATACGCTGATCTTTGGTCATACCATGCTCATTGTGCATTTCTTGGTATTTCAGTAAGCCCGCTTTTACCACGTTACCTACAGAACCTTTTTGTTGGTCGCAGATAGCGATAGCGCCGTTGATGTCATTATTGTTCATCTTCTGACGTACACTTCTCACGAAAGACTCAAGACCTTTACCGCCTTTGGCTTTGTTGATGGTCAAGAAACGCTCAATTGAGAAAGTGATTACCAGAATGTTAATGGCAATAAGGATTGGTACAATAAAACCACCTTTATACACCTGGCCTAACATATTGCCTGGTAGTGGGTGGTTTGCGTTGTCACCGCCCTCAAAGTTGGCTCCATTACCAAGGATAAACAGATAAATACAAACAGCAGCGATAATAGCTACCGGAATTACAATACTTGCGAACATTGAGCCTGCTTTGCCTTCTTTCTGTTGTGCTGGTTTTGTAGTTGCAGTTGCAGGTGCACTCTTTCTTTCCATTTTTTCTAAAATTTAGGTTTAGTTGTTTGTGTTACTGTGTTAGTTGTTTGAGTTAGTGTTAATAATGAATTGGTTGTTAAAAAGTTAAATGCTCTTTTGACATTAATAATTCCCTTAATATGATTAATTCAGTAAGAGAATGACCTTAGTTTAGGAGCTACCTAAATACAAGCCTAGGGATTAAATCGCAAAAAATCAAATAATACCGCAAAATTTACTGAAAAAATCCAATCATTCTGCAATATACTTAAGAATATTAATACTACTCCCCAGGTTTGTTTTTTGTTTTTGCTTCGTTCCAGTAGACATCCATTTCGGCCAGAGTCATCTCACTCAGCTTCTTCCTCTGGGCTGCTGCAGCCTGCTCAAGGTACTGAAAACGGTGAATGAACTTCAGGTTAGTTTTAGCCAGGGCCTCCTCAGGGTTAAGGTCCAGAAAACGGGCAAAGTTGATGAGAGAGAAGAAAACATCGCCCAACTCATCGGTCGCTTTGGCCTTGTCTTCCTGTGTTAAATGAGGTTTGTCAAACTCAGCCTTGAACTCGGCTAACTCTTCTTCCACCTTCTCCCATACTTTAGAGGGTTCATCCCAATCAAATCCAACGCCGCGGGCCTTCTCCTGGATGCGCATGGCTTTCACCATGGACGGAAGTGATGAAGGAACGCCGGCCAAAACTGATTTATTGCCTTCTCTAAGCTTTAAGCTCTCCCAATTCTTTTTAACCTCTTCCTCGGTGTCGGCTTTGGTGTCTCCGTAAATATGCGGATGCCGGAAAACCAACTTGTCGCACTGGGCATTCAACACATCGGCAATGTCAAACGCCCCTTGTTCAGAAGCAATCTTCGCGTAGAAAACCAGATGCAGCAGTACGTCGCCTAGTTCTTTTTTGATTTCCGGTAAGTCCTGGGTGAGAATGGCCTCAGAGAGCTCGTAGGTCTCCTCAATGGTGAGGTGCCTGAGGCTTTCCATGGTTTGCTTCCTGTCCCAAGGGCATTTTTCACGCAAATCATCTAAAATATCCAGCAGACGGTTAAAAGCAGTAAGCTGAGCCTGTCTGGAGTAAGCGGGTACTACGGGGGTTTCCATGTAACAAATTTAAACGTAATGTAAGGATTTCAGGCGCTATACGCACTTTCTTCCTAAAGCAGTAACACTACAAACCATAAACTTTGACGGTGCAGTAGGGGGCGGACCTGTTTTCAAGCATTTTTCAGAAAAAAAGCTGAAACAAGTACGTTCTGGCTTAGACCTTGTCTGCGCGAAGAACGATTTATTTACTACCATGATGCACGCCTGTTCAGGATTCCATAAAGGAAACAGAAAAAAATAAATCTTTCTGCGGCTACTGTCTAGGGCCATGCGTGGCAGGTGAAAACAAACCAGCGTTCTTCACCGGCAGGAATACCTGAAGCTAAGATAGGTTTTTAGGAATGCACTTGAATACTTTACCTAAAGAAATAGGTGTTTATCTGTGGGAATAGGTAAAAGGCGCAGGTGGTTTTAAGGGTGTTTTTGAGAAAGATGCCTATAAACGCCAGGCTTGTCTAACCGCACACAGGTTCTGCTTGCTCCTGTATAATAGGAAATGTGCTACTCTGTTGCCCTGCTTCCTTGTGGTTCAGTTTTAGGCATGTTTCAGCTAATAATCTGGCAAACGCTTGTTTTTAGCGGTGTTAAAGAATTGCGCAAGACTGGCAAAAGTAGCGATATTGGGGCCTTTATATTTCTCTTTGCTTTGATTCGTTTCAATTTTACTACTTTTGCATGTTCAAAAATAGGAATCTGTGGCACTTATAAAATCAATATCAGGCATAAGAGGTACAATTGGGGGGAACGTGGGAGAGGCCCTTACCCCGGTAGATGTAGTGAAATTTGCGGCGGCGTTTGGTACCTGGGTACTGCAAACCACCCAGAATGATACCATTGTGATTGGCCGTGACGCCCGTTTGTCTGGCGAAATGGTGAACAGATTAGTGGCTGCCACCTTGCAAGGGTTGGGCATTAACGTGATTGATCTAGGTCTCTCTACCACGCCCACCGTAGAAATGGCCGTTCCGGCCAAGAAAGCCGGCGGCGGAATCATTCTGACGGCCAGCCACAATCCCAAGCAATGGAACGCCCTCAAACTCCTGAACCAGCACGGCGAGTTCATCAACGACGCCGAAGGAAAACTGGTGCTGGAACTGGCCGAGCAGGAGTCTTTCCAGTTCGCGGAAGTGACCAAACTGGGGAAATATACCCAATCAGATAAATTCCTGAAGAAGCACATCAAAGCCATTCTGGATCTGCCGCTGGTAGACGTGGAGGCTATTAAAGCCAAAAACTTTAGGGTAGTGGTAGACGCCGTGAACTCCAGCGGCGGTTTCGCCGTGCCTATGCTTTTAGAAGCACTGGGCGTGGAGCACATTGAGAAAATTCACTGCGATCCTACCGGGCACTTCGCCCATAACCCTGAGCCACTCCCTGAGAACTTGGGTGAAATCTCCCGCGTGATGGAAAAAGGGAAGTTTGACTTGGGTATTGTGGTAGACCCAGACGTAGACCGCCTGGCCTTGATCAATGAAGATGGCAGCATGTTCGGTGAGGAATATACGCTGGTGGCTGTTTCTGACTACGTTTTGCAAAACCAGGTAGGAAATACCGTTTCCAATCTTTCCTCTACCCGCGCCCTGCGCGACGTAACTGAGAAAGCGGGCGGACAATACTTTGCGGCTGCCGTGGGCGAGGTGAACGTGGTAAACATGATGAAAGCCCAGAATGCTATTATTGGCGGCGAAGGCAATGGAGGCATCATTTACCCAGAACTGCACTACGGCCGTGACGCGTTGGTGGGCATTGCGCTGTTTTTAACGCATTTGGCCAAATCTGGCTTAAGAATGTCGCGGTTACGGGCGAAGTATCCTAACTACTACATCTCTAAAAACAAGATTGAGCTTACCAAAGACATTGACGTAGATGCGGTACTGGCCAAAGTGCAGAAACAATACGCCAAGCAGCCCATCAACACCATTGACGGCGTCAAGATTGAGTTCAACAAAGAATGGGTGCACCTGCGTAAATCCAACACCGAGCCCATCATCAGAATCTACGCTGAGTCTGACAGCCTTTCCACCGCTGACCACCTGGCGAACAAAATCATTGGCGATATCAAAGAAATCATCTCAGAGAAATCTGAGTAGGGCTTCAGTTTAGGGCTGGTTTCTGAAAAGTTGACCTTAAACCGAAACTTCAGTGTTTTCCTTGTCTATCGGCTTGCCACTCTTCTTGCTTAAAATACCAGGTTCTGCCTGCGTAAAGTCTTAAAATTATGAACCGTACCTGTTTCACTTGCTGTTGTTGTAAAAAGTAAATTCTATCATGCGTGTATATTTAGATAATGCGGCGACTACGCCCCTGGATAAAGAAGTTTTTGAGGTAATGGCTCCCTTCATGCTGGAACATTACGGAAATCCATCCTCTATACACGCGCACGGTAGGCAGGTGCGGGCGGCCATTGAAGGTGCCCGGAAAACAGTTGCGGGCTTAATCAACGCCTCGCCCTCAGAAGTGTTCTTTACCTCCGGCGGTACCGAGGCCGACAATCTGGCCATTATCTGCTCTATCCGCAGCCTGGGTATCAAACATGCCATCTCTTCGCCACTGGAACACCACGCAGTCTTGCACTCGCTGGAGGCATTGGAGAAGACCGGCGAGATTGAATTGACCATGCTACGCGTAGATGCCAATGGCGTGCTGGATTTGCAGCATTTAGAAGAAACCTTGCCGGCCCAGCCCCGCACGTTGGTGTCTATCATGCACGCCAACAATGAATTGGGTAACCTGAACGACATCCAGGCTATTGCCGATATCTGCAAGAAGTACAACGCCATCTTCCACTCAGATACGGTGCAGACCATGGGCCACTATCGTCATGATGTACAGGCGTTGGGCGCGAACTTTCTGGTAGGTTCCGGTCATAAGTTCCACGGTCCCAAAGGTGTAGGCTTCATTTACGTAGATTCCTCGGTGAAGATCCATCCATTGATCCAAGGTGGATCGCAGGAGCGGAACATGCGCGGTGGCACCGAGAACGTGTACGGCATTGTGGGCTTAGCCAAAGCCCTGGAAATTGCCTACCGCGATATGGACGAGCACCACCGCCACATCCAAAGTTTGAAAGACCGCATGGTTTCTAAACTGCGCGAGCAGATAGAAGACGTGCAGTTCAACGGCCTTTCGGCCGAAGCTGATAAAAGCCTTTACACCGTTCTGAACGTGAGCCTTCCGGCCTCAGACATGAACGAGATGCTGCTCTTTAACTTAGATATTGCTAAAATATCCGCCTCCGGCGGAAGCGCCTGCACCAGTGGCGTAGACTTAGGTTCCCATGTGTTACGTGCTATTGGAACAGACATGGAGCGCGGCAACGTGCGGTTCTCGTTTAGTAAATACAACACCCTAGAAGAGATTGACTACGCGGTGGCTACTTTAGCGAAACTGTACCAGAAAGAAGCCGTGTAAGTTGAAACACAGTAATTGATACACAGAAAGCCCTGCCTTGCCGCAGGGCTTTCTGTTTTTAGGCCTGTTTACAGAAAAATAACCTAAAAACGTGGTGTGTCTTCCCTTCAGTAGGCTGAATGTGAAGCAGAACCGTAGTAGCTTTGCAATATCATTCTACAGACATGGCAGACCTAGGCAAAGATTTACAAAAAGCCGCCGCATATCTTACCCAAGGCGATTTAGTCGCCATACCCACCGAAACCGTGTACGGACTGGCCGCTAACGCCTACGATGAGGCCGCCGTGGTGAAAATCTTCGAGGCCAAGAACCGTCCTGCATTTGACCCGCTCATTGTGCACACGCACGCTATTTCTGAGGTAAGCACCATCGCCCGAGAAGTACCCGATGTGGCCTATCTGCTGGCCGAGCGTTTTTGGCCCGGCCCTTTAACGCTCATTTTGCCCAAAGCAGAACATATTCCCTTGCTGGTCACCTCGGGCCATGACTCCGTTGGGGTGCGCATTCCCAACCATCCGCTTACGCTAGATTTGTTGAGGCAATTGCCTTTCCCAGTGGCGGCGCCTAGCGCCAATCCGTTCGGGTATGTGAGCCCTACCACGGCCCAGCACGTACAGAACCAATTGGGCAGCCGTATTCCGTATATTTTGGACGGAGGTGCCTGCGCCGTGGGCATTGAATCCACCATTCTAAGTCTGAATGGAGATGAAGTAGAAGTACTCCGCTTAGGCGGCCTGGCCTTAGAGGAACTGGAAGAAGTAGTGCAGATTTCCAAAGCGCGTATTAAAACATCTTCGTCCAATCCCGCCGCCCCCGGTATGCTCAGCAGTCATTACTCGCCTCGCAAGAAGGTGCTGCTAGGCTCCATTGAAGAGAATCTCCAATTGGTAGACCCCGCCAGAGTGGGTACCATTTCGCTTCGAAAAAATTTCCCGCAGGTTCCTATTGAACAGCAAATCCAGCTTTCCGCCAATGGCGACCTCGGCGAAGCCGCCCGTACCCTGTTTTCCGCCCTGCGTTCCTTAGATGAACAACCCATTGACGTAATTCTGGCAGAGCCGATGCCAGAACAAGGTTTAGGCCGCGCCATCAATGACCGCCTGCAACGCGCGAGTTTCCAAGGTTAGGGGCTGAGCGTTTTGGAGCCGTTTTACAGAAATCAGCCTCTAAATGGTTAGCAAGTTTTTCCCATACTCTAACGCTGGCGCGAGCCTCCGGCTCGTGTCCGCACGAATTCCTAATCTTTTGCTTTCTTACAAACATTCGATGCGCTGGTTTATTCCTTTGCTTTCCATCCATCCCACTTTGTCATCTTGGAAAGATCTTGTGGGCGAACTAGAAAGCCTTGTCTTAAGCGCTTTTACCGTTTGCTCACTAGATCCTTTCAGGATGACAAAAGAGGGGGAAGCGTAAGGAATGCGTGCGGACACGAGCCGGAGGCTGTCTACTAATCGTTTCTTGTTATTTTATTTTGAGGCTGATTTTTAGCAAGTAGCTTCAAAACAGGTCTAAAACAAAAAACGCCAGCCCTTCTTAAAAGGCTGGCGTTTTCTGTTCAAAGGTAAGTTCAGACTACAAGTTACGCTGGATAAACTCGGTCATCTTGGTAAACAAGTGGATGCTGGTGTTACCGCCGCTGATGCCGTGGTTCCGGTTAGGGTAGTAGGCACTCTCAAACGGAATGTTGGCTTTCACCAGGGCGTTTACCATCTCAATAGAGTTCTGGAAATGCACGTTGTCATCGCCGGTGCCGTGAATGAGCAGGTACTTGCCGCGCAGCTTGTTCGCGTGGGTGATGGGCGAGTTGTCATCATAGCCTTTGGCGTTGTCCTGCGGCAGTTTCAAGAAGCGCTCGGTGTAGATGGAGTCATAGAAACGCCAGTTGATCACCGGAGCTACCGCAATGGCCGCTTTGAAAACATCAGCGCCTTTGGTGATGGCCAGCGAACTCATGTAGCCCCCGAAGCTCCAGCCCCAGATACCAATGCGGCCTTTGTCTACGTACGGCAGGTTGCCCAAATGCTTAGCGCCTTCAATCTGGTCAATCACTTCATAGTGGCCCAGGTTGCCATAGGTCATCTTCTTGAACTCCGCGCCGCGGCCGCCGGTACCCCGGTTGTCAATCACGGCAATGATGTAGCCTTGCTTGGTGAGATAACTGTGCCACAGGTAATTGCGGCCTCTCCAGCTATCTACTACTTCCTGGCTGCCGGGGCCGCTGTACTGGAACATAAGCACCGGGTACTTTTTGTTCGGGTCGAAGTCAGTAGGTTTGATGGTGTAG
This sequence comes from Rufibacter sp. JT3400010, assembly GCF_054956755.1. NCBI lineage: Bacteria > Pseudomonadati > Bacteroidota > Cytophagia > Cytophagales > Hymenobacteraceae > Rufibacter > Rufibacter sp. JT3400010. The sequence continues at coordinate 280,401 of NZ_JBUDXA010000003.1, read as the reverse complement.
CCGTTCAGGGTCACGTTCTCTGAGGTCTTGAACTGGAAGAACTCGGGCTTGGGCAGGTTGTAGGTGGCCAGCGTGTTTTTCAGGTTCTCGTTGCTTTCCAAGACTTTGATCTGCTTGCCGTCTGAGGTGTGCAGGCTCACCACCGTAGGCGTGGTGATGGTGGAGTAATAGTCCAGGTAATATTTGAAATCGCGGCTCAAGTTGATGGTGTGCGTGCCTTTGGCGGGCGTAAGGCTTTTTTTGTTCTTGCCGTTCAACCCGATGCTGTACAAATGGCGCTCCATGGGCGAAACTTCGGTGGAAGTGAAATACACTACGTTGTTTTTCTCGTCTACACCATAGAAGCTACTTACTTCCCACTTGCCTTTCGTGATTTGGCGTACCAACTTGCCGTTCATATCATACAGGTACAGGTGGTTGAAGCCGTCTTTCTCAGAGCTGTGCACAAACTGCTTGCCATTGGCCAGGTAGGTCAAATCATCAGTGATGTCAATGTAGGCTTTGTCAGTCTCTTTCAGAACCACTTTGCTCTGGCCGGTCTGCGTGTTGGCGTGCAGAATCTCCAGGGTGTTCTGCAAACGGTTCATGCGCCGGATGGACAATAGGTTAGGGGTGTTGGTCCAGTTGATGCGTGGGATGTACTGGTCGGCCTCATTGCCAGTTTCCATCTTGGTGGTTTTGCCAGAGCCTAGGTCGAAGGTGTAGATGGATACCGTGGCGTTTTTCTCCCCGGCTTTCGGGTACTTGAACTTGTAGTCCTGCGGATACAGCGGCCCCCACATCTGCATGTTGTACTCGGGTACCTGGCTCTCATCGAACTTGTAGAAGGCAATCTGGTTTCCCTGCGGCGACCAGAAGAACGCCTGCGCAAACCCGAATTCCTCTTCGTACACCCAATCGGTACCGCCATTGATAATGAAGTTCCATTTACCGTCATTCGTAATCTGGCGCTCCTGCATGGTAGCTAAGTCTACGTAGAACAGGTTGTTGTCCCGCACGAAGGCCACGAATTTGTTGTCAGGCGAGAAAGTAGCGTAACTCTGTTTGTCGCCCTGGCTAAGTTTCTGTAGTTTCTTGCTGGCACGGTCATACACATAGAAATGGCCTTTGCTGCTGCGTCGGTAGATAGGTTCGTGCTCGGTCTCAAACAAGATTTTGGTCTCATCTGCGCTGAAGGTATAGTCATCGTACTCCAGCGTTTTGCCGTTTACCTTGATGGCCTCGCCCTCAATAATAGTGCTCACCGGCTGACCCGTAGTCACGTCTACTTGCACGATGTCCACAGCTTGGTTGGCCTGGTCGGCTACTTGCGAGGAGTAAAACTGGCCGTTACGCATCCAGTTCACGCCGTACACCGAGCGGGCCTGAAAGGTGCCTTTCCGGAAAATGTCGTCTAAATCAAAATCGCGTTTCTGCTGGGCTTGGGTGCTTACCGCCATCAAAAGGCAGGAGGCCGCAACAAGCCAGCGGTTCATTCTATGTTTCATTCGGTCGGTTAGAAAGTTCGTAGCCTTAAATTTAGGCAATTATTAGGTAATGAGAGATTGAATGGTTGAATGAATGGGAGAATAATAGGGCACGCAAGTATTCATTCAGTCTCTCACTCCCTCAATCAATTAAAACTTGATGCACACATTCTGCGGGTCGGTAAAGAAGCGAAGGGCTTCCCAGCCGCCTTCCCGTCCAACGCCGCTTTGCTTGGTGCCGCCAAACGGGGTGCGCAAATCCCGAAGGAGCCAGGTGTTCACCCACACAATACCTGATTGCAGTTGATGCGCTACTCGGTGCGCTCTGGTGAGGTCCTGCGTCCAGACCGAAGCGGCCAGGCCATACTGCGTGTAGTTGGCGTAGGTGAGCGCTTCTTCCTCGGTGTCAAACGGCATGAGCGTGACTACCGGTCCAAAGATTTCCTCTGTGTTGGTGCGGCAGGTGTGCGGAAGGCCTTCAAAGACGGTGGGCTGCAGAAAGTAGCCGTTCTCACAGCGGCCCTCCAGGTGCACCCGTTCGCCGCCGGTGAGCAGCGTGCCGCCTTCTTCCTGCGCCAGGGCAATGTATTGCTGCACTTTCTGCAAATGCGCTTCAGAGACCAACGCACCCATTCTGGAATCAGCTTCCATGGGGTCGCCTACCGTTAGTTTTTTGACTCTTTCCAGAAAAGCAGCCTTGAAACGGTCATACAGTGGGCGCTCCACTAAGATGCGGGAGCCGCACAGGCAAATCTGGCCTTGGTTTGAGAAGGCAGCCTGTACAGCAGTGTTCACCGTTTTCTCAAAGTCACAATCGGCAAAGATGACGGTGGCGTTCTTGCCACCCAATTCCAGCGACAGCTTCTTGAACATCGGTGCCGCCGTACGCGCGATGGTTTTGCCGGTTTGAGTTCCGCCGGTGAAGGAAATGGCTTTCACCTCGGGGTGTTCGCACATAGCCGCGCCCACTTTGGGGCCGGTGCCGTGGACGATGTTCAGCACACCCGCAGGTAAACCGGCCTCCACGCATAGTTCTGCCAGCAGAAAAGCAGTGTAGGGTGTAATCTCAGAAGGTTTGGCGACCACGCAATTCCCGGCAGCCAGGGCAGGCGCAATTTTCCAGGTAAACAAATAAAGTGGAAGGTTCCACGGGGAAATGCAGGCTACTACGCCCAATGGTTTGCGCACCGTATAGTTCACCGCCACGCCTTCCATGGTGTGGGCCTCGGAGGCGAAGTGCTGGATACCCGTCCCGAAGAAGTACAGGTTGCTGCTGGCCCTCGGGATGTCGACGGTTCTGGAGAGCGAAAGCGGTTTGCCGTTGTCGGTGGTCTCAGCTTCGGCAAGGCGCTCCAGGTTTTGGTCAATCAGCTCGGAGAGCTTTATAAGAAAACGGCCCCGTTTCTCAGCGGACAGCGAGGACCAGGCTGGAAACGCGGCCTGCGCCGCTTCCACGGCTGCCTGCACGTCGCGCTCATCAGAATCAGGAATCTGCGAGTACACTTCACCAGTGGCCGGATTGATATTGGGCAGGTACGCGCCAGAAATTGGAGCTTGGAAAGTGCCGTTGAGGAAGTTCTGGAGGTGCAGCATGGGGAAACGCTAGAGGTTGGATGCAAAAAAAACGTAGCGGCGTTACACTGTAACGCCGAGGTTCTCCTAGGTAAATATCGTTCTATTCAACTATAAAGGGTCTTTCAGGCCAATCGTTATAGAAACGGCTAAGGCGTTGAGATACCTCTTTGGGACTTCAGCCTCGGCGTTACGGTGTAACGCCGCTATAGATTCCCCAAACGTCCGCCGTCTACTGGTACGTTGATGCCGTTGATGTAGCCTGCGGCGGGGGAGGCCAGAAACGCAGCGGCAGCGGCTACCTCGGCGGGTTCCGCGAAACGGTTGGCCGGGATGCCTGCCAGCATCTCTTTTTCAATTTCTTCCCTGCGGAGGCCGGTTTTCTGCATGCGAGTTTCAATGAGCGAGTGGTGGCGGGCGGTGAGGGTGGCACCGGGTAGCACGTTGTTCACTGTAATTCCGAAGGGGGCCAGTTCAAAGGAAAGAGTCTTCGCCCAGTTAGCGACGGCACCCCGGATGGTGTTGGATACGCCCAATCCTTTGATAGGCTGCTTCACCGAGGTGGAGATGATGTTGATGATTCGGCCATAACCGGCTTCTTTCATGTAGGGCACCACCGCCTGTACCAGCACATGGTTAGACAGCAGGTGCGCCGCAAAAGCATTTTCGAATTCTTCCAGCGCCGCGTCTAAGGCTGGTCCGCCTGCCGGACCGCCGGTGTTGTTGACCAAGATATGCGCCTCGCCTAGTTTCGCTAAATGGGCCTCTAAACGCTCCTGCACCTCGCGCGGGCGGCTGAAATCGGCGACTACGTACTGGTGCCGCTGTCCGGCCTCAGTGGAGAGTTCCTGCAAGGTTTCTTGGAGGCGTTCTTCGTTTCGGGCTACCAACGTGACTGTGGCGCCTAATAGCGCTAGCTCCAGAGCCACCGCCTTCCCGATGCCTTGCGTACTGCCGCAGACCACGGCGTGCTTGTGCTGTAAATTCAAATCCATTATAAAACGTTCTGAGTCTTGAGTGCTGAGTTCTGAGTAAGCAAAATAGGAAATATTGCGGTGACCTGTTCCTTTCCCTTCTTGTCATCCTGGAAAGATCTTGTGGGCAAGCGGTAGTACTTACGTAACTGACAAGATACTGGCAGAATGCCAAAGAGCTTTCAGCATTTTGTTACTACTATTTCAGTGCTACTTTTTAGGAAATGGCTTCAAAACGGCGTCTATCTTTTGTGCAAGAGGTTTCGTACCTTGGAGCAGTCTCTGGCCTAAACCAAAGACGCATTATCTACTCAAACGCTACTATCATGGCCTTACAACCTGCCTTCAATTTCAAAAAATGGATAGAAGAACACCGCCACCTGCTCAAGCCGCCGGTGGGCAACCAACAGGTGTACAAAGACAACAAAGACTTTATTGTGATGGTGGTGGGCGGACCCAACTCGCGCAAAGATTACCACATCAACAACGGCGAGGAGTTCTTCTTCCAGTTGGAAGGCGACATCGTGCTGAAGGTGATTGACAATGGCGAGTTCAAAGACATTCACATCAACGAAGGCGATATTTTCCTGCTTCCACCCAACGTGCCACACTCCCCGCGCCGTGGTCCCAATACCGTAGGCTTGGTGATGGAACGCTATCGCGATGAAAGTGAACTAGACGGTTTCCAGTGGTACTGCGAGAACTGCAATACCAAACTGTACGAAGAATTTATTCCCGTTTCTGATATTGTGGGCCAATTGCCTGTAGTCATGAACGCTTTCTGGGCCTCAGACGAGAAACGCACCTGCTCCAACTGCGGGGAAGTAATGGCGAAGCCAGCTCCGGTGCAGTAATTTCTATTCAAGGAGTGGCTAAAGAGGAACTAAACTTTTTATAATAAAGATTTAGATGGAGGAAACCTTATATTTTATGGCTCCGATTCTAATTTGCCTTGTGCCTCTAGGAATCCTTCTATTCTGGGTTTTTAAGGTGTATAAAAAGCATTTACGTACCTCTTTGAACATACTTAAGTTTTCCTTAGCCATTAGTGTGTTGCCATTTGTCTATTGTATAGTGGCGTTTCCGCTCATGCAGATGGGATTAGGGGCTGATTTTGTCCTTAGAGCAATTGTGTGGCCTTTCTACCTTTCTATGTATCTTGCCCTTATAGGTCTGATAGGGGCAGGAATTCCATTGGGTATAATGGCAATAGATAAGTTACTAGACAAAGACTAATCCTTACTGCCTACTAACATAGCAAAGGCCCGCTTTCTCTGGAGAAAGCGGGCCTTTGCTATGTTAGTCGTTTTAAAGCCAATTTCCAGAAAACGGGCTGAAAGGAGCTTATTCTTCTTCGTGGTCTTCTTTCATGTTGTGGTACACGGCCTGCACGTCATCGTCTTCTTCCAGGCGGTCCAGAAGTTTGGTCATGTCTTCTTGCTGCTCCGGGGAAAGTTCTTTCAGAACGGTAGGGTAGCGCTGCAGTTCAGAGGTTTTTACGTGGATGCCGCGCTCTTCCAGGGCTTTCTGCATCGCTCCAAAATCAGCGAAAGAGGTTTGGATGATGATTTCGTTCTCTTCCTCGTCTTTGTCAATGCTCTCCAGCCCGAAGTCAATCAGGTCTAGTTCCAGTTCTTCCATGTCCAGGCCTTCCCCGTTCAGGTGGAACACGCCTTTGCGTTCAAAGATGAAATCGAACTGGCCGGTGCGTCCCAACTCACCGCCAGTGCGGTTGAAGTGCATGCGCACATTGGCCACGGTGCGGTTTACGTTGTCGGTAGCGGTTTCTACCAGAACGGCTACGCCGTGCGGGCCATAACCTTCATATACAACTTCTGAGTAATCACTTTCTTCTTTGCCCTGCGCACGTTTAATGGCGGCTTCCACGCGGTCTTTGGGCATGTTCACCCCTTTGGCGTTCTGGATGCACACGCGCAGACGGGCGTTGGTGTCTGGGTCGGGACCGCCAGATTTCACGGCCATCACAATCTCTTTCCCTATGCGGGTGAACTGCTTGGACATCATGTCCCAGCGTTTCATCTTCCGGGCTTTCCGGAACTCAAATGCTCTTCCCATTGCAGTTTTCTAAAACGAAGTACAGGCAAATATCGGGAAAAACGGCGGATGCCCCAAGCGGGTTGCTATACATGTTCGGCTAAATAATCTTCCAGCCGCAAATGGCCTTTAGCCGGGGCCACGAAATCGGTTTTATTGACCTCCACAAAAAAGGCGGCTTTCTCATACAGAGAGCGGTTAAGGAGGCGCACCATAGGCAAAAAGGTATGGGCCAGCCAGTACGGTACCCGGCGTACCGGTTTGTTTTTGCCCACGGCTTTGCCCACCAGTTCAGCCAATTGCAACCTGGAGTACGCCACGGGTCCGCCCAGTTCTATGGTGGCAACTGGAAGCGTGAGGGCCTGCACGCAGGCTTCGGCCACCTCATGTTCATGGATGGGGTTGGTGATGGCATCGCCGGGGCCGAAAGAAGCTAGACGACCTTTGCGGGCCAGTGGCAACAAGTTCAGGAAGGCCGAGAAAAGGGCCGGCGGTTTGATAATGCTGTTGGGGATTCCGCTTTTCCGAAGAGCTCTGGTAAAGTCTTCGTGGGCTTTGAAGTACGCCACATTAGGGTGATTCTCCCCGCTGAACGCCGCCACGTACACGAACTTCTTAATCTGTCCATTGGCCTGCGCCAGTTTCAATACATTCAGGTTGCCTTGGTAATCTACCTCATGGAAAGAAGCGCGGCTATCGTCTGAAAGACTAAGGCTTTTCCCCAGCGCCGAGATAATATACTCTACTCCGTCCAGTAAAGCGGGGGTGAGGGTGTCGGGTTCAGTGGGGTCGCAGACCATGACCTCGTCTACCCACGGGGTAAGCTGCTCTGCTTTAAGAGGAGTTCGGGCGGTAGCCCTTATTTTATAGGATTGCTGTCTGAGTACTTCCAACACCGAAGAACCCAGGCTGCCAGTGCTTCCTAAAACAAGTACAGTTTTCATGGGCAGGAGAGAAATGGGGGTAGTCATATTCCTACATTTCCCTAAACTAAGCGGTTTTTGCCGATTTATCAAACATCACTTCTGTTAATGTGTAAATCTGCAAAAGAATGCCTGCCCAGCTGAGCTACTCGCGTTAATTTAGAATACAGCAGAAGTACTTGCAGCGGCTCCTTTCAGGCTGATTTTGAAAAAACTGCTAAAAAGCGGGTCATGCGCAATAAGCAGTAACTTCAATTTCTACCAAAAGGGCCGGGTCAATCAAGGCTTTTACTTCTATCATGCTGGTCACCGGCCTAATGTCCCGGAAGAACTCGCCGTGGGCGCGACCTACTTCCTGCCATTGACTAATATCCGTCACGAACAGGCGGGTACGCACCACATCTTTCAACGAGGCTCCGGCTTCCTGCAACACCAGTTCAATCTTTTGCAGAACACAAATGGTTTGGGCGTACACATCGCCGGGGCCAATTACTTGCCCGTTTTCCACCGCCGTAGTGCCGGCTACTTCAATGAGCGGCCCTACTTTGATGGCGCGGGAATACCCCACGCTACTTTCCCAAGTGGTCCCGGAAGAGAATAACTGACGTGCCATAGTATGTTTGCTTTAGAGGTGAATAACGGTACAATAATATACAAACCTGCCAGTAAAATGGCGTATTTTAACTAGTTACGTTTAAAGTAGATGACACTTGTAGTCGGTTTTAGGCTAGTTTCCAGAAACTAGGGGTAAAACCGAAAGCCTCTTCTTCCAGAACAAGACAATCTGCAAGAGTTTTCGTAAGTTGAGCAACGCATCTGTTTGTTTGCCTAATTTTCCATGTTGCACCAGCCCCTTAAAATAGACATCCACACGCACATACTGCCGGAACGGTGGCCCGATTTGCGGGAACGCTACGGCTACGGTGGGTTCATCAGGTTGGAGCACCACAAACCCTGCTGCGCCCGCATGATGCTGGACGACCGGTTTTTCCGGGAGATTCAGGAAAACAGCTGGGATCCGGCGGCCCGCATGCGCGAGTGCGACCACCACGGCGTGCACGTGCAGGTGTTGAGCACCGTGCCTGTCATGTTCAGTTACTGGGCCAAGCCCGAACACACCTGGGACCTTTCCAAAATCCTGAACGACCATATTGCCGAAGTGGTGGCGCGTTACCCCACGCGGTTTGTGGGCCTGGGCACCTTGCCCATGCAGGACACCGAACTAGCCATCAAAGAACTGGAGCGCTGCGTGAAAGAACTAGGCATGGCTGGAGTGCAGATTGGCTCCAACGTCAATGACACCAATCTAGACGATGACGCCCTGTTCCCCATCTTTGAAGCCGCCGCAGATCTAGGGGCCGCCATCTTTGTGCACCCCTGGGACATGATGGGCGAAAAGAAGATGCGCAAATACTGGCTGCCGTGGCTCGTGAGCATGCCCGCCGAAACCTCCCGCGCCATCTGTTCCCTCATCTTCGGCGGGGTCTTGGAACGGTTACCGAATTTACGATTAGCCTTCGCCCACGGCGGAGGTTCGTTTCCGTTCACCCTGGGCCGCATTCAGCACGGCTTTGACGTGCGCCCAGACCTTTGCGCGGTAGACAACCCCGTGGCCCCGGAAAGCTACGTAGGCAAGTTCTGGATTGATTCCCTGGTGCACTGCCCCAATACACTGGACTACGTGGTCAAACAATTTGGGGCCGACAAGGTGGCGTTGGGATCTGATTATCCTTTCCCGTTGGGTGAGCAGGAGCCGGGCAAACTGATTGAATCCATGCCGTATGCAGATGAAGTCAAGGAAATGCTGCTCAGTGGTTCGGCCTTGCAGTGGCTGGGGCTGGAGAAAGAACGGTTCCTGGTGCAAAAACTTCGGCAGACGAAGCAAGGCTAAACCTCGCTCGCGTCCCGCGAGTGTAAGTTATGTGCGGCCTCTGGCTGCGTGAATGGAGTTGAACGTGTTAAGTAATCGGAATCTTATGAAAACTTATATCAAGTTCATTATTTCAGTTGCCCTACTTTTTGCTTTAAAGCCTACCGAGTCTTTTGCGCAAATAAACAAAAACGAATTAGCAGTAGGTCTGGGCCTTACTTCGGGCAATGGGTATCCTATTTACTACCTCCCTGATAGCGATGGCGGAATATATACGGCAATGCTTTATGCAGAATATGGTCTAAGCAATTTATTTAGCGCGGGACCTTACTTTTTGTATTCACGTGAGGTGGCTACTTACACCGATCATTCATCTCCTGCCTTAAACTCAAAAGATGTCGGTTCTGGATATGACGTTGGGGTGAGAGGAACTATCAATACAGGCTCCTTTCTATTTACGCAATCAAAGGTGCATTTTTACTTCACAGGGTTTTACGGGTATACTTTTAGGTCTGTGGTGTATGATGAAAAAAATATATACCGAGATGAATTCAATACCAAAGTACATGATACTTATTATGGGGGATTAATAGGGCTAACCTATTATTTACATCCCAAATTTGAGTTGTATGGTGAAGCCGGCTTTTCAACAAAATTAATTCTCGGGGTAGGCTTTCGGTTCTTGGTGAAAAGAAATGATAAAACATCATCAGTTATTTAAATGTAATCCATCGGCTAGAGGCAGATGCTAAACCCAAACGTGTTCGGGAGGCGGAAAACCAATTAAAATTTTTCGCTTTTGAACATCTGGCTTTTGCGCCTGTTTTCCAAGAAACGTACTCTAAACACAGGATTGCGTACAAAGGAGTTTACTTTGAAACTTTATGGTAGTCTAACGCTTGTTAGGTAACTTAGCCACTGTTCCAAATAGATTTTAGCACCTCGTATTCATGTCTTTTCAAAATACCCTTGCCTTTGCCCAAGCCCTAGACCAGGCAGACCCGCTTCGTTCGTTTAGAGACCAGTACCATATTCCGCAGCACAACGGGAAAGACACCGTGTACCTCTGCGGGAATTCGTTGGGTTTGCAGCCGAAATCTGCCCGGGCTGCCCTGGAGGAAGAAATGACCAAGTGGGCCGAGTTGGGCGTGGAAGGGCATTTTACGGGAGAGAACCAGTGGTTTACCTACCACACTGCCTTGGCTGGCCCTACCGCCCGGGTAGTAGGGGCTATGCCCGAAGAAGTGGTGGTCATGAACCAACTTACCGTGAACCTGCACCTCATGCTGGTCTCTTTTTACCGACCAGGAAACGGGCGGTATAAGATTCTCACCGAGGCGGGAGCGTTCCCTTCTGACCAATACGCGCTGGAAACCCAGGTGAAATTCCACGGCTTTTCGCCAGAAGATGCCATCATTGAAGTGGCCCCCAGACCAGGGGAACACACCCTCAGAACCGAAGATATTCTGGCCGCCATTCGGGAAAATGGAGGCGAGTTGGCCTTGGTGATGATGGGTGGCGTGAACTACTACACCGGGCAGGTGTTTGACATGGCAGCCATTACCCGTGAGGCCCATGACGTAGGCGCCCTTTGCGGCTTTGACTTGGCCCATGCTGCCGGAAACGTGCCGCTGCAACTGCACGGTTGGAGCGTGGATTTTGCCGTATGGTGTACCTACAAATACCTGAACTCGGGGCCGGGCGGAACTTCTGGGGTGTTTGTGCACGAGCGCCACGCCCGTAATTCAGAGTTGCCTCGGTTTGCCGGTTGGTGGGGCCATGACCAGAGTGTGCGTTTCCAGATGAAGAAAGGCTTTATTCCTATGGCCGGGGCCGAAGGCTGGCAGGTTTCCAACGGCCAGATTTTGCCCATGGCCGTGCACAAAGCCTCGCTGGAGCTTTTTGACCAGGCGGGCATGCAGAACCTTCGGGCTAAAAGCGAGCAACTCACCGGCTACTTAGAATTTCTGATTAAAGAGCTGCAACAGCCCAAAGAAGCCCTGGAGGTAATTACGCCCGAAGAACCATCTGCTAGAGGCTGCCAGCTTTCGTTATTGGTCCACCAGAACGGACGGCAACTGTTTGAAACCCTTATGGCCAACGGCTTCATCCTGGACTGGCGCGAGCCCAACGTGATTAGGGTTGCTCCTACGCCCATGTACAACACCTTTGAAGACGTTTACCGGTTTGGTCAATTCCTGTCGGCGCACTTCAAGCAATAGGAATTCGGTCTTCAGCCCACTGATGTATTTTGAGCTGTTTTGTGGGAAAGAGACTGGAAACGATATTGGCGCAGACGCTCGCAGGAGCTGCGCACGCTACGAGGTATTTGGAGCCAGCGGCATTGCGGAAAACAGGCTGAGAACGCAAAACCTGTGAGGTCTCCAAGACCTCACAGGTTTAAACTTGCATAACTGGCGCAAGACTCTAGTCTCGTGACTAAGGATGAAGCGAGTCTCCAGACTCGCCGGAAACCACGTACAACATATTCAAGTGGCAGCGTTTAAGGGAGTTTTCAGAAAACAGCCTTTAAACGCTGCTTTTTTGTGAAGTTACCTAAGAATCAAAGCGTGGCTTCTGAGAAAGAACAAGTTAGCTGGTTTCCGGCGCGGCTGTTTTTTTCTGCTTTTTCTGGAAAGAAGGTAGAAACAAGGTGCGTGGTTTCCGTATGAGGTAAGTATTTATACGAAGTCTGACAAGGCGTTTTCCAGAAACAGCAGCGGCATGGACATTTACCTGATTTCATTTGTGGTGATAGGCATCGCTGCGTTGGCCATGGCCTGGTTGCCTACCTGGTTTAAGGAAGTGCCTTTTTCTTACGCCATGCTCTTTCTGGTGGTGGGGTTTCTGCTGTATAAGCTGCCGTTAGGACTGCCAGAACCAGACCCGTTGCGCAAGAATGACCTGGCGCTGCATCTCTCAGAGTTGTGCGTCATCATCACGCTCATGGGTACGGGCATTAAAATAAACCGCAGATTTTCCTTATTTAGTTGGCAGGTGCCGTTGCGGCTGGTGAGTTGGACCATGCTCCTCTGCATTGGCGCATTGACTTGGATGGCGTGGGGATGGCTCGGGTTTCCGGTGGCCTCAGCGGTGCTGCTGGCGGCCGCTTTGGCCCCCACAGATCCGGTGCTGGCCTCAGATGTGCAGGTAGGTCCGCCCAGCGAAGAAGTGGAAGACGCCACCCGTTTCGCCCTAACGGCCGAGGCTGGCCTTAATGACGGCATGGCCTTTCCGTTTACCTGGCTAGCCATTGCCTTAGCCCTGCACGGGTTAGACCCTGAAAACTGGTTGGGCCATTGGGTTTCCTATGATTTGCTGTATCGCATTGTGGTAGGGGTAGGGGTAGGCTATCTGTTGGGTAAAGTGCTGGAGTACCTCTTGTTTAAACTCCCCCAAAAAGGCAAATTCCCCAACACCCGGGACGGTTTTGTGGCTATCTCGGCTACGTTGCTGGTGTACGGCCTCACCGAGATGGTGCACGGCTACGGGTTCATTGCCGTCTTTGTCACAGGCCTCACCCTGAAACACTACGAAAAAGATACTGGTTACCACCGAGAAATGCATGATTTCACTGACCAAATTGAGCGGATTCTAGTCGTGATTGTCTTGATTCTGCTGGGCGGCAGTATTAGCCGTGGTTTGTTGGATGCACTTACTTGGCAAGGAGCAATGGTGAGCATCGGCTTTCTTTTAATTGTGCGGCCTGTGGCTGGGTACATCGGTCTTTTGGGAGTTCCGGTGAAAACACGCGAAAAATGGGCCATCAGTTTCTTCGGGATCAGAGGCATTGGATCCATTTTTTACGTCTCCTTTGCCTTGAGCGAAGCCGAGTTTGTGAACCCCGAGGAAATATGGGCCATTGTAGGCTTCACCATTCTGCTTTCCATTTTCATTCACGGCATTTTGGCCACCCCAGTGATGGCGTACTTAGACAAAGTCCGGAAGCCGAGTGATTTCATTGACCCTAATCAAGCTGCTAAAGAGATGTCAGAAGATAAAGAGGAGAGCTCTACTGAGTCCTCAGCTAAAAAGGAGTAAGCTCAAATTATCTGATGCAAGAACTAGCAACAGACTTCCGGGAGCAGTTTGGGTCTTATAAATTATCCATGCCAGACGCCGAGGTGTATCTGCTACCCGACTTCATTCCCAGAGAAAAACAAATTCCCTTGCAACATGCCTTGGAAGAGAAAGTAGCGTGGCGGCAGGAAAAAATCAGGATGTTTGGGAAGCAGATAGACCAACCCCGGCTCACTGCCTGGTACGCCGATGCTGGTAAAGCCTACACCTACTCCGGCCTCACCTGGGAGCCGCTGCCCTGGTTGCCAGAACTCTCCCAACTTAGAACCCAACTGGAAAGTCTCACCGGCTCAGCCTTCAACAGCGTTTTACTCAACCTTTACCGCCACGGTCAGGACAGCATGGGCTGGCACGCTGATGACGAGCCTGAACTAGGCCGAAACCCCATCATTGCCTCCTTAAGTCTAGGTCAGGAGCGCACCTTCTCTTTCCGGCACCGTTTCCAAAAAGACCTGAAGAGACAGCTCGTCCTTCCCTCCGGCAGCCTCCTCCTAATGGCTGGTCCCACCCAGCACTTCTGGCACCATCAACTCCCCAAAACCACCAAGCCTCAACAGCCCAGGGTTAATCTCACCTTTCGGTTTATTGAGTGATTGAGAGATTGAATGATTTTGGGATGTGGAAATGAGGAGATCTGAAGGTTAGAGAATTAAAAGATGCATTTCAAATACTATGGCGCGGAAGTTACTTCCGTGACTCCCTTTTAAGCGTTTCCGAAAGGCACGGAAGTAACTTCCGCGCCATAGAAGGTTACAGAGAATAATTCTAATCTACCCACACGAATATCTTCTCATCCCCAATTTCCACATCTTCAAATCTTCACATCTCCTCATCACCCATTCTCTCATTCATTCAAACTCTCAATCACTCATTAAAAAAGAGCCGTCTGGTACGTACCTACCATCTTGGCTTCGTGCGCCAGGAGCCACTGTTTGCGCCAGAGACCACCGGCGTAGCCGGTGAGTTGGCCTTGGGCGCCAATGATGCGGTGGCAGGGTACCAAAATCATCCAGGGATTGGCACCGTTGGCGGTACCCACGGCCCTTACGGCGCCGGCGTTGCCTAAGCGTTTGGCTAAGCCTAAGTAGTGGTCGGTGCGACCTGCTGGAATTTGTTGTAGGGCTTGCCAGACTTGCTGCTGAAAAGCGGTACCCTGCGCGTGAAGCGGGACCTCAAACGACTGCCGCGTACCGGCAAAATATTCTTCTAACTGCATAGCGGCCTGCTGTAAACAAGCGGGTAGAAAGGTGCTGTCTGCTTCGGGGCCGTTTTCCAGAAAAGAAGCCTTAAACAGAGCGTTTTCCGTAGAGGTAAGCTGAATAATGCCTATAGGAGAAGGCACGTGCAGGACAAAGAGTGACGAAGGAACAGACATGGAGAGGCTTTTTCACAGATTTTAACCTAAGTTTACCTCTTCTTTCCGTAGAATGCACTAATTCAGGGCACTTTCTGCGCCACAGGTTTTATGTAACGTAAATTGATGGAGAAAACCACCCAACTCAGCGTCATGGGCGGGGGCCTGGTAGGCTGCCTGCTGTCTTTGTACTTGGCCAAACAAGGCTACCGGGTGGATGTCTATGAACGCCGGCCAGACCTGCGCCGCACCGACATTGGCAGCGGACGCTCCATTAACCTAGCCCTGAGCGACCGAGGCTGGCGCGCGCTGGAAACCATCGGCATAGCCGAAGACATCAAAAAAGTGGCCATTCCCATGTACCGGCGCGTCATGCATGACAAGCACGGGAACCTCTCTTTTCAGCCGTATGGGCAGGAAGGGCAAGCCATCTACTCCGTATCCAGAGGCGGACTGAATCAAGCCTTGCTGGATTTAGCCGAGGCTGAGCCTACCATTTCGTTGCATTTTCAGCAGCAGGTGATGGAGGTGGAAGTAGCCACCAATAAAGTGACTATGCTGGACAATAGTACCGGCCAGGAGCACCACATTCAGCCAGACGTGATTTTCGCCGCCGATGGTGCCTATTCAATGGTGCGCTTGTCATTGCAGAAAACAGACCGGTTCAACTATGAGCAAAGCTATCTGGACTACGGCTACAAAGAACTCACCATTCCGCCTGCGGCCGATGGAAGTTGGCAACTGGAGAAAAACGCGCTGCACATTTGGCCCCGCGGCCAGTACATGATGATTGCGCTGCCCAACGTAGACGGCTCCTTCACCTGCACCCTGTTTTTCCCTTATGAAGGCGAACCCTCGTTCCAATCATTGCAGACCGAGGCTGATGTGAATACTTTCTTCCAGGAGGTTTTCCCTGATGTGACCGCACTCATGCCAGAGTTGGCGCAGGAGTTCTTTGAGAACCCCATCGGCTCTTTGGTTACTGTCAAATGTCTTCCCTGGCGGCACAGCGGCAAAATCCTGTTGTTGGGAGATGCCGCCCATGCCATTGTTCCATTTTACGGGCAAGGCATGAACGCCGGGTTTGAAGACTGCACCGTGCTGCGCGGGCTTCTGGAACAACACCAGGACAATTGGGAAACCATTTTCCAGACGTTTCAGGAAATTCGCAAGCCCAACACAGACGCCATCGCAGATCTGGCCGTCTACAATTTCATCGAAATGCGGGACAAAGTGGCCGATCCCCGGTTTCTGCTACAGAAGAAAATAGAGGCTAAAATCACCGGCCAGTACCCAGATTCCTGGCTTCCGCTGTATTCCATGGTCACCTTTTCCCCAGATATTCCGTATGCCGAGGCTCTTGCCAATGGTCAACGCCAGGAAGAGATCATGCGCAAGCTCATGGAGCATATTGAGAAAGAAGAAGATTATGATAAACCCGAAGTACAGCAGTACCTTCAGGCGCAACTGACGTGATTTCCTTCTGTTTTTAACCTGTTTTTCTAAAAAGACACCCTAAACTACCGCTTTGTAGTAAATTTTAGACCCAACTAGAACCACCTGCCCTGTTTTTGCAAAAGGTGGAGCGAACCGTCCATACATGATATTTTCCCGCTTAAAAGATTATTACCTGGCTATAGGCTCCTTTGTGCTGGTGCTAGGTATGACTGTGTATGCCTACTACGTGTCCAAAACCAATGACCAGGCCGAGGATGCCCAGCAGTTTGAGATCAGGAGGGTACAGATAAAAAACACCTTGGAGCGCCGCATGGGAAATTATCTGCAGATTCTGAACGGAGTGAGCGGGTTGTTCGCCGCGTCAGATACCGTTACCCGGGCAGATTTCCAAAGCTACCTGAATTCCTTGCAGTTGAACAAAGAACGCCGGGGAGTGCAGGGCGAATTATACAAAGGAGTGCAGGGCATAGGGTTTACGGTAATGCTCTACCCAGAGCAGGTGCCTAGGTTAGAGGAACGCATAAGGGCAGAAGGCTTCCCTCTTTTTAAGGTGTGGCCCGCTGCGCCACGCACTGAGTACACATCTATCATTTTCCTGGAGCCCATGAACGTGCTGAACCGGCGGGCAATCGGTTTTGACATGTTCACAGACCTCACACGCCGGGAAGCCATGGAAGCCGCCCGTGATGAGAACAAGCCCGCCATGACCGCTAAAGTGAAACTGGTGCAGGAAACCGAAAGTGATGTGCAGCCGGGCTTTCTCATCTACTTGCCAGTATATTACGGCGGCGAAGATCCGCGGGACTTGCTAGCGCGCAGAAACAAGCTGAAAGGCTTTGTGTACGCTCCCTTCCGGGCGAAAGACCTTTTTTCCTATACCATTGACAATGACCTGAAAGACATAAGTGTTTCCATCTATGACGGCAAAGAGACAAAAGAAGAGGCGCTGCTGTACAGGAATGCGACCAAGATAGATCCTTCTGAAAGCACCGACAGTTTGTTGCTGCATACAGACGTAGTGCGCATTGCCGGCCGTACCTGGACCCTGCACTTCAAAGCTACCAAGGCCTTTGCCGAAGCCTCGGGCATAGACCAGCATGACCTCATTCTGCTGGGCGGAAGCATCATCAGCTTGCTCATCTTCTTTGTGATCTGGTCTTTGCAGCGCTATCTGCGGTCTAACCAACTCACCGAGCTCATCACCAAAAATACCACCGCCGGTTTGTTCATGCTAGATGACCGGGGCTACTGTACCTTCCAGAACCCGTCGGCCAGACGCTTGCTGGGGTATGAGTTGGATGATCTCAAAAGCAGGCCCTTGTATGAAATAGTGCACCAAAACCAGGAACCGGGTAACCTGGCCCCGGAGCTTGTGTCCCAGAAAGCATTCACCTTTGAAGACACTTTTCTCTGCCACAACGGGAATCCCATTCCCGTAGCCTGTTCCACCCGTTTTGTAAAGCAGGGCGGCGTGGTGGTGGGGCATATTCTGGAGGTGCGGGACGTAACCGAAGAGAAAAAAGCCCAGCAGGCGCTCATGGAGAGTGAGGCCCGTTTCCGGAACATGGCAGACAGTGCCCCGGTGATGATCTGGATCACCGATGAGGAAAATAACTGTACCTACGTCAACCGGCAGTGGCTTAAGTTCACCGGTTCTAAGCTTGAAGACAATCTAGGAAAAGGCTGGCTGCAGTTCATTCATCCAGATGATAGCCAAGCCATGGAACAGGCCTACCTGAAAGCTTTAGAAGCAAAAGACGACTTCAAAGTAGAATACCGCCTGTGCCGCCGTGATAAGAAATACCGCGGGGTAGTCACCATGGGAATTCCCCGGTTCAGTACCGAGGGCGGCGAGTTTATGGGCTATATCGGGTCGGCCATTGACATTAGTGACCGCATTAAGATGGAGCGGAAGCTCAAGCAAAGCGCAGACACGTTGCAGTATATCTTTATGCAGGTGCCCGCCATTGTGGGGCTGGTGCGGGCGAAAGATTTCAAATACACGCTGGTCAACGCCTACTTAAGCAAGCTGTATGAGGGAAAAGCAATAGTAGGCCAAAATGCGGTTGAGTCACTGCCCAAGGCTAGGCGCGAGCGGTTCAAAGCAGTTCTGCAGCGCATCATAGCTACCGGCGAGCCTTATGTAGGTCAGGAAGTATCCATTCCCTTTGCCACCCCAGAGGGGCAGGAAGTGATGCGTCATTTCAACATTGTGTATGAACCCATCAAAAACAGCCGGGACGAAGTAGAATCCATCCTGACGTTTGCCGTGGAAGTGACCGAACAGGTGAAAAGCCGCAAGCAACTCTCCACCATCAATGATGAACTGAACCAAAAAAACCAGGAACTGATTAGAATCAACAATGACCTGGATAACTTCGTGTACACCGCATCGCATGACTTACGCTCTCCGCTGGCCAACCTGGAAGGGCTTACCTCTGCTTTGCTGGAAACCGTTGAGGGAAAAGAAGGCAGCGAAGAACAGCTTTTGCTGCACATGGTGGCGTCTTCTATCGCTAAACTGAAAGGCACTATCCATGACCTTACGGAGATCACCAAAGTGCAGAAAGACCTGGATTCTCAGGCCGAGGTGCTTTCCTTCGCGGAGGTATTAGCGGGCGTAGAGGAAGACATCGCTTCTTTGATACAGGAAGCCGGAGTACACCTGAAAACCACCTTTGAGGTAAAACAACTGAAATACGCCCGCAAAAACCTCCGCAGCATTCTCTACAACCTGGTCTCCAACGCCGTCAAATACCGGGACTCTTCCCGCCAGCCAACAGTTGTCATCAATACTTTCCGGGAGGATGACTATGTGGTGCTCACTGTAGAAGACAACGGTTTGGGTATACGCGAAGACCAACAGGAAAAACTGTTCACCATGTTCCGGCGGTTCCACTCGCACGTAGAAGGCACCGGCATTGGCTTGTACATCGTGAAACGCATCATCGAAAACAACGGCGGTCGCATTGAGGTATGCAGTGAGCCCGGTCAGGGCACCAAATTCATGGTCTACTTTAAAGAAATGTCGGTTTAACTAAAAAGGTGCTTTGGGCCAGTTTTACAGAAAACTGGCCCAAAGCACCTTTTATACCCTAAAATAAGATTACTCGCTAGCCGCGAGCGAGTGAAACTAGGTCTACCAAATATTCCGAGAGAAATTGCCTTCGCTTAGCCCAGCAACGGAAGTAACACATCTGGGTCAATCTTCTCCAGCATCTGCTCCACCTGTTGGCGGGTAAAGCGGCCGTTCACCTGAAGCATCAAAAAAGAGTTGCCCGTTCGACGGTAGCCAACAAGTTCCTGCACCTGTTGGTTAGACTGCCGCATCCTGAACTGCAGGGCACCGGGTGTCGCGTCTAGCAAAGGAATGGCCGTATAGTTGTCCTTCTGAAGTACCTGGTCCAACTCCTGGGTAAGGCCTTTCTCCAGCAGCCGTTGCGCTTTGTTAGAAGTAGGCGTGAACGAAAGCACCCGTACCGAGGTGATGTTGGCCAACGCCGCCCGCAGGGTAGTATCTGTTGTTTCTTTGGCCAGGTACCTGGAGACCAGCCCCACCGGAACCGTGGTTCCTTTGAAGCCGTCCATGTTTTTGTATTTCTGGTAAAACTCGGCCGTTGACTGAGCCGCGGGCAGATTACTGGTGCTGCTGCACGCCTGCATGACACACAACACCGCTACTACCAGGTAAGGCAGAAGCCGTTTCAAGAGCACATTCTGAAATCTATAAGCAAAGGAAGTACGCATACGCAAATTCTGTTTTTTACCTCTTTTACGGGAAATAAGAAGAAAACGCTTTAAGCGGAAGCGAAGGAAAGGGAGTCAAAGCACAAGAATCTGTGCAACTGCGCCAACTTCTGCGGCTTTTCCGCACACAGAAGGGGGGATAAGAGACAGGATTCTGTTTTGGCATTGCTTTTCCAAAAACACCGTCTTTTCAGCGAAGTGAAACGGAACCTGGACCGTCTGTAAACAGCAAGAGCCCGACAAAGCGGGCTCTTGCTGTTTACATGGATTGAAGAGATAGAATATAGGATATAGATTGTTTTCTTGTAGTAGCTGGCTTATTTATTGGAAACTATCTTCTTATTGGCTTCCCTTTCTTTCGCAGCCATTTTCTGGATAGCTTCTTTGTCTTTCAGAGCTTGGGCACGTTCCTGCGCGGCTAGTTTCTTAGCAGCTTCTTTTTCTTTCAGGGCTAGCTTGGCTTGGCGTTCTTTTTCTTTGGCCGCCAAGGCTTTCTCCTTCAACGCATCTTTCCGCTGCTGCTCTTTTAACTCTAGTGCTGCTTCGCGTTCTTTTTGCGCTATTTTTCTGGCTTCCTCTTTCTGGAAATAAGCTTCGTCCTGCGCATCATACTTCGCATCTTGCAACGCTTCACGGGCAATTTGCTTCTGCTTGAGAAGCTCTTTCCGTTCTTTCGCTTTTTGCTTGGCCAGTTCAGCCCGCTCTTTCATTTGAGCGGCGCGTTCCCGCTCTTTTTGCTTAGAGGTTTGCGCATACGTGGAGCCTATGGCTAGGACCAGCATGAGTAGTAGTAGGGTAAGTTTTCTTAGCATATAATTGATTATGTATGATTGGATAAATAGCTATTGTCAATACAAATGACAAGATAATATTTAGTTAATACAAATAATCAATAGAAAAAATGCCTTATCAATTATTAAATATAATTAAGTCAAGTATCTGTTGATAGTTAGCTTAATTTATTAAGAAGAGAAAATAGCAATAAGAAATAGGAGAGTAGCCTTGGTTATCAACCAGATACTAGAAAGGAAGAATGCTCCTGTTACTGGAAAACGCACTGGCCAGTACCTTTCGGCCTGCTATACCCAGTAGCAAAAAAATCGGGCTGTTGTCATGAAACAACAGCCCGATTTAAACATTGTGATACCTCTATGTCTTAGAATTCTGCACTCTTCGGGAAACGCGGGAAAGGAATCACGTCTCTGATATTGCCCATGCCGGTCACAAATAACAGCAGTCGCTCAAAACCTAACCCAAAGCCGCTGTGCGGAACAGTCCCGAAGCGACGGGTATCCAGGAACCACCACATCTCTTTCTCGGGTACGCCCATTTCCTGCATACGGGTCACCAGTTTCTCGTAGCTTTCTTCGCGCTGCGAACCGCCAATGATCTCGCCAATACCCGGGAAAAGCACGTCCATGGCGCGGACGGTTTTGCCGTCTTCGTTGAGTTTCATGTAGAAACTCTTGATGTCTTTGGGGTAGTTGGTCAGAATCACCGGCTTTTTGAAATGTTTCTCTACCAGGTAGCGCTCGTGCTCGCTCTGCAAATCGGTGCCCCAGTCTACTTTGTACTCAAACTTCTGCTTGGCAGTTTTCAGAATCTCTACGGCCTCGGTGTAGGTCAGGCGCTGGAAATCATTCTCTACTACAAAGTTCAGGCGACTGAGCAGTTCCTTGTCGTACATGTCGTTCAGGAACTGGAGGTCATCTTTGCAGTGATCCAGGGCGTAGCGCACCAGGTATTTCAGGAAGTCCTCGGCCAGGTCCATGTTGTCTTCCAGTTCATAGAAAGCCATTTCGGGCTCAATCATCCAGAACTCGGCTAAGTGACGGCTGGTGTTGGAGTTCTCGGCTCTAAAGGTTGGTCCGAAGGTATAGATCTCCGACAAAGCCATCGCCAGTACTTCGCCTTCCAACTGGCCGGAAACGGTCAGGTTAGAAGAACGCCCGAAAAAGTCCTCAGAGAAATCTACGGCTCCATCCTCCGTCCGCGGTGGGTTTACGGGATCTAACGTAGTCACCCGGAACATCTCACCGGCACCTTCGGCGTCAGACGCGGTAATCACCGGCGTGTGCACGTAGAAGAAGCCTTTCTCGTTAAAGTAATTGTGCACTGCAAACGCCATGGCGTGCCGTACGCGTAACACTGCGCCAAACGTGTTGGTGCGCGGGCGCAGGTGGGCAATCTCGCGCAGGAACTCCAGGGAATGGCCTTTCTTCTGCAACGGATAGGTCTCAGGATCTGCCACGCCCAATACCTCAATGCTGGTAGCTTGTATTTCAACGGTCTGGCCTTTGCCCTGGCTTTCAACCAAAGTTCCCAAGACAGAAATACTGGCGCCGGTGGTTACTTCGCGCAGGGCCTCGTCGGTGAACAAGGTCATGTCAGCTACCACTTGTATATTATTTATAGTAGAACCGTCATTCACGGCAATGAACGTCACAAATTTGTTGCCGCGCTTGGTGCGCACCCAACCTTTTACCAGCACCTCCTGGCCGCTGGCGGGCGTCTGGAGCAGGGCATTTACTTTGGTTCTTTTCATATTCTTTCTCGTCTCGTGTAGCACGTATCAAGTAGCACGTAGTAGGCTGCTGCAAAAGTAAGTAGAGAAAGGCAAATAATTTAGTTTATGAGAAGAGTCTTGTTTCCTGTAGCCCGCTACAGGAGTGCTGTGCCTGCCCAGCCATTAACCTTTTTTGCAATCCAGTAGTAAAAAACCATAACTTTGGGCAAGGCCGCACGTGTGTGACCAATGCCGTGGACGTATGCAGAGACTTGATTTAAAACAGCTTTTATCCCAGAAATTATCGCCGCAGCAGATCCAGTTCATCAAATTGCTGCAGGTACCAACGGCTGAGTTGGAGGCCCGCATCAAAGAAGAACTGGAGGTAAACCCCGCGTTGGAAGAAGGGGATGCCGCTGATGAGCCTTCTACGGATAATGATGACTCCAATAGTGATGCCGATGATGATTTCGACAACACCGAGGATGATTTTGCCGAAGACGAACCCCGCCGCGAAGATGACGAGGTAGATCTGGGCGATTATATCAACGATGACGAGATAGCCGGTTACAAGATGCAGGGCGACGGCCCCGGCGAAGAGGAAGACCGCGAAATGCCCATCGCATTCACCGGTTCCCTCACTGACGCCCTCATGGACCAACTGGGTTTCCTGAACCTGGACACCAAGCAAATGGCCATTGGCGAACAACTGATTGGCTCCATTGACCAGGACGGCTACATCAGGCGTGAGCTGCATGCCATCTCCAATGACTTAGCCTTCTCCCAAAACATAGACGCCTCTGAGCAGGAAATTGAAGACGTGCTGCGCCGAATCCAGGCGTTTGACCCGCCCGGCATTGCCGCCCGAGACCTGCAGGAATGTCTCTTACTGCAATTAGAGCGCCGCGACCCAGATGAAATCACCGAAGTGGCCGAGCAAATCATCCATGACTGCTTTGACGAGTTCACTAAGAAGCACTACGCCAAGATTCAGCAAAGACTGGAGCTGGAAGACTACGAGTTGAAAGCGGCCATTGACCTCATCCTGAAACTGAACCCCAAGCCCGGCGGAACCGGCGGGGCCACCCGCGTACAGTACGTGATTCCAGACTTCATCATCACCAATGAAGACGGCCAACTGCAACTCTCGCTCAACGCCCGCAACGCACCAGACCTGCGCATTTCCCGCTCTTACGCCGACATGTTTGACGCCTATGACAAAGGCTCCAAGAAAGACAAGAAGCTAAAGGAAACCGTCACCTTTGTGAAGCAGAAACTGGATGCCGCCAAGTGGTTCATAGATGCCATCAAGCAGCGTCAGAATACCCTGTTGCGCACCATGGAAGCTATTCTACGCCGTCAGTACGATTATTTTCTGGAGGGCGATGAAAGCAAGCTGAAGCCCATGATCCTGAAAGACATTGCCGAAGACATTGGCATGGATATTTCTACCGTGAGCCGCGTAGCCAACAGCAAAAGCGTACAGACCGAGTTCGGGATTATTCCGCTCAAGTTCTTCTTCTCAGAAGGCATTGCCACCGATGCCGGGGAAGACGCCAGCAGCCGCGAGGTAAAAGCCATCCTGAAAGACATTATTGAGGCCGAAAACAAGCGCAAGCCCCTGTCTGACGATAAGATTGAGAAGATGCTCAACGAGAAAGGCTATAACATCGCCCGCCGTACCGTAGCCAAGTACCGCGAGCAACTGAACATACCCGTAGCCCGCTTACGCAAAGAACTATAACCCGCAAAGCGGGTTCAATTAAGAATTAGGAATTTTTGATGGAAGTATGAATAGTATCAACCTTGTCTCACAGGCACATGCATGGAATTAGTTCACCAGAGAACAATTCCTAATTCCCAATTCTTAATTCCTGATTAAAAAAGTGAATCCCCGCCTCGCAACGGTGCTCTCGGTGCTTTTTCATCCCTTGATACAGCCCACGTACCTGTTCAGTCTGCTGCTGTATTACCTGCCACCCGAGGTGTTCGCGTATTCGCCGGAAGGCCGACGGCTCATTGTGCTGTTGGTGTTTATTATCACTTTCCTGCTGCCAGTGCTAGGAACCCTGATGATGCAACAGGCCGGATTAGTCTCTTCCCTTACTCTGGAAGCCCGCTCAGACCGACGCTGGCCCCTCATGTTAGCCGCTACCTGTTACACCGTACTCACAGTCGTGTTCTACAGAATTTCCTTCTTTGATAGCCTGTTCTATTTGATGATGGGGGTAATCACCGCATCGGTTTACCTGACCTTGGTCATCAATCAATTCTGGAAAATAAGTGCCCATAGTATAGGGTTAGGAGGCGGTTTAGGAATTCTGGTACTGCTGCACAGCTGGCTCCCTGAAGGTTACATGCTGTACCCCATTGTGTTGGGATGCGTGATTTGCGGTGCTGTCATCTCTGCCCGTTTGGCTTTAGGTGCCCATACTATCCACCAAGTTTACGCTGGGTTTACCTTAGGTTTCCTGTTAGGAATCTCCCTCTGGGGAATGCCAATGTAACGCTGGTTTTAAGGTGCTTTTAGAAAAATAGCCTTGAAACAGGCAAGACGCACAAGTGAAGGGAACTTGGGGCAACCTCTTTACAACTCTGAACTATGGCGCGGAAGTTACTTCCGTGACTTTCTTTACCAGTATCTGTTAGTCACGGAAGTAACTTCCGCGCCATAGTGAGCTAGTTTGTCCATAGAAGAACATGGTTCAAGTTTTCAACTTGGACCCAAAATGTCCGGAAGTTTGAAACTTCCATGAGGCATAGCCTCAAACCAACTTTTGCTGAGTCAACTAGCCTCGCCACTCACCTACCAGAAAACCAAAGCAAGGGCCTTCTCGCTTAGCATTGGTTGTGATTCAGGACGGTTTTGCAGATATTGTAGAAGAATTACCCGTTTCTTGCCTTATGCAGTTCAAGTCTTTAGCCCTCTCCATTTTCTTTTGCTTTTTAGTGTTTATTTCTGCTGAAGGAACTGCGCAAACAGGTAAAACGGAAACGCAGGTCATCCAGAATTTTATGCGTTTTCTGGCTGGGCAGAACGGCAGGCATGACCGGGTAGACAAAAACATATTGCCTTGGAATCTGTCTGAGGTGTATGTCAATGATTCACTTTGGGCGAAGGTCAACATTTCAGATGAAAGCCGGTTGGCGGCCAGGCAGGGATTGCATGGGGCCGGACCGCAACTCAAGATGGATTACCGCCTCACCAAGCCAGAGTTTGAGCAAATTAAAAGCAGAATAAGAGGGCAGAAGCGGACCGAATGGACTGCTCAGGATTTCCCTGAGAACATTGCCGTGTTGCAGGAATTGGGGCTGGCTCCTGCGCCCTATTACGCCTATTCCTATCCCATTGTGTTGCTGTCCAAGAGACTGGTGCTGGTGAAAAGATATTTCCATGCCGGTAATGTGTACAACCGTTGGTCTTGCATTGAAGCCTACCGCATAGACAAAGCAGGGAAATTTACGTTTGAGAATTGCTACCTGAGAACGTATGCCATGTAAGTTCTGAAAGGCAGTGTGCGGCCTTCATGTTATTCATCTTGAGGTTTTTATCTTCTTTGGGGTTGGTTTAATCCAATCAGCCTGCTTATATTTAGCAGTACAACCCTACATCTGTCACTAATGAATAAAACTTTACAGCTAGTATTGGGGGCCGCTTTTCTGGCCATGCCCGCCTTTGCCCAACAAGTAGAGCCGCTAGACGCGGCCATCGTAGAGAAAATCCGCCAGGAAGGCTTAAACAAATCTCAGGTAATGGACATCGCCTTTTACCTGACAGATGTGAATGGCCCTCGCCTTTCCGGGTCTACCGGACTGGCCAAAGCCAACCAATGGACCAAAGAGAAACTGACCTCCTGGGGATTGCAGAACGCCGTAATTGAACCATGGGGAACATTCGGGAAAGGCTGGGAAGTGGAGAAGTCTTATCTGGCGCTCTCTAAGCCCTACTACCAACCTATGATTGGCTCGCCCAAAGCCTGGACACCTAGCACCAACGGGCCGGTAAAAGCGCAGGTAATGTTGGTGAAAGCCGCCAAAGAAGAAGATCTGGCGCAGTACGCCGGTAAACTGAAAGGCAAGATTGTGATGATGGAGGTAACCACGCCCATCAAAACCACCTTCACCGCCGATGCCACCCGCTACACAGACGAGCAACTCCAGAAAATGGCCGAGCCCATGCAACCCACCGCAGGCCGCACGCCCATGACCGACGAGCAACGCGCCGCCATGCAGGCTCGCCGGACACTACTAGGCAAAATGAGCGAAATGTTCCTGAATGAAGGAGCCGTAGCCATGTTCAGCGGACGCAGCGGATCGCACGGTACGTTTTTTACCAGCAACGGTGCCTCTTACGCCATGGATGCCAAACCGGTACTGCCCGAGTTTGAAGTAGCCCAGGAAGACCTCGCCCGTATGAGCCGTCTGCTAGCCGCTGGTATTCCCGTGGAAGTGGAACTGGAAAGCAAAACCCGTTTCTTAACCGAAGACCAGCAAGGCTACAACGTCATCGCGGAGATTCCGGGTACCGATAAAAAACTGAAGTCTGAGATTGTCATGCTGGGTGGTCACCTTGACTCCTGGCACGCCGCCACCGGCGCAACCGACAACGCCGCCGGAGTAGCCGTGATGATGGAAGCCGTTCGTATCATCAAAGCCCTGAATTTGCAACCCAAGCGCACCATCCGGATTGCGTTGTGGGGTGGCGAGGAGCAAGGACTGCACGGTTCGCGCGGTTACGCCAAAAAACACTTAGGCGACCCTGCTACCATGAAACTATTGCCGGAGCACGCCAAGATTGCCGCGTACTACAACCTGGACAACGGTTCTGGTAAAATCAGAGGTATTTACACGCAAGGCAACGAGGCCGTGGCTCCTTTGTTCAAAGAGTGGCTGAAACCGTTCAATGACCTGGGCGCTACCACCGTGACCAACCGCAACACCGGCGGCACCGACCACCTTTCGTTTGACGGTCTGGGGCTGCCCGGCTTCCAGTTCATTCAGGACGGTCTGGAGTACAACACCCGCACCCATCACACCAACCAAGACACCTATGACCGCCTGCAGGCCGATGACCTGAAACAAGCCTCCGTGATTGTAGCTTCGTTTGTGTACCAGTCTGCCATTAGAAAAGACAAACTGCCCCGCAAAGCACTTCCGCAGCCTAGACCACAGTCTTAAGTTCGCTGGAGCCTAAAACCGGAACGGCCTTTCTTCTTTCACAGGAGAAAGGCCGCTCTGTTTTTATGCTATCTTAAATAAGACTAAGATGGTACAGTTTCGGTTGATTTTCTGTAAAATAGGCTTGAAATCAATGTACAGATCACATGAAGAAGTGCTGCCTGTCTGTTGTGCTGGCTATATGGGCTATTTTACCTTTTTACTGCCAAGGGCAGGTAAGCGCTGTCAATAACATTGTGCCCAAGCCGGTTTCCTTTACGGCTACCGGAGAAAGGCCCGTTACCATTGACCGGCAGACCGTGATAATGGCTGATGCCCCTTACCATGACCAAGCGCTCTATTTGCAGGAAGTACTCAAAAACCAGATAGGGCTAACCTTGGAAATTGCTCTGCCTGGCACCAAGCCACAAAGACACAGCCGCATTCTGCTGGCCCATGATACCATTGAAGCCAACCGTCCTGAGATGTATTGGCTGGAGTCAGGCGGTTCTATGATCAGGATGAAGGCGCGGGACGTGGCAGGCATGGTACACAGCATTCAGACGCTGCTACAGTTGCTTCCGCTGCAGAAAGTAAAACAGGTGGAATTCCCCACGGTAGAAATCAAAGATTATCCGCGCTTTGCGTACCGCGGCATGCACCTGGACGTAAGTCGCCATATCTTCCCGGTAGATTTCCTGAAGAAGTACATTGACTACCTGGCCTTTCATAAGTTCAATAACTTCCACTGGCACCTCACCGATGACCAGGGCTGGCGCCTGGAAATCAAAAGCTACCCCAAACTGACAGAAGTGGGAGCCTGGCGTAATTCTACCCTCATAGGCCATTTTAAAGACACGCCCGCCCGCTATGACTCTACCCGCTACGGTGGATTTTACACCCAGGACCAGGTACGCGAAGTGGTGCGCTACGCTGCCATCAGAGGCATCAACGTCATTCCTGAGATTGACATACCGGGTCACAGCCGCGCGATTATAGCCGCTTATCCAGAATTCAGCACCAAACCAGACTCGGCCTGGCAGGTAGCCAACACTTGGGGCATGTACAACCGGCAGAACAACGTCTTGGCCCCAAACCCAGCTACGTTTCAGTTTCTGGAAACCATGTTTCAGGAAGTGGCTGATCTGTTCCCGTCAAAGTACATCCATATTGGCGGCGATGAGTGCAGTAAAATATGGTGGAAAGCCGATCCCAATACCCAGGCGTTCATGAAGGCCAATCACCTCAAAGACGAGAAAGAACTGCAGACCTACTTCATCAAACAGGTGTCGGGCTACCTCGCTCAAAAGAACAAGAAAGTGATTGGCTGGCACGAGATTCTGGAAGGTGACCTAGATACCACCGCGGTGATCATGAACTGGAGAGGAGTTGAGGAAGGTGTCGCGGCCGTCCGTCGGCACCACCCGGTCATCATGTCGCCGGGCAATCCGTTGTATTTTGACAGTTATCAGTCCAAAGACCCCAAAGACAGTCTCGCCATTCACGGCTACAACCCGCTAGATGCCGTGTACAACTTCAACCCAGTCCCCGCCGAACTGCAGCAACGCAAACTGGACAAGTACATTCTGGGAGCCCAGGCCAACGTCTGGACGGAGTACATGGGCTATCCTTCTAAAGTAGAGTACATGATCTTCCCACGCATGACGGCCCTCAGCGAAGTGCTCTGGACAGCCCCCAAACAAAAGGATTTTACAGATTTCAAACGGAGGCTGAAAGCCGCTATGTTGCCCCGGTATACGTCCTGGGGGAGCGCCTATTTCAAAGACTTTGAGCGTTGGACCATAGCTGATAAATAAACCGAAAGCAGCAACGTTCTTTTGCTACTGGCAGGCACTATTCTGTTTCTGGCACTGTTTTGAGAAAGCGGTCTAGAAACAGAGACCGGCTTGGGTAGTGGATACAACTTTGTATCTTTACTCAATTACCTACATTGCTTTTACCCATGGCTTCACGTCCTTCTACTCTGTTGCTGAACTGCATGCTCACCATTTCGTTCCTGATTTTGATGTGGCGGTTAGAAGACCCCAATATCATGGTGACGCTGGCCGCTTTTCTGGGGTTTATGATGTTTGTGGTCTTAAAGATCATTCTGGTCTTGCGAGAACGGAAAAGCAAATCTTCTAAATAGTCTTACTTTATGAAATCCTTCTTTTTAAACCTGTCACCCACCCACCACAACGGATCTGCGCTCTCAAAGCTGTATCTGTTCATGGCGGTGGTGTTTATGATATTAGGCGGCCTTGGCGTGTACCGGCACTATGCCGCTAATGAAGTGAATCTGCTTGTGTACCTGCTGCCTTTGCTGCAACTGGCCTTGGCCATCGCTTACATCATAGTGGCCTGGCGCCGGCGTAAACCCGCCGGAACAAGCTACGTGCAGGTCACCGACGAGCACCTGGAACTTAAACTTTCCCTTACCCAAGCGGCCATTACGCTGCCTTGGAATACCATCAGTTTGCTGCGGGTGCAGTCAGATAAATTGCTGTATCGGCTTACGTCTGGGCAGACCGGCCAGATTGAGTTTGACTCTATTCCCGAAGAGTACGAAGAAACCGTGCGCGATGCCATCCGGCAGGCCGGGAAAAGCAAAGGCGTGAGTCTGTAACCTGGTGTAGGTGCGGGCCATTTCTTGGCGGAAGGGCGTTTTGGAGCTGTTTTCAAGAAAGCAGTTCCAAAACGCCCTTCCGCTTTTAGTCATGCGGTGTAAATTCCTTTTCACGTGTCATTGCTGGTGATAATACCATAGCGGTCAGGCTAAGAATAGACAAGGCCCATTTCATCGGCACAAGTACTTCGTTACAGGGTAACGAGGCTACATTGCTGGTCTGTAGCGCCGTTACCCTGAAACGGCGTACGCATTCCTTCTCCTTCCGTGCCATTGTTAGTGTTATCACCAACAATCCTTTACCGGCTCCTTTTCCCAAACTGCCTTCAAAGTGAACCGAGTAGAAGTTGTTGGTGATAACACCAACAACGGCGACAAGTCAGCATAGAGCAAGTAGTTCCTTCAGAAGGAATCAGCCCATATTGCAGGAAAGGCGAAGTAGTCCCAATAGAATAACTACTGAAGTGAGCATCTCCCCTTTGCAAGCCCGTCAATACGCCTTAGTTGGACTTTTCTGAGGCAGGAGTTAACCCTGTGCAGGCGAAACCGTAAAAAGACCATACGGATATACTCCGTTGGCCATCAGTACAAGATCTAAACTATGAAAAATTACCTGTTCCCTGTGCTCTTCGCGGCCTCTGTGTCCTTGGTCTCTGGTTGTAGCGGCTCTTCAGATGCTACGTCTGTAGATGCGGCGGGCAAACACAACGAGGAACTGCTGGAAAGCACCGGGAAAGATGAGAAAGGCGGCTGGTTTGTGGCCGAAGTAGCCAGCGGCGGCATGTTTGAGGTGGAACTTGGCCGCTTAGCCAGCAGCAAAGCTATTGACCCCCGGGTAAGGCAACTGGGCGAGTTGATGATGAACCATCATACCCAGACCAACACTCAACTGAAACAGATCGCTGACCTGAAGAACCTGATGCTGCCCACCAGCCTGAGCGACGACCATCAGAAAACCTATAATGCCGTCATGAGCAATTCGGGCGCAGCCTTTGACAAAGCGTACTTAGAGGCCCTGGAAGAAGACCACAAAGAAACCATTGAGAAATTTGAGGAAATGGCTGAAGAAGGAACGGACCTGGAGTTAAAGGCTTTCGCGAGTAAAAACTTGCCTACCCTGCGCGCGCATCTTTCTCAGGTGGAAGAATTGAAAGATCAGATTCAACCGCAATAGAGTTCGGAAAGAAAGGATAAGGTGAACGGCGCAGTGGAAAGAACAAAGCCCTTCGGTTTGGGTTAGGTCAGAAGAGGATGTTAAAGAGAAGACAACTATGAGAAAGATATTTTTGGGGATGGCTGCTTGTGCCTTAATGCTGAGCGCCGCCTGTGGCAGAGTAGATATCAATACCTCTAATTCGGTGCCCACCACAGATGAATACGCCGCTACGGTCACTTCTACCAATACCGCCACCGGCGTGGTGGGCGTAGGAGGCACCTCCGCCGATGCGTATGTGGCCCCCGGTACTGCCAGTAACGTGGCCGGAACCGGAACCATGCGCTACGGCACCCGCAACATCACCGAGGCTACTTTCCTAACAGAAGCCATGAGCAGCGGCATGATGGAAGTGCAGTTAGGCCGGTTAGCCCTGGCCCGGTCGGCTAATTCAGAGGTGAAAGAGTTTGCCCAGATGATGGTTGACCACCACACCAAAGCGAACCAGGAGTTGGTGACCATCGCCACGGGGATGAACATGGATGCACCTTCTTCGCTGCTGCCCATGCACCGAGACCTGGTGGAACAATTGTCTAAATTAACCGGTAAAGAATTTGACGCGTTATACATTGATAAAATTGAAGATGTGCACGAAAGCGATATTGCCTTGTTTGAGGTGGTGAGCAACAGCGCTCCTACGGTTACGGTGAAGGCTTTCGCCATCAGAACGCTGCCGGTGCTGCGTATTCACGAACATCAGGCAGATGAACTGGAAAAGAAAGTGAAGTAGTAAACCACCACAAGCAACAGAATGAGCCTGCCACCGCAGGCTTTTTTCTTTAAACCAATTGACGTTCTGCGGGTTCAATACCTACAGTTGAATGCTAACCTTTGACACACTATGAAAAAAGCCATCTTTTATTTAGCCATTCCAGTCTTGTTGGCGGGTTCTGCCTGCTCCAGTACCGATACTACGAACCCCAATGATACGGCCGCGTCTACTGCTGAAACCACCCTTACTACCGCAGATGCGGCAGCGGTGAACCCAACAGGCGCAGGTGGAAGGGAAACCCTTAATGAGGAGATTGCCAACATGTCTGATCCCATGTTCCTGATTGATGCCGCCAGCAGCGGGATGATGGAGGTACAGTTAGGCCAAATGGCCGCCCAGAAAGCTACTAACGCTCAGGTGAAACAGTTCGGGCAGATGATGGTAGACCACCACACCAAAGCAAACAACGAGTTAAAGATGGTCGCCTCGCAGTTAAACGTAACGCTGCCTACGGCCCTCACCCAGGCCCACCAAGCCATCGTAGACAAGGTAATGGCGGCAACCGGCTCCAGTTTTGATGAAACCTACATGGATGCCATGGAAACCGCCCATAAGATGGACATTGCTAAGTTTCAGATGAAAAGCACCAATGCCCAGAATGAGGCCGTGAAAGCTTTTGCGACCAAGACGTTGCCGGTGCTTCAGTCGCACTCAGAAATGGCCACCCGCTTTGAAGATCAGGTAGATTAGCACGTTTGTGACTGCTAAGAAAGAACTAGCGCATACTTGGTTGATCTGCTGTTTAGGTACAGGCTTTAGCAAAATACCCCATCCGTAGAAAATTATGAGAAACCTCCCGTCTTCAGTACTTGTCTTGCTTCTGGCTTTTAGTATTTCCTGCAGCAGTGACCAAAAGGGCACTCAGCCTACCACCGATACGGATACCGCCGCCAATGCGGAAGATAACACCAGCCCAACCGCTGCTACCAGCAGCGCAGGAGGTGGAGGCATGGGCGGTGCGGTCTCCTCCCACGCGTTGGCGGCAGATTCACTAAATGCTGATTCTGATTCTACTGATCAGAGATAGGAAACGTGGGGGAGAGTTGTAAAGGGTTGAGGCGGCGAAATCAAAATACAGTATTTCTTCGGAGGTAAATGCGTTAACTGCCTCATTTTAAGCGCGTATAAAAGGCAGAACAAATAAAACGAAACAAGCAAAAATTATGAGAAAAATGATGTCAATGCTGGTGGCCGGAGCAATGCTTGCAGGCACCGCATGTACCAGCACGAGTACGAGCACCGGCACTACAGGGTCAGGTTCAGGATCAATGTCAGGTTCCGCGAGCGGAACAGCAACCAGCAGTGGTAGTATGGGAGGCGGTACAATGGGTACTACCACTGGTACTACTACCGGCGGAGGCACCTCTGGTGGTTCAACCGGTACTTCCATGGGAACTACTACTAGCGGCGGAACTACTACAGGCACTACCACCGGAGGCGGTAGTACCGGCACAGCGGGTACAGGAGCAACCGGCGGAACCATGAGTGCTGGCGCTGGTACAACCATGGATATGACCAACATGACAGATGCCATGTTCATGATGACGGCCGCCAGTAGCAACATGTTTGAAATTCAGGCCGGTAAACTGGCCACCCAGAATGCCACCAACGCAGATGTGAAGAAGTTTGCCCAAATGATGATAGACCATCACACCAAAGCAAGCCAGGAGCAAATGACGTTGGCTTCCCAAATGAAAATTACCCTACCTAAAACCTTGATGCCTATACACCAAACCATGCTGGACAGGCTAAAAACCAAAACCGGCAAAGGGTTTGACGAAGACTACATGGATGCCATGGAAACCGCCCACAAAATGGACATTGCCATGTTCCAGTTAAAGAGTGCCAACGCCGAAACCCCTCCGGTGAAAGCACTGGCCACCAAGACCCTCCCTATGCTGAAATCGCATCAGGAAATGGCCACTAAATTAGAAGATCAGGTAGACTAAGCTTGGTTTTCCATTAGCATCCATGTCTGTGTTTTCGGGGTGTTTCAGCAGAAACGCCCCGAAAACACAGACATTCTTTTTGTAACGAAGCATAAGGTATAACCGCCTAATTGCCTTTTCCTTTCCGGGCAAAAGACCAGCTTAACCGGAGGTTCTTCTTGAAATGACCTTGGTTTGGTAACAAGTCTAACTCAAGCCAGAGGCCTGCGTATAAAAACATTCTAAAACCAGTTCTACACGCGATCATCTTTAAAACTATGAAAAGAATAATGCCCTTCTTTGCAGCCGCCGCCCTGCTAACCGGCGCGGCCTGTAGTACCTATACTTCCTCTACGGACCCAGATGATTATGGCACCGGGTATGGCCTCTCCAATGAGAGAGTAGGCACCGGCCATAATGCCAGCATGGGTGTAGCCGAGGCGAACAACAACGCTACCCTGGATAATCCCGCCACCGGCACCAGTTCAGACAGCATGAACGCCAGCCAGAACCAGGATCATCTCTTTGCCATGACTGCCGCCAGCAGCGGTATGCTGGAAGTGGCGGCCGGCAAACTGGCCGCTACCAAAGGACAGAATGCGGGCGTAAAGCAATTTGGCCAGCGCATGGTCACCGACCACACCAAGGCCAACACTGAACTCATGGCCATTGCCAAAGCCAAAGGCATTACCTTGCCTACTACGCTTATGCCCGAGCACCAGCAGCACCTGGACATGCTTTCCAAACTGTCTGAACTGGAGTTTGACAAAGCCTACATGCAGCACATGGTAGAAGCGCACCAAATGGACATTAAGCTGTTTGAACAGGAAGCCCAAGGCGGGCAAGATGCCGAGATCAAAGCCTTCGCCGCTAAAAACCTGCCTATCCTGCAGGCGCACCGCCAAGCTGCCCAGCCCATTTATGAACAAGTGGGTAGAAGCCGTCAGCAAGCGGTCAGCAAATAAGCTATTCTCTATTTTAGATCATAAACTGCCTGTACCTACCTTCTGGTGCAGGCAGTTTTCTTTTCAGGGCGTTTTCAGAAAAGTAGCCCGAAAGGAACCGATGGGCTGAGGTGCTGCTCTTAAACCCAGGTGTTTTTTGAAAGCCTGAATTGAGTACCTTTGGGGCAAACTTTACAAAAACAATGAAACATATCATGCCATTCTTCGCGGCTTGCGCGCTGTTTGCCGGTGCTGCCTGTTCTACGTACACTTCCACCACAGACCCCAATGATAAGGGTTCCGGTACGTCGCTTGACGCGGAAGTAGTAACAACTGCTCCTTCAACTGCTGACGCCCACGCCACTACTGCAGAAGCTACTCCTGAAACGAAAGCAGATACTACTGCCGCCAAAGCTGCTGCTACTGCTCACACAGCAGAAGCAGCTCACTAATATCAAAGGCCAACCGTCTTTTCTAAGGCTTCATCTTTACCAAGAACTAAGCTATCTGGCCGTTTCTAAGCTCGTTTTGAAGAAATACGCACAAAGCGCGAGATGCTAGCGAGTGCTATTTAATGATGGTCCATAAAACAGAAAAGCCTTGCTCTTGAGCAAGGCTTTTCTGTTTTTGTATTTTCGGCTTGTTTTCAGGGAAAAAGGCCGAAAAGGCTATTCGGTTTTCTTCTTCCGGCCCGGTGTCTTTTTCTCCTTTACAGGGGTGGTGGCGGAGGCATCCTCGGCAACGGTTTCCTTTTTCTTGCGGCCGCGGGTTTTCTTCTCTTTCACTTCTTCCACCGGAACTTCATCTTCAGCTTCGGGTTCTTCTTCCACAAACACCGGCGCGTCTACGTAGTGGCTGGTGCTCAGTTCCTCCTTCAGGAAACGGGCGGTGTAGCCTAAGTTCAGCTCGGCTACATGCTCTGGCGTGCCTTGGGCCACAATCATACCGCCCTTCGCGCCGCCTTCCGCCCCGATGTCAATCACATGGTCGGCTACTTTGATCAGGTCCATGTTGTGCTCTATGATGAGTACCGAGTTGCCTTTGTCTACCAGCTTATTCAGCACGTCTGACAAGTGCTGAATGTCCTGGAAGTGCAGACCGGTGGTTGGTTCATCCAAGATGTAGAGCGTACGGCCGGTGTCTTTCTTGGAAAGCTCCGTGGCCAGTTTCACGCGCTGGGCCTCGCCACCAGATAAGGTTGTCGCTTGCTGGCCTAAGGTGATATAGCCGAGGCCTACCTGGTTCAAAGTCTGGATTTTGCGCAGAATACGCGGTTGAAACTCAAAGAACTCCACGGCGGTTTCCACGGTCATGTCCAATACATCAGTAATAGACTTTCCTTTGAAGCGAACTTCCAGCGTCTCACGGTTGTAGCGTTTGCCTTTGCAGGTCTCGCACGGCACGTACACGTCTGGCATGAAGTTCATCTCGATAGTCCGCATACCGGCTCCTTCGCAGGTCTCGCACCGACCGCCTTTCACGTTGAACGAGAACCGTCCGGCCGCATACCCTCTAATTTTCGCCTCAGGCATAGACGCAAACAGACTGCGAATCTCGGTGAACACGCCCGTGTAGGTAGCCGGGTTGGAACGTGGTGTCCGCCCGATAGGGCTTTGATCCACTTCAATCACTTTGTCAATGTGCTCCAGGCCTTCAATGGCTTTGAACGGCAGCGGCTCGCGCTTGGCGTTGAAGAAGTGCTTGTTCAGGATGGGGTACAGCGTGTCATGAATCAGCGACGATTTTCCGCTCCCTGATACTCCGGTCACGCAAATCAGCTTACCCAACGGCAACTCTAGCGTCACGTCTTTCAGATTGTGGCCGGTAGCTCCGCGCAAGATCAGGCTCTTGCCGTTGCCTTCGCGCTTCTGCCGCCGCACCGGAATACCTCTTCGGTAGCTCAGGTAATCAGAAGTGGTCGTGCCGCTTTCCATCATTTCCTTTGGCGTACCGGCCGTCACGACTTGTCCGCCATGCACCCCCGCACCCGGACCAATGTCTACCACGTAGTCGGCGGCCAGAATCATGTCTTTGTCGTGCTCCACTACTACCACGGAGTTACCTAAGTCCCGAAGGTCTTGCAAAGCCTTTATCAGCTTCTCGTTGTCCCGCTGATGCAGCCCAATGCTGGGTTCATCCATGATGTACAACACGCCCACCAACTGGGTCCCTATCTGCGTAGCCAAGCGTATCCGCTGACTCTCACCCCCAGATAACGTTCTTACCGAGCGGTGCAGGTGCAGGTATTCCAATCCTACGTCTACCAGAAAGCCAATCCGCTTCCGGATTTCTTTCAGCAGTTCGCGGGCAATCAGGTTCTGGCGTTCATTCAGGCGTTCTTCCAGGTTGGCTACCCAACCGGCCAGTTCCTGTATGTCCATCTCAGACAGTTCGCCAATATGTTTGTTGTCCAGCTTAAAGTGGAGCGATTCTCTTTTCAGGCGATAGCCGTTGCACTCAGGGCAGGTGCTTTGCTGCGTGTATTCCTGCACCCAGTTGCGCACGTTCTCAGAGTCAGACTCCAACTGTTTCTTCAGGAAGTTGAGCACGCCCTCAAACACGAACGGCTCTTTCTTGCCTTTCGGGTCTTCTTCTTCAAAACCGTGCAGTAAATGGTTCCAAGCCTCCTCAGGGATATCCTGAATAGGAACCGTAAGCGCCGTTTTGTGTCGTTTCAGTAAAGCGGTAATCTGAGAGAAGATCCAGATGTCGCGGTACTCGCCCAAGGGCGCAATACCGCCGCGGCTGATGCTCACGCTTTTGTCTGGTACAATGGACTCCTCAGTCAGTTCCTCAATTTCGCCCAAACCATTACACACCGGGCAAGCGCCGTACGGCGAGTTGAAGGAGAAGGTATTTGGCGCCGGGTCATCATAAGCGATACCCGTGGCCGGGTCCATTAGGTGCCGGGAATAGAACTGCGTCTCGTTCGTATCCGCGTCCATGGCCAAAGCCGTGCCTTTGCCGTGCTGCAACGCATTCTGAATAGAAGTAGACAAACGGTAACGGTCTTCGGCAGAAGGCACCAGCTTGTCAATCACAATCTCTATATCGTGGATTTTGTAGCGGTCTACCTGCATCTTGGGCGTCAGTTCCACCAACTCACCGTCAATGCGGGCGCGCAAGAAACCCATCTTCCGGATCTGCTCAAACAGCTCGCGGTAATGGCCTTTCCGGCCTTTCACCACCGGGGCCAGGATGATGGTGCGCTTGCCGCTGAAATGCTCCAAAATGTGCTGCACAATCTGGTCATCAGACTGCTTCATCATCTTCTCGCCAGTCACGTAGCTGAAGGCCTCGGCGGTACGGGCGTAAAGCAGACGCAGAAAGTCGTAGATCTCAGTAATGGTACCCACGGTAGAGCGCGGGTTGCGCGAAGTGGTTTTCTGCTCAATGGAGATCACCGGCGAAAGCCCCTCAATCT
Source organism: Rufibacter sp. JT3400010 (assembly GCF_054956755.1). Classification (NCBI taxonomy): domain Bacteria; kingdom Pseudomonadati; phylum Bacteroidota; class Cytophagia; order Cytophagales; family Hymenobacteraceae; genus Rufibacter; species Rufibacter sp. JT3400010. The sequence continues at coordinate 242,332 of NZ_JBUDXA010000003.1, read as the reverse complement.
TGTCCACGTTCGGGCGCTCCAGTCCGCCCAAGAACGAGCGGGCGTAAGCCGAGAACGTCTCCATGTAGCGGCGCTGCCCTTCGGCGTAGATGGTGTCAAACGCGAGCGAGGATTTCCCGCTGCCGCTGATGCCCGTAAACACCACCAACTGGTTGCGCGGTATTTTTAAGCTAATGTTCTTGAGGTTGTGTTCCCGCGCACCGTACACTTCAATGAAGGGCACATCTGCGGTGGATGAAGTATTTTTGGCTACCGGCGTAGCAACAGGATCTTTTGGCGTCATCCGATTTGGTTCGGTTTAAAGAGCAAAGGTAGGCATTCCCACGCTACAAAAGGAGCGGGCAATCCATCTCTTCTTAACCGAATTTGGAAGGGAATAGTTTATTGGTGGGGCGGTGTTTTTGTGAAGGTGTTTTGGGGTGGTTTTTGGGAAAGAGGGCAGGAAACGGGAGTTAGTTTGTGTTTCAGATGATAGTTAAGGATGTTCAGATAAAACTGGAATGCGAGAATATTTTGGGAGAGATAGGATAGGTGAAAGAATAATATCTTCATTCATTTTGTGAGAGGTTAGCTTCATCCTTGCTCTTGCGGTAATATCAAGGAAGAAACTGAGAGTGCTGTCAAGTGCTGGAGTAAATTCTCTTCTACTGAATAAGTATATCTTTTCAGAGGAGGCAACTTTTGTCCTGATGATATAATAGTACTCATTAAGTCTAAGATCAAAAGGTTCTTCTACATTGCTATCAGTGTACCTTGCTGCAAGACCACTTCCAATTAAGGTTGTATCTTGTTGAAGAAGTTTTTGGAGGGCAGGATGTGTTTCTAAATCTGTAAAGGTGGAATCTAAGGTATATCTATTGAAAGGGAAGAATGTAGCCGTATCAAGCGCTTTCCTATAAGCCGAAATTTTATTGTGCTTTAGATCTAAGTGGATGTATCGAGCGATGCCATATCCCTTATTCTGTTTAGTGGCAGAATCGGCACGCCCAATCATCATAAAGGTGATGTTTTGAACCTTGTTAAGTTTTGCTCTTTCCTGCGCCTTATATTCACAACTATAAAAGCATAAACTCAAGATGCCAAGTAGGAGACAGAAAAAGTAAGTAGGGTTTGTAAGTCGCATCTTTAACGATTGAGGTGCATTTTCTTCTTAGATGCGTTTAGAAGTCGTTTTACATAAAATACCCTGAAAGCAAGGATACGCTGTTAGCACAGACGCTCGTAGTGTGCGCAGCTCCTGCGAGCGTCTGTGCCAGTGCCGTTTCAAACCTGTCTTTCCCAAAATCAAATCAAAGCCTATGCTGGCACGAGCTTGCAGACCTTGCTTTTCTATTTACAGTTGGTACTAATCTAATCAGGAATGCGTGCGGACACGAGCCAGAGGCTTGCGCCAGCGAAAGAATCTTGGAAATCTTTTGTATCCTGAAAGTCCTGCTTCAGACAATTACCCCGCTCAAATGCTCTAGCCGTTCCCCATCTAAAGTTGTATAACCCTTCATCAAATCCGCCATCAAACAAGAATGAACCGGGAGCACCCCCACCAAACCACCCAACTGAAAATGTTGCATTAACTCCGGCGTGGTGCGCACAATACCATGTTCCTGCGAAAGTGAAACCAAAGCTGTGTCTAGCAAAGGTGCTCCCCATCCATTCTCCGTGAGCGGCACCACTAACCCGAAGATGAGGCTTCCATCCGGCTGCGGTAGGGCATCTTTGGAGAAGTGTACGGAGCCGCCATAGAGAATGACCTCGTTTCGGTCTGGGTGCAGGGCCACTATGGGGCAGGCCACGGCTACGGCAATATCCTCAAGGCGGCAGGAACTGATGAGGTTCTGCATGAGGTCATAGAAGACGAAGTTACCGGGCCGGATCTCGTCCATGCCGCTGAAATCTTCCATGACGCTGCAACTGGGCGTATCGCCAATGGAGAGTTTCAACTCTGGCCATGTACCGGAATACCGTTCTCTTAAGGCCCGCATTTTGGCCAACGTTTGTCCGTGGATAGCGGCAATGGTTTCATGATTCAGGGCTTTGTAGGTGTGTCCGGCGTGGGCTAAGAAACCTAAAAACGTGTGCTGTGGGGATTGGGCCAGTTCTTGTAAAACGGTGTCTAAAGCAGCAGTATCTTCGGTCTTGATGCCCGTGCGGCCGTAGCCGGTGTCTGCTTTTATCCACACGTTTACAGGCGTTGCTAAGTGTTCCCGCATGAAGGTCACGTCATCGGCGGAGGTGACGGTCAGGTTCAGGGTAATCTGCTGGGCCAGTTCTGCTATTTGCGGTAATTGGCGGCGATTGAGTGGGAACGCAATGGTAATGTCCTGCCAGCCGTGTTGGGCAAAATACTGCGCCATTTTTACTGAGGAAACGGTAATGGCTGTAATGCCTTCTTCTCTAAACCATTCACCCACTTGCCTGCTTTGGTGCGTTTTAAAGTGCGGGCGCAATCTTACGTTTTGCTGTTTCGCTTTCTCCACCATCCGGCGGATGTTAGTGCGGGCAACCTGTTCATTCAGCAGGAGGGTAGGTTCTGAGATTTGGTCAAGGAAAGACATAACGGACGGTGAAAGATTCAACTCAAAGATAGGCAAGTCTGCTTAGCCTTTAAAAGCGGGTAGCAAGGTCAAACAGCTTATCATTTCAGACCTATTTTGTAGAAAATAGCTTGAAAGCGGAAGTTTGAAGCAAATTCTTACGCAGGCCTGACAGGTCTTGCCGGGCGTAGGCCTTCGGGCTTGGAGGCCACGGCAGGTTTGTCTTGCTTCATGCGCTTGGGACCATACCAGAGCCAGAAACCAGTAATGGTGAAAATGAGCAGGGCCACGCCCATCACGGTGCTGTAGATGACTTTCAAGACGCCGCTTTCTACGCCAAACCATCGGTCCAGAATGGTGCCGTCGTGGAGGTTCTCAATGAAATCAGCGCGGCGGGTTTCCAAGTGTAGGAGTTGGCCGGTGGTGGCATCTAACTGCACGCCCAGGTACTTTTCCATGAACAGGAATTTCACGGTGCCTTTGTCGGGGCGCATGTCTATGCGGTCTAGGGTGAGCGAAACGTCTACGCCTAAAGAATCCTGCACAGCCCGGAACGCGTTGGCGGTAAGACTATCCACAGGTAACCAGTCTTTGAGGTTGGTGGAGGTGCCGGTGTGGGTTTTGGCCAGAATTATGCCACCCGTGTGTTTTTTCCAACCCAGCAGAAGCCCGGTGATGGAGAGCACAAAGAAAAAGACGAACAACAAGGCACCCGTAAGCCGGTGCACTTTTCGGAAATCGCGCAGCACGCGGGCCTGTTTCTGTCTTTTGGTGGAATTGGTCACGGCGGTGGGGGAATAGCGTTTCTTATAGTTAACTCAGGGAAAGCAAAGTTAGTGTATTGTGGGAGGCACCAAAGCAAAAGAGCCCAGATAGGTATCTGGGCTCTTTTGTGAAAACGGGGCAAAATGCGGTTATTTTACTTCCACCAAGTTGGCTCTCAATTCCTGAGGAACATCGTCAATGGAAACAATCTTGAGCCCTTCGCCTTGGAGAGGAGCGAAGGCGGTGCTTTGGCTCAGCATAGCTTGTACGTCTTTCTGGTTAAACTTGTACATAGCACCCGTAGCCGGATCAACAATCAACCAGCCGATGAGGCCGCCAAACACGATGTTGCCGATGTACCAACCGTTTAAATCAGCTTCTAAGGTCATGGTTTTGTCGCTGTAGCCGGCTTTGCTGAATTTAATGGAATAAATGGCTTTTTTAAAATACCCGTTGCCCGATTTGAGTACAACCGAGGTGGGCGTTTGGCCAGCCGCCACTTCTTTTCCGTTGCGGTCCACAATGGTAAAGCTGGCGCCCTCTGGAGCACTTGAAAGGCTGATGGGATATTTGGTCTTGGAAACAATGGAAGCGCAACCAGAAGCCAACAAGGTGGTGGCGCACAAGAACATAGTAAAGGTTTTTTTCATGATAAATAAAGGGTTAGGGTATAGTAGCGGATAATAAATAACAGTAACGGTGCTATTTGTAATTTAGGAAGACAAATATAATTATATCTGGCTCATGTAAAAGCAGGTAGACGGTCTTTCTCTATAAAAAAAATACCAGTAAAATGAGAAAAGTGTGGCTTTCATATAAAAACCAAAGAGCCCAGATACATGTATCTGGGCTCTTTTATGAAAAACAGGCCAATAACGGCCGAATAACATCTTCTCCTTAGAAGTTGGGAGACAATAAGTATTTACTGTAGAATTCATCAATGACGGTAACGGCATCGGTGGCGTTGTCTACCAGGTGTACCAGGTCCAGATCCTCGGGACTGATGTTGCTTTCCTGCTCCAGCATTACGTCTTTGATCCAGTCAAACATGCCTTGCCAGTATTTCTTGCCTACCAAGACAATCGGGAATTTGCCAATTTTCTTGGTCTGGATGAGTGTGATGGCCTCAAACAATTCATCTAATGTCCCGAAACCGCCCGGCATACCAATGAAGCCCTGAGCGTATTTCACGAACATCACCTTGCGCACAAAGAAGTAGTCAAAGTTGATGAGCTTGTCTGGGTCAATGTAGATGTTGTTGAACTGCTCAAACGGCAACTGGATGTTGAGACCCACCGAGCGGCCGCCTTCTGAGTGCGCGCCTTTGTTACCCGCCTCCATAATGCCGGGGCCACCGCCCGTGATCACGCCGTACCCATGGCGCACCAGTTTGGCGGCAATTTCTTCGGCCATCTGGTAGTACGGGTTCTCTGGTTTGGTTCTGGCAGAGCCGAAGATGGAGACGCACGGTCCAATTTTGGCCATCTTCTCAAAACCTTCAACAAACTCAGACATCACCTTGAAGATCTGCCAGGAGTCGGCTATCTTGATCTCATTCCAGTTTTTATCAGTAAAAGCCTCTCTAATGCGCTTGTCATCTTCACTGGTGAAGTTGGCGTCTTGTTTGGCAATTTTCTTGGCTTCCTGTAAAGAATCAACCTTGTTGTCATTGGCGTCTGGCTGGATAATGGTGGTACCACTACCCACGTTGGCCGTTTCATCGCGCAGCTTGGTTTTGCTGGATTTTCTCAACTTCGTCATATAGCTTTCATGTATATAGCCTGTTTTACGGAAAAGCGGCCGTAAACAGGCAGTCGTATGTAAATAAATCAGTACTGGTGCAGGGTAAATTGGTGGTCTTGGGCCTTTTATTTAGACCTGATGGCAACTACGGGGTCCAGATGGGAAGCAATGACCGCCGGAATAATGCCTGAAAGTACGCCAATCACGACCGATACGCCTAATCCCAGCAGAATGTTGCCGGGCGTAAGGATAATCTCCAACGAGCCCATGGGGATAAAGGTTATCAAAGACACCAGCAGAATGCCTATTCCGCCGCCAATGAGGCTGAGGAACACTGACTCAAACAGGAACTGGAACAGAATGAAGAAGTTTTTCGCGCCCAAAGATTTCTGGATTCCTATGATGTTGGTGCGCTCTTTCACAGACACGAACATGATGTTGGCAATCCCGAATCCGCCCACCAGAATAGAGAAACCGCCAATCACCCAACCGGCAATGCCAATGATGGAGAACATCTCGCCAATGGCATCGGCCATCATTTCTGAGCGGTTTATGGCAAAGTTATCTTCCTGGTAAGGCTTGAGGCCCCGGATGGTGCGCATTTTGCCTTTCACTTCGTATTCCAGGTTCTGGAGACCTTCGTCCTCTACCTTGCCTTTGATCATGAGCGTTGGCTGTATGCCCCTTGGGCCACTGGCAAACATCTTTCCGAAGGCTCCGAACGGCACATAGGCGTTTTTGTCATTGGTGGGCATTCCCTCAAAGAGACCGGCGCCCTGTTTTTCCATAACGCCAATGACTGTAAACTTCTGGCCGCCAATTCTGACGTCTCCGCCCAAGGCACTGCTCTGCGGGTACAGGCTTTGCGCCACCTCGTTGCCAATAATAATCACGTTGCGGGAACCGTCCATTTCCTGCTGGGTGAAATAACGGCCTTCGGCAATAGGCACCTCGGCCACTTTATTGAAGTCAGCAGTCACGCCTTGCAGCATAATGTCGCCAATGCTGTTGTTGCGGTGCTTGAAGGTGTTCCCACCCCGCCGGGCTACCAGCGCCACGCCTTCGGCGTTCTCCAGGGTCTCCTGCATGTACCTGTATTCACGCGTGTTAGGGGAAGGACGCTGCATGAACTTCCACCAGGGAATGTCAGAACCGTCGCTAAAAATCCAAGGGAATTTCTCTACGTACACCGTGCGCTCACCCACAAAACTCATGCTTTCCCTAATGCTGCGCTCCAGAGAGTCTACAATGGTAAACACCGAAATAATGGCGAAAATACCAATGGTTACGCCCAGCAACGAAAGAATGGTGCGCAGCAGATTAGACCGCAGGGCCTGCCAGGCAAACTGAAAGCTCTCATAAACCAGACGGATGTATAGCATGTTGGAAAGATACAGGTTTTAAAGGAGAGAAAGAGAACATGCTCTTCCTTAACTCGTTAGTTGTATAACACAGGTATTAGTAGCGAAACAGGTTATTTTCTTACAGGGCTATATCTGCCGCTGTATCAAATTAAGGGGCTAGACATACTTAAATTTTGCCTAAAAATAAAATAAAAGTGCCTACCTTTGCGCTCTATTTTACAATATTTTAATACCGTAATATTAAAAAATGAAGTTATCAGAGTTTAAATTTGACCTGCCCAACGATTTGATGGCGACGCATCCGGCCCAAAACCGCGATGAAGCCCGCATGATGGTGATTCACCGCGACAGTGGCAAGATAGAACATAAAATCTTCAAAGACATCATTGGTTATTTTGATGACGGCGATGTCATGGTGACCAACAACACCAAAGTGTTTCCGGCCCGCTTGTACGGAAACAAAGAGAAAACCGGCGCTAAGATTGAAGTGTTCCTGTTGCGCGAACTAGACAAGCGTATTCACCTTTGGGATGTGTTGGTAGACCCGGCCCGTAAAATCAGGGTGGGTAACAAACTTTACTTCGGGGATAGTGATCTGGTAGCTGAGGTAATTGACAATACCACTTCGCGCGGCCGTACCATCAAGTTCTTGTATGACGGTCCAGACGAGGAGTTTTACAAAGTGGTGCACAGCTTGGGCGAAACGCCGCTTCCTAAATACATCAAACGCGAGCCAGAACCTGAAGATGAAGAGCGTTACCAAACGGTTTACGCCGAGATCACGGGTGCGGTAGCCGCCCCAACAGCTGGTCTGCACTTTACCCGTGAGGTACTGAAGCGCCTGGAACTGAAAGGCGTAGACGTGGCTCCCGTAACCTTGCACGTAGGTTTAGGCACTTTCCGTCAGGTAGACGTAGAAGATTTGACCAAGCACAAAATGGATTCTGAGCAGTTCTTCGTGACTGAGGAAACAGCCAAAATCGTGAACAAAGCTCTGGATGCCAAAAAACGCGTTTGCTCGGTAGGAACTACCACCATGCGCGCCTTGGAATCTTCTGTTTCGGCGAACAGCCGTCTGAAACCCAATGAAGGCTGGACCGATAAATTCGTGTTCCCTCCGTATGATTTCAAAATCGCGAATAGCTTGATCACCAACTTCCACATGCCTGAGTCTACGCTGTTGATGATGGCGGCTGCTTTTGGCGGGTATGAACTGGTGATGGAAGCGTACCAAACGGCCATTAAAGAGAAGTATAAGTTCTTCAGCTACGGAGACGTGATGCTGATTCTCTAAGTAAATACACTTTCATGGAAAGCCCCACCAGTGCAGGTTGCTGGTGGGGCTTTCTGTTTTTAGAGCTTGTTTCTAGAAAATAACCTTATTACCGATGTTGGTTGGTTTCTGTTTGGAACTGGCTTCTGAGGAGTGATTGGTGCATGCAGTTTGTTTGTTGCTGGCGTGGCGGCGGGTTGATGCGGTGCCCTTATGCTTTGTTGTTTCATCGTTTCCCTCCGTGCGCTCACGGCCGCGAGGCCTCGTCTTCCCCTCGCGCACTGCCCTTTCGGCCTGCATTGTCCTTTGCGCTTAGTAGGTGTCTGTCTATGGCCAAAAGCGAGGCGCGCTCGGGGAAGACTGGAAAGGGAAAGTCGCAGAAGACGTTATCAGGTATCGTAGAGACCAGGCACTGCCTTGTCTCTTGTATGCATTGCTATCTCTTGTGGAGAAATACCTCTCTAAAGCAGAGACTCCCCCTTTGAAGGTAGGGCCGTTAAGTTCTAAAAATTGATATGGTTCAAGTTTTCAACTTGGACCTAAAATGAGCTGAAGTTTGCAAATCAGTGAGGCGTTAGCCTCAAACTCTGCAAGAAAGGCAATGGACTTTACCCCAGTTTAAGCCTCCAATGTAGAACTTAACGGCCCTACCCTTCAAAGGGGGCGAAGGAAGATGTTTACAACTGCCAGTTCACGCATTGCTTCTATGTTGCAAGTCACTGGTGAGGCTTTTTGTTTTGGGCCCTTTTTCAGGGAAGCAGCTGCAAAATATTAACTCAGTTCCAGTAGAACTAGAAAGAATCTTATTTATGCCCTATTGCTAGGAGGTTAAAAGAATTGGCTTATCTTTAATCTGCTATTTGAAACAGGCACTTGGGCACTATTCAGGCTTCCTCTAGGGGCAAGGATTTACCTTTTACCGAAGGATTTGTGAGAGCACCCAGATTCAGTTTCAAAGATGAATGCGACAGGCAAGGAGGTATTGGTCTGTAGTACCAGCTTTTTAGAAATGTCTAATGGAAGATAAAACGGAAAAGGGGAGTGCGGCGTTGAACCAGGAGGTGACTGGAAGTTACCCACTTGCCGTGCCCCAGGAAGGGACCACCACACAAGTCAGGGCGCGGCTGGAAGAAAGCACCACTACCCACCAGGAGCAACTACAGGCGCTTCAGCAAGAGTTACAGCAAGCCCGCCAAGAGTTGGAGGAAGTACGGGAAAGAGCCAGAAACGCCGCTTCTATGAAAATGAATACCAGCCTGTTGCAGGAGGTGCGGGAATTCAAGCGCGTCATGGAGTTGGAGCGGCTGAGCAAGCAAGTGCTGGAGCGGAACACCTGGCCGGGTAGCACGCTGGAATCAACGGTGGCTTTTTGCCTGAAAGGCATAGAAAAGCTCTACAAAGGCATGTTCTGTTCCTGTCTGCGGTTAGAAGGAGAGAAGCTCTATATGATAGCGGCTCCTAGCCTGCCGGAAAGTTTCAGCGAACGTAGCAACGGCATCTCTATTGGGAGAGGGGCTAGTTCTTACGACGCCGAAGCATTTCTAAAGGAGAAGGTAATTGCCTCAGATGTTAAAACAGATTACCACTGGAAAGACCATTACCAATCTATTCTTTATTATGGGTTGGAATCCTGTTGGTCTTTTCCACTAATAGGTTCAAACCAGAAAGTATTGGGTACCTTGGCCGTTTACCACCAAGAAGTAAAAACCCCTACTAAAGAACAGGAAGAAACACTGGAAGGTATCCGCAACCTGCTTCAGCTTATTCTGGAAAGCAAGCTCTCAGAGAAAGAGCTGCGCCTGAGCAATGAGCGCTTTCACTATGCCACCATGGCCACCAATGATGCCATTTGGGACTTTGACATTCTTGCCTATAAAATAAATTGGGGAGTTGGGTTTGAAAAACTGTTCGGCTTCAAGATAAAGGAATTTGGGCCCGAGTTTGATGTCTGGGCGGCGCACGTACACCCCGAAGATTTGAAGCGGGTGGAGGGTTCTTTGAATGAATTCATCATAAAGGCAGACCAGGAACTCTGGCGCGAAGAATACCGCTTCCGGAAAGCCAACGGGGAGTACGCCTATGTGGTAGACCAGGGCACTCTGCTGAAAGATGACAACGGTATACCCATTAGAGTAGTGGGCGCCATCCAGGACGTAACCAGTCGCAAAGTGGCAGAGGAAAGGCTTCGCAAGCTTTCTGTGGTAGCCCGCGAAACCATCAATGGGGTGATCATCATGAATCCAGATTTCACCATCCAGTGGATGAATGCGGCTTTCACCAGAATGTTGGGGTACACCCTGAAAGAGATGGCCGGTATAACCCCCTTCGCCTTACTGGGCCCAGAAACCGATCCTTCCACCCTAAAGCTCATTGAAAAGTCGTTCCATGAGTCCCGTAATCTGGAATGTGAGGTAGTCCTTTACTCAAAAGCCAAAGAAAAACTGTGGTTTAAAATACAACTACAACCCCTGCATGATAACGCCGGGCAAGTAGAAAGCCTGTTTGCACTTTTAACCAATATTACGCAGCAGAAAGCAGAAGAGCAGCAGTTGCGCTTGCTGGAGTCTGTGATTACCAATTCCAAAGACGGCATCATCATTAGCGAAGTCTCTCCTGGAAAGCCGCTGGAGCTGAAATCCATTTTCTTCAACAAGGCGTTTTTCAAGATGACCGGTTATACCCAGGAAGAAGTGCTGGGCAAAGATCCTTCTTTTCTAAACGGACCAGAAACCAACCTCACTACCGTACAGGAGGTGTTAGAGCGCATGAAGAAGGGGTTAGCTTCTGAGGTAGAACTGGAAAGCTACCGCAAAGACGGAAGTTCTTTCTGGACTCAGTTGCAGCTGATTCCCATGTGCGGCCGCCAACAGGTACTCACCCACTGGATTTCTATCCTGCGCGATATTACCAACCGTAAGCACTACGAGTTGGAACGCGAAGTACTTATCTCTGAACTAACCCAGAACAACGCAGATTTAAAGCAGTTCACGTTCATTACCTCACACAATCTGCGTGCGCCGTTGGCCAACCTTACCGGTATTGCCAACCTCATAGACTCGCAGACTATTCCAGAGGGCAGAAACAAAATCCTCATCCAAAAATTCAAGGAATCAACGGCGCAGTTGAACACCATCATCAATGATCTGCTGGAAGTACTGGTCATCAAAAACAATCCGCATACCAACAAGGAAGAAGTAGACCTGGCCCAAGCCTTTGAGAAAGTGGTGTTGTCTGTAGACGGCCTGCTGGCCGATGAAGATATCCAACTCACCACAGATTTCTCCCAAGTGCCCCAGGTGTATTACAATGTCGGTTATCTGCACAGCATCCTGCTCAACCTGCTCACCAACGCCGTAAAATACCGTTCCCCAGACCGGGCCTTGTGCATAGAAGTAAAAGCCGAAAAAGTAGACGGCCGCGAGGTGCTGTACTTTTCAGACAATGGGCTGGGGATAGATTTGAAAAGATTCGGGGAGCGCATCTTCGGGTTGTACCAACGTTTCCACCACCACAAAGACAGCAAAGGCATGGGGCTCTACATTGCCCACTCCCAGGCCAAAGCCATGGGCGGCAACCTGAGCGTAACCAGCGAGGTAGACAAAGGCACCACTTTTATCCTGGAATTCTAAAACCAGCCCTAAATCAAAACCTATTGCCCGCTTCACAAGCAGAGAGTCTGAATCAATAACAGACTAAAAGACCTGATCTTGGTAGTTTACAGCCTGTTTTCTGAAAATCGCTGGTAAACGGGATTGGTGCTGGTGCCTTGGTCTGTGTATCTTGCAGGCACATGCAATCCATTGGTTTGAAAAAGTACGCGATCATTGTGGCCGGTGGCTCCGGCAGCAGAATGCAGGCTTCCATGCCCAAGCAATTTCTGCCTATTGCCGGGGAGCCGGTACTCCTGCACACCCTCAGACGATTCCACACCTTTGATGCCGAGATGCGACTGGTAGTGGTACTACCCGAGGCCGAAATCTCCACTTGGCAAAGCCTGTGTAGCACGCATCAGGTCACCATTCCGCACCAGGTAGTTTCCGGGGGCAGCAGCCGGTTCCAGTCCGTGAAGAACGGGTTAGCGGCGCTAGACCAGGAAGAAGATGGCGTAGTAGCGGTGCATGACGGCGTTCGGCCTTTTATTGACAATGCTATCTTAACCACCGCGTACACCACCGCCGCTGAAAAAGGGACCGCCGTGGTAGCCGTAACCTTGAAAGAATCTATTAGGCGCGTACGGGGCAGCTATTCCAAAGCCGTAGACCGAACCGCCTACCGGCTGGTGCAAACCCCCCAGTGTTTCCGATTGCCTTTGCTCCGCCGCGCCTACGCCCAGCCAGAAATTCCCCTCTTCACCGATGACGCCTCTGTGGTGGAGCGCTTTGGGCACAAAATAGAGCTGGTGGAAGGAAGCTATCGTAACATAAAACTCACCACCCCAGAAGACTTGGTGCTGGCTGAGGCTTTTCTGGCCGCAGAACGCCCCTCTTCCGGTAATTCTCCTTCTTAAAACCGGTTGGTTCCTTCTTATAAACTCAAGAGCGCATGCAGGAGCCTAAATTGGTCTTTTTAGAAGAGAAGAAATTAGTGGGCCTGCGTATGACTACCTGTTTGGCTGAAGATAGTGCCAGCCTACTATGGCGTTCTTTCATGCCTCGGCGCAAGGAAATTGAGCATACGGTAGGGCAGGAGTTGTATTCGGTGCAATTTTTCCCGGCTGGTTTGGGGAGTCAGACCTTTATGCCTACTACTCCTTTTGAGAAATGGGCTGCGGTAGAGGTGAAGGAGGTAACGTCTGTTCCGGAAGGTTTGGAAGTATGTATCATTCCCGCCGGACGTTATGCGGTGTTTGTACACAAAGGACTCTCCCGTGAATTTCATGAAACGGCCCACCTCATTTTTGACGTTTGGTTGCCCGCCTCAGGCTTCGCATTAGCCCACCGGCCACATTTTGAGGTGATGGGCAGTAAATACCTGGGCCATACCAATCCTGCTTCTGAAGAAGACATTTGGGTACCTATTCAATAATCTTCCTTTTAAAACGCGCTGGGTTAGTAAGTAAGCGGATTGCCGTTTTTGGCTTTTTTCAGGAACACAGGCCAAAAACGCTTGTCTTCCAGTTAACTGTACACGCCAGGTTTACTTTATCTGCTGGCTACAAGGTACTGGGTTTCCAGAAAGCGCTGCTGGGCCAGCACGGTTTCTGGCGAGAGTTTCTGCAGGGTGGGCTGGGGTTGGGAGATGTTCAGGAGGTAGCCTTCCAGCGGAAGCAGGTTCAGCAAATCATGGGTAATACAGAGCACAGTCTTCTGTTCTTCGCGCACCCAGTCTGCCATTAAATCAAAAACTCTTTTCTTGTGGTAGACATCTAACTGCTGGGTGGGTTCATCCAGTAAGGCAATAGGAGCGTCTTGCAGCATCAGCTGCGCCAGCCAGACCAACTGCTGTTCGCCTCCAGATAAGTCTGTGAAGGTGCGCTCGCTGAGGTGTGCAATATGCAGCCGCTCCAGCATGGCCTCCGCACGGGTATAGTCTGCGGCGGTATAATGCTCCAGCAAACGCTTCTGCCGGAACAAACCCATGACTACTAGTTCACGCACCTTAATGGGAAAGGTCACGTTGTTTTTCTGCGGAAGGTAGGAGAGGGAGCGGGCAAGGGCGCCGGCGCGCGTGACCAATGGCTTATCCTGCACCAGAATTTGTCCCTGGTAAGGAACCTGGCCGGTAAGAGTTTTCAGGAGGGTAGATTTGCCGCTGCCGTTATGCCCAATAATAGCCACGAAGGATGGCGCGGGTACTAAAAAAGAAAGGTTGCGGAGAAGTACGCGCTCGTCGTATCCCGCAACCAGATCTTTTATTTCTAAAATGCTCAAGGTAAGTAAGAATCAGGAATTAAGAATTGAAATGGCAGATAAGCAATTCCTAGTTCTTACTTCCCAAGTATGCTAGTATTCGTCTTCGTTGAACATGAAGTCTTCTTTGGTAGGATAATCCGGCCAAACCTCTTCAATGCTCTCATATGGTTGACCATCGTCTTCCAAAGCCTGTAGGTTTTCTACCACTTCCATGGGAGCACCAGAGCGGATAGAATAATCAATTAATTCATCTTTGGTAGCTGGCCAAGGCGCATCTTCCAAATAAGAGGCAAGTTCAAGTGTCCAATACATAGTAAATTCGCTTTTAAAGTATAGCTATACAAACAAGTTGCAGAGGTGAACGAGGCGCAAAAATAAGATTTTGATTGAGAAATCAAATTTATCTTATAATTACAGTTCTCTTGCAATGCTAAAACACAACGCGCAAACTAGTAAAATGTTTAGTTGCGAGTTTGATTTTTTACTCGTGGCGGGCACGGCTGGTGCCGTCACCGGTGTTGAAAAGGTAGTTAAGGCCCAGTTGCACACCGGCTACCATGTTCTGGCGCAGCACGTAATAGTCTGAGTCGCGGGATAAATCTTCAATGTGCTCTTCATTGCGGATGTTCACAAAATTATAGCTGTACCTAAGATTCGCGGTTAGAATCAAGTTGGTGCCGAGGCTGTATTCCACACCGGTTCCCAGTAAAACGCCCAGATCATATTGGTTAAACTCGCCTACGTTGGCGTTGCTGCGGTCACTGTCTTGGGTGCTGGCCAGCAGGTAATTCCCTTGCGGTACAGAAAACGTCCTTTCTTTGATCTGGTACGTAGCCGTGCGGGAGAAACTGTTACGCTCCGTGCCTTTCTGTAAAATGCCTAATTGCGGCCCCACCTGAAAGTTGAAACGCACTTTGCCCGCAGTGGTGTATTTGAAGAGCAGCGGAATGTTGTAGTAGACCAGATCAATTTCCTTTTCGCCAGATTTATCACCGTTTATGTCTATCAAGTCAAACTTTTGGCCCTGGTGCGAACGGTAGATTTCTGCCTGTACGTTGTGGTTCTCGTTGAATTTGTAACCGACTACAAACCCGTAAGGCGCCCATTTGGTGGTGGAGCGGTGCTTGTAGTTCACATCTTCGTACTGCTCGTCATTGATGACCCAGGTGTTCTGTAATTGGGTAGTAACGCCTACATAAGGCCCCTTAATGTTCTGGGACTGCGCCAGAAAGGGCAGAGAAAGGAAAAAGAATAGAAAGTATTTTCTCATAGCGTAAGCCGTTAGAATTTAGGACAATTTCTAACGGCTTACGAATGGTTTAGGCAATTTTGTTGCTCTGCACGCCAGACTTTTTGCGCAGGAGCTCTATCAGTTCGTTTTTGGTTCTAATCTTCCGGTTGAAGTTCTTGATCTTGCCTTCCAGCATGGCCCTGAACGTTTCATTCCCCGGATTTGGATTTAACCGGCCCAGGTTGGTTTCCAGCACTTCCAGCTCCTGCTTGTCATACTTGATGAAATCCCGCAGGGCATTGATGCGGGCGTGCAGTTGGTCATTCTCAGAATTCTTGCCTTCGGGCAACGGACGCTTGCGCATGAAATGCTCCAGGCTGCTCAGTTCAAATATCTTGTCGCAAGCCACCAAGAAGCTTTCCCAGACCACGTCAGACTCTTCCTGTTTTACCGGGCCCACCTTTTTCCAGGCGGCCTGTAGTTCTTTGGCTTTAGGAACGGCCTGTTGCACGGGTTCGTCTAACAAAGCTTCGGCCTGGGCCACAAGTGAACGCTTTTTCTCCAGGTTGTCTTCCAGGTACTTGTCTTTGGATTCGTTTTTCTGGCTGTTGATGTGCTTTTTAAGGCGCTCAAAGAAATGGTTGTTGGCCGCCCTGAAACTGTTCCAAAGGTCATTGGACATTTTGCGGGGCAGGGTGCCGCCAATCTCTTTCCACTGGTTTTGCAGGTCTTTCAGCTTTTTGCTGGTTTCTTCCCACTCCTCAGAGTTCTTGACCGCTTCAGACTGCGCAATCAGCGCCTTGTACTTGTCTACCGTGCGGGAAAGCATGTCTTTCTTGTCCTGGAAGAAGTCTTTCTTGCGGGTGAAGAAAACCTCCACGGCCGTTTTGAAGCGCTCTTCCAGTTCCTCGGCCAAGGATTTGTCTACCGGACCGGTTTTGATCCAGTTCTGGCGCAACTCCTTCAGCTTGTCAGTGGTTTCCTGCCAGTCAATGCTGGTTTGCAGGGCCTCGGCCTGTTGAATGAGCGTAATCTTGGTGGCCAGGTTCTTATCGCGGTTGCGGGCAATGGCTTCTTTGATTTCCTCCTCAGCGGCAGACAAACGATGGTGCAAAGATTCAAAGTCGCCAATGGCGTCATACTTCTCAATCTGCTCCTTCAGGTGCAACACCTTCATCAAGAAAGAACCTTTGTTCTCAGAGGTTTCAATCTTCTCCAAAAGGCTGTCTACCTTCTGTTTGAAGTTCTCAAATCGGTTTGCGAAGTATTGTAATGATTCTTCGGGGACCTCCTTCACGTCGCCTACCTGGCGCGCCGGAAAATTCATAAACGGCTTCAACCACACCTGGTTACCTTCAATGTAGCCGTACTTATGGGCCTCCTCAGACAAATCTTTGGTTTCCATCAACTGGATAATTAACTGAAAAAATTAAAGTCTATTTTGGTACAAGTTTATGAATAAACGCCAATTTTCATAACTCGGCCGTGCCAAAATTTACGATATTTGTGCCCATTGGCAGAAAACACGCGCACCCTGACATCTGTTTGCATACTGATTTTGGGGCACAAGGTTATCTGTGGCGTTTAGGGGCCGTTTTTCTGAAAATACCCCAGAACTGTTTTAGGCCAGCACACATACCAGAATCTATCCTATATTCATGAGCAACGAAACCATTATCTTCTCCATGGCGGGGGTAAGTAAGATTTACCCGCCGCAGAAACAAGTTCTCAAGAACATTTATCTCTCTTTCTTTTACGGCGCTAAAATTGGCGTGTTGGGTCTGAACGGCTCGGGTAAATCTTCCCTTTTAAAGGTGATTGCCGGGGTAGACAAGCAGTACCAGGGCGATGTGGCGTTCTCGCCGGGTTACTCTGTGGGTTACCTGGAACAGGAACCGCAACTAGACCCCGCCAAGACCGTGATGGAGATTGTGCAGGAAGGTGCCGCTGAAACGGTGGCTCTCCTGAAAGAGTACGAAGAAATCAACGAAGCCTTCGCCGATGAGAACGCCGACTTCGACAAACTCATGGCCCGCCAGGGCGAAGTGCAGGAGAAACTGGACCACCTGGGGGCTTGGGACCTGGACAGCAAACTGGAGCGCGCCATGGATGCCCTGCGCACCCCTCCGGGCGAAGCCATTGTAGGCAACCTGTCTGGTGGTGAGAAGCGCCGCGTGGCCCTGTGCCGCCTGCTGCTGCAAGAGCCCGATGTGTTGCTGCTGGATGAGCCTACCAACCACTTAGACGCCGAGTCTGTGCTGTGGCTGGAGCAACACTTACAACAATACAAAGGCACCGTGATTGCCGTAACCCACGATCGTTACTTCCTGGACAAAGTAGCCGGTTGGATTCTGGAGCTAGATCGTGGCGAAGGTATTCCGTGGAAAGGCAACTACACCAGCTGGTTGGAGCAAAAAGCCGAGCGTTTAGCCAAAGAAGAGAAAACCGAGAGCAAGCGCCAGAAGACGTTACAGCGTGAGTTGGAGTGGGCCCGCATGAGCCCGAAAGCACGTCAAGCTAAGTCTAAAGCTCGTTTAGGCAACTACGAGAAAATGGCCTCTGAAGAAGCCAAAGAAAAAGAGCAGAAACTGGAACTCTTCATCCCAGACGGTCCGCGTTTGGGGAACGTGGTGATTGAAGCCGAAGGACTGACTAAAGCCTTCGGAGATAAACTCCTGTTTGAAGACTTAACGTTTAATTTGCCACCCGCTGGTATTGTAGGAATCATTGGGCCGAACGGTGCCGGTAAGTCTACCTTGTTCCGCCTCATCACCGGCCGCGAGGCCGCCGATGCCGGAACCATCACCGTAGGGCCAACGGTAGAAACCGCCTACGTAGACCAACAACACGAAAGCCTGGACCCGAACAAGTCTGTTTTTGAAACCATCTCAGGTGGTACCGAGACTATGTTGTTGGCAGGCCGTCAGGTGAATGCCCGCGCCTACGTGAGCAAGTTCAACTTCACCGGTGGTGACCAGGAGAAGAAAGTAGGCGTGCTTTCCGGTGGAGAGCGCAACCGCGTGCACCTGGCCATGACCCTGAAGCAAGGTGCCAACCTGCTCCTGCTGGATGAGCCTACCAACGACCTGGACGTAAACGCCATCCGTGCCCTGGAAGACGCCCTGGAGAACTTCGCCGGTTGCGCCGTAGTGATTAGCCACGACCGCTGGTTCCTGGACCGTATCGCCACGCACATCCTGGCCTTTGAAGGCGACTCCCAAGTGGTTTGGTTTGAAGGAAACTTCTCAGACTACGAAGAAGCCAAGAAGAAACGCCTGGGCGATGTTGAGCCGAAGCGCATCCGTTACAAGAAGCTGATGGACTAGGTCTGTTTTAACGCTGATTTTATGAAAAGAGCCCGGGAACGTGAGTTTCCGGGCTCTTGGTTTGGGAGGCGTAGGTTGTTATCCGCTAACTTAAAAAGTGCTTTGAAAGGCTTGTTGCTTAAATGTAAAGTTTGCTTTACATTTAAGCAACTCATCAACTAAGCTATCCTTTATGAATCTACTACTTCCCCACCAATTTAAGAAAATAGGAATTGTGTTGATTCCTTTAGGCTTCATCTTTTGGCTATTGATGCAAAGGGGTGTGATTACCCAACTTCTTGTCTTTCTATTAGGGGGAGGTGATTACCATGTGCTTAACATGGTTGTAGCTTCCATTTCTTTCTTCGGCTTTTTAGGAGGGTTCTATTGCATAGCTTTTGCAAAAGAGAAAATAGAAGATGAAATGATTCAAAGCATTAGAGTAAATAGCTTTCAAATGGCGGCTTTGATTCAGTTACTCTTCACCATCTGCGGTTTTATTTCATGGCTGCTATTAGGGAGTGAAAATGAGAGAGAAGTAGTGCTACTTTTGTTAGTTGCCTCCTTGTTGGTTTTCTGGTTCGGTTTTATAGCCAGATTCCATTACATGCTGTATGTTAAGTTGAAATGACTTAATGAAGAACTACATCAGGGAGGAAAGGGTCGGAAAACAACTTACCCAAGCCCAGTTAGCAGAATTGGTGCAAGTCTCCAGGCAAACCATCATTTCTATTGAAACAAATAAGTATCTGCCTTCCACGGTGCTGGCGCTCAAATTAGCGAGAGTGCTTCAGAAAGGAGTAGAAGAGTTATTTGAATTAGAAACCTCTGATTAGCCGCCGAAGGGGCTTTTGTAAGTGGTTGCAGGGTTAGATGCTGCTGAATCAGGAAGCACCTAACTCATAGAGTTAACTGTTTTAGAGCTGATATCATAGAAAGAGCCCAGAAACATCTGTTTCTGGGCTCTTTAGGTTTGGGGGATATGTAAGGAAGCTGTTGGTAATAAACCAACAAATGCGGCGAAGTCTTAGTATCTTATGCCCGGGTGTCCGGTAAGGGAATCAAATTCGAATGTTCCTAAAAAATAACCGTCTAAGACAAACCCGTCGGTAAGGGGATTGCTCATGAATTCTACCGAATTGTGGATAGATGTGGTAGAGTAATTTTTAGACGAAACAGAGATATTTTGGGACTTTTGTCCCCCAGGTTTCTTTGCAGTTGACAAGCTAATGAAAGATTGTGACTGTTGAGAAGTACTATTCAGATGTAACCCGGTTGTGTTCATTTCCTTTTGCTCTTTATTATGATACAATATTACGGGGTGTCATGAGTAAAAAACAGGAAACTAAGCCTTAATCCAGAACTATGATATTTCTAAGGGTTGATAGCAATAAAAAAACTTAAGTGAAGGCGAATGTTGCCCCAGGCGCTTTAAACTCATATTTGCTATGTGGTAGATAAGGTGTAAAGAGAAAAATCATATTAATGGGTTAAGTAAATTATAAATGAATATTAGTATCATTATTTTATAAAATACGTAAAACTTCACCTTTAATATCCTGGGCGTGAGTAGATGTGGTTTTGTGCTTGTTGTATGGTAAAAGCTTAATATTGGCGCGTTGACAGAGTTTTAATCTAAAGCTGAAGGTTGGGTTTTCCGTTTTTCTAATTGAAGAATGAATTTTATAAACTGTATTATTCTAGTATTTAACTAGGTGTTAAGTGTTCTAAGGCGATAATAAGACATTTCCATAAACACAAAATAGAGCAGATGGATGAAGTCTGTTATAAATGTGTTTTAAAGGAAAGAGCCCGTAAACGTAAGTTCACGGGCTCTTTTCATTCTTATGGGTAAACCGGCAAGTCAGGTTTTTGCTCTTTGTGGCAGCAAAAAGGGTAATTGCCTAGTTGTTGCAATTAAGACCTGAAGTCACGGCAATTAAAGTCTCCTCCAATTCTTTTCTGGTGGCAGCATCCAACAGGGTACATTTTCTGGCAGCTTCCAGGTAATTGACCGTGGCCTGTTTGTAGGCTTGGCAATTTGCAACGCTTTGATTCTCATAATAAGCATCTACAGCTTTTTCAAAGGCCTCGGTTTCATTTTTTAAGCCACAAGGGTCGGCTTCAGGTGCTTCTTTATCGTCATCGCTGGAGCAGGAAGACAGGCTGAGGCTGGTGAAAGTAGTTAGTAGTAAAAATAAAAGGATGTTGGTTCTTTTCATGGCACAATGGCTTAACTTCTAGGTGGTAGAAATTCAAAACAATTCAATTCAATTCAATTTCAAAAAGATACGGGGTTGGTTGTCCGCTTAAGGACTGGTCTCCTCTATTTCGTGGCAAGCACCTGATTCAATCAGGAACATGCGAGCACGAGAGAAAGCCCTTTCACGGGGTACATCGTAGGGTTATTTGAAAAGAATGCCAAGCGCTTGTGCATTTTCCAAAGTATAGACACAGAGTTCTTTCCTTACCCCTAAGCGGACTACAAATTTTTTAGCCTATATTTAGCTGTTACTGTTTCTGTTATAGTCTGTCTGTATAATAAGGACATGCTCTAAAGAAGAGACGTGCAGAGGAAATCATTGCTGCTTTTGTCTTAATTGTCTTGAGGTAAAAAAGTACAGGCTGAGCTTTCCCCGCAGGGCCGCAAGAGTATCCTTTCTATTTAGAACCAAATGCAACCCCATAAACTTTGCCCTATGAAAAAACTTTTACCCTACGCCAGCCTGCTTGTGCTAGGCTTTCTGTTTTCCTGCTCTCAGCAGAAAAACGCGCCCGAAATAGCTACGTCCTCCACCGCAGCATATTTCGCCCAGACAGAACAGGGCGTGCAGGACGGGGGCGTGAAAATGATTCCCATTCAGACCGCCAAAGGCACCTTCAACGTCTGGACCAAACGCGTAGGTAATAACCCCAAGATAAAATTGCTTTTACTCAACGGCGGCCCCGGTGCCACGCACGAATACTTTGAATGCCTGGAAAGCTTCCTGCCTGCCGAGGGTATCGAGTTTATCTATTATGACCAGTTAGGCTGCGGCAACTCAGACAACCCCCAGGACACCACCATGTGGGATTTGCCCCGTTACGTAGAGGAAGTAGAGCAAGTGCGTACCGCGCTGAACCTGGGGCCAGAGAACTTTTATCTGTTGGGGCATTCCTGGGGTGGTATTCTGGCTATGGAGTACGCCCTCAAGTACCAGCAGAACCTGAAAGGCCTCATCATCTCCAACATGATGTCCAGCGCCATTGACTATGGCAAGTATGCCGATGATGTGCTAGCCAAGCAGATGGACCCGCAGGTGCTGGTGCAGATCAGGGACATTGAAGCCCGAAAGGATTTCCAGAACCCCAAGTACATGGAATTGCTCATGCCTCACTTCTACGCCAAACACGTGTTGCGCCTGCCCATGAACGAGTGGCCCGAGCCCGTGACCCGCTCCTTGGGTAAAACAAACCAATCCTTCTACGTGACTATGCAAGGCCCCAGTGAATTCGGGATTTCGGGGAAACTGGAGAGATGGGACCGCAAAGCAGATTTGAAGAACATCACCGTGCCCACCTTGTCAGTAGGCGCTGAGTTTGACACCATGGACCCCAAACACATGGAATGGATGGCCACGCAAGTGCAAAACGGTTCGTACCTGTATTGCCCCAAAGGCAGCCACATGGCTTTCTATGATGACCAGCAAACCTACATGAAAGGCTTGATCACCTTCCTGAAAGGCGTAAACGAAGGGCAGAAAGAAGTGAAGCTCTAAGTAGCGCCTTTAGAATTGGTCTGCAGAAAAGGTAACTGTTTTCGGCCTTATTCTGCAAAACAAGCTCCTAAACAGCAGGGCATAACCCGGATGGACATCAGAAAATCCACTGGCATGCCCGGTATTCTTAGTCCTTTGCAATAAAGAGCAGTTTAGTAGGTTCCCATTTGTGTTCAGAAAGAAAAGAGTAGCTTTAACTAATACTTCACCCCACCTTCAAGATAAACAGGCAATGAAAAAATTACAGAAAGCTAAGGGACTGTTTGTCTTCATCTTTTTTCTTACCTGGCACGTGCAGGCGCAGAACAAAGTGGTGGCGTACCTGCCTAACTGGTTAGATTACAATGCTATTGCCAGAAACATTGCCTATGATAAGGTAACCCACATCAATATTGCCTTTGAGAATACAGATGCAGCCGGTAACCTGAGTTTTAATGCGGCAAACAATACGTTGATCCAATTGGCGCACGCCCAGAAGGTGAAAGTGCTGGTCTCTATTGGGGGTGGCGCTATCTCGTCTAACCCCAGCATGTATGCTGTTTACTTCAACTTAATCAGTGATGCGCAACGGGCCGGTTTCGTGAGTAAAATTGCGGCGTATCTAACCGCGCATAATCTGGACGGCATAGATGTTGATTTGGAAGGGCCTGCCATTAACAGTGACTACGGCAAATTCATTGCTGACCTCTCTGCGGCTTTGAAGCCGCAAGGCAAGCTGGTTACTGCGGCCTTGGCGCATACCAACGGCGGCAATGCCGTATCCAGCGAGACTTTCCAATATTTTGATTTTATCAACATCATGGCCTATGACGAAACCGGGCCGTGGGCACCTGCCCGTCCGGGGCAGCATTCTTCCTTTGAGTTTGCCAAAGCCTGTCTGGATAATTGGGTAGGCCGCGGGCTCCCGAAAGAGAAAGCCGTCTTAGGGGTACCTTTTTATGGCTACGGTTTTGGGGCAGATTTTAACCAGGGCATGGGCTTCGCCGAAATCATTGCTCGGTATCCGGGTTCAGAAAACCAGGACCAGGTGGGGAACACCATTTATTACAACGGCATTCCTACCATCAGGGCCAAAGCAGAATATGTAGTGGAACAGCAGTACGGCGGTATCATGATCTGGCAACTGGCCCAGGATGCTACCGGAAACTTCTCGCTGCTAAATACCATTCATCAGGTTCTTAAAAGAGTGACCGGCTCTGCCCCGCAGGGTTCAGACCCTATCCAGATTCATATATATCCCAATCCGGCTAAACTACCTGCCATCGGGTACCTGGTTTTCCCCGAAACCACCAATAAAGTGAAAATTGACATCAGAGACATGAAGGGCGCGAAAGTGTATGACAAGGCCTTCAGGAATAAACAGCGACAGGATAGAATAGAACTGCCTGGTCTGCCCCAAGGCATGTATCTGATTCAGGTAAAAGCAGATAACCTGGTGTATTCAAACAAATACCTGGTAGAATAAAGTAGTAGGCAAGATTGCCAAATTCCTACTCTTCTGATCACTTCAACTATCTCTATGCTAATGATAGTGACGGTTTCTTTCTATCATTTATTTTAGAAGAAATTTTAATAAAGTGCACTCTGACACTTCTTTCTTAATGGTAACTTTTTAAATTATCTTAGGAACTCAGTAGCCTTTCTCTCCCACTATTCAATTTGTAAAATCCCATATGTATGAACAAAACTTTTACTTTTCCTAAGAAATGTATAACAGTCATGTTGATGATGCTGACTGTTGTCTTTTATCGGGCAGAAGCGCAAACCACCGTCATTACGGGCCAATGTTTGTCTTCCGAAGATAACTCCCCTATCCCCGGTGCTACCGTCCTGGTTAAGGGAACCACCACCGCCACGGCCACAGATGTAAGTGGCCGTTTCAGCATACAAGCCGCGCCGGGCAGTGTGCTGGTGTTTTCCTTTATCGGCTATATTCCGCAGGAAGTAACGGTGGGTAGCCAGTCTAACATTACGATTACGTTGGTGCCAGATGTGACGGCCTTGTCAGAAGTGGTGGTAACGGCTTTGGGTATCAAGAGAGACGTGAAGGCCTTGGGTTATTCCATCTCACAGGTAGGAGGCAGTGAATTGGCGACCGCCAAAGAAATCAACGTGATCAACTCTCTTTCCGGTAAAGTGGCGGGGGTTGATATTTCTACCCCCACGGCTGGCCCTTCTGGTTCTTCCCGGGTCATCATTAGAGGTAACTCAGAATTAAGCGGCAACAACCAGCCTTTGTACATCATTGACGGCGTACCCATGGACAATACCCCAGCGGGTGGAGCCGGGCAGTGGGGCGGGTATGATTTAGGAGACGGTTTGTCCAGCCTTAATCCAGATGATATTGAATCTGTGTCAGTGTTGAAAGGGGGTGCTGCGGCTGCCTTGTATGGTTCCCGTGCTTCAAACGGGGTTATCATGATTACCACCAAAACCGGAGCTAAGCAAAAAGGAATTGGCGTAGAGTACACTGGCAACTATACTGCTGAAAGGGTATTGTCTAAGTTTGACGATTACCAGAAAGTATACGGACAGGGTCGGGATGGTATTCTGCCCATGGAGGCCAACGCCAACAACACCCAGTCGGCGTGGGGCCCTCAGTTAGATCCAAACCTCAGCTTACAGATTTACAGCGGCGAAATGAAGCCGTATTCTCTGGTAAACGACAACATCCTAAGCTTTTTCCGGACGGGTTCTACCTTCACTAATACGCTGGCTTTCACCGGCGGAACTGAAAATGCCTCGGTGCGGGTATCTGTTTCTGACATGCACAACAAAGACATAGTGCCTAAGACCGGCATGGCCCGAAACACCTTCCTTATTAACAGCACCATGAAGCTGGGCTCTAAAATCTCCATCAATGGCAAGGTGAACTATATCACTGAAAAAGTAGACAACAGACCGGCCTTGTCAGACAACCCCAACAACGTGGGGCTGGCCATCATCGGGATTGCCCCTAACTTTGACCAGCGCTGGCTTTCTGAAGGCTACAAAGATGCGTTTGGCCGCTACCAGGACTGGAACGGGAATACCTACCGTATCAATCCTTACTGGTCTATCAATGAGATGTCCAACACCTCCAGACGGAACCGGGTGATTGGCTATCTGCAAATGAACTATGACTTCACAGATTGGCTGGAGCTGCAACTACGCGGCGGTACAGATTTCTATGATTTCCGGTACACCAACTTCTCGCCTAAAGGAACCCCGCTGTGGGAAACCGGTGCGCTGCAGGAGCAATCCAATCACGTAGCGGAAAACAACTATGAAGCCCTCCTAAAGTTTGACAAGCAGTTTACAGATAACTTCTATACTACGGCGTTTGTGGGTGGGAACATTATGCACCGCCGGGCCGAAAACCAGATGAGTACCGGTTCTGGCATTGTACTGGAAGGCATTCAGGCCATTACCAATTTCACCACCCAGAGCAATGATTATGGATTGTTCCGCAAACAGATCAACTCCCTGTACGGCACCATCCAGACTGGGTACAAAGACACCTACTTCCTGGATGTAACGGCCCGGAACGACTGGTCTTCTACCTTGAGCAAAGGCAATAACTCTTACTTCTACCCATCCCTTTCCGGAAGTTTCGTGTTCACGAACCTATTAGATAGAAGCCCTATTCTTTCCTTTGGTAAACTTCGCGCTTCCGTGGCCCAAGTAGGCGGTGACACTGATCCATATCAGTTGAGCTTAACCTATGGCCTGAAGAATTTCTCCCTGTTAGGCAAACCGCTGGGCGAGATTTCCAATACCAGCGTTCCTAACCTGGAGTTGAAGCCTACCCAGACCTTCACCTATGAATTCGGTACCGACCTCCGGTTCCTGGAAAACAGAGTGCAGCTGGATTTAACCTATTACAGCAAGAAAACCACCGATCAGATTCTGCCTTTGATTATTCCGTCTAGCAGTGGTTATAACACCGCAATCATCAATGCCGGTGAAATTACGAACAAAGGCGTGGAACTTATGCTGAAAGGTGGCGTGGTTAATACCCCTGCTTTCTCCTGGGATGTGATCGTGAACTATGCCCGCAATGTGAACCAAGTGGTAAAATTGCATGAGCAGGTAAAAGAATATACGCTGGCCAACGCCCGCTGGGCCGGAGCCGCTATTATGGCGCAGGAAGGAGAAACCTTCGGGACCATTGTAGGAAAGAAACTGATGCGCGACCCAGAAGGAAATGTGGTGCATAACGCCGCCGGGTTACCTGTTTTTGGCACTGAGCAGGAGGTATTAGGCAAAGGAACCTATGACTGGACTTCTGGTATCACCAATGTGTTGACCTTTAAAGGCTTCAGATTGAGTGCTCTGGTAGACATTAAATCAGGCGCCGATGTGTACTCCATGAGCAGTGCCATTGCCCATACCAACGGAACCTCTGAAGAAACCCTGGAAGGTCGTGCCGAATGGTATGCCTCTGAGGAAGCCAGGCTGGCCGCTGGGGCAAGCCCCGCTGACTGGAAGCCAACCGGTGGTTACGTAGGCAAAGGGGTGGTAAATGTAGGTACCGCTGAAGCTCCTAACTACCAGCCGAACACCACCTTTGTGAACCCGCAGAGCTATTGGGGCACGTTTCTGTCTAACTCACCGGAGCCATTTATTTATGATGCTACTTACGCCAAACTCAGAGAGTTGACCATCGGGTACACCCTTCCCAAAACCTTGTATGGCAGATTACCTATTCAGGCGGCGTCTATCTCCTTTGTGGGGAGAAACCTGTTTATCCTGTACAGCAACCTACCCAACATTGACCCAGAGTCCAGCTACAACAATGGCAACGGGCAAGGTTTGGAGTACGGTTCCATCCCGTCCAGAAGAAGCTTTGGGGCTAACTTATCAATCAGATTCTAGCATTTACAATACATAGATTTAGTATGAAATCAACATATAAGAAAATAAGGCTTTTACTGAGTGGTTTGCTTCTCCTGTCCTTGGGCAGTTGTGACAATTTTGAGGAGATGAACCAGAATCCTACCAAGTCCACGCAAATGGATCCTAACCTTATGCTGCCTACTATCCAGTTGCAGCTGTCTGGTGGCATGTATGAGCAATGGCGGAACGGTTTTATTTACGGCGGTGACTGGATGCAGCAGTGGACGGGCGAATACGCTACCACTGAATTTGGAGGGAAGGGCCAGAAAAACGACGCGTATATGAGCGCCCTTTGGGATACCCAATACCCACGCGAAGTGAAGAACATCTCTGATATGGTGATCCGCACCACCGGTGACCCGGCGCAGGTGAATATCAACGCCGTTTCCCGAATTATGAAGGTGTACATCTTCTCGCGGTTGACAGATTTGTACGGAGATATTCCCTACTTTGAGGCCGGCAAGGGCTATCATGAAGGAGTATTAACGCCCAAGTATGATGCCCAGCGCGATATTTACTATGACTTCTTTAAAGAGCTGGATGCCGCCACCAAGGCACTGAACCCCGCCGGAGACCCGGTTACCCAAGACTTCTACTTCAATGGAGACGTGAATAAGTGGCGGAGATTCGGGAATTCTTTACGCTTGCGTCTGGCTATGCGCCTGGTGAAAGTGGAGCCATCTAAAGCGAAAGAAGAAGCCGAAGCAGCCATCGCCGCAGGCGTTATGGAAAGCAACAGTGACATGGCCGTAATGCAGCACATTAATGTTCCTTTCGGGGGCGATGTGTTCGGCGGGAACGGGGTTTCCTATGTGTTCATGGCGGTGTCCCCGTCTGAAAGCGCTTTCCGGATGGTCAACACGTTTGCCAAATACCTGGAAGACACCTCTGACCCAAGATTGAGAATCTTTGGCGCTTCTTACCTGAAAGACGAAAACCGCACCGAAATCACTGACCAGGTACGTGGCAAACTGGGCAGCTATACCGCTATGTCTCTGCCGCCCAGTACTTTCTCTTATGAAGGAACAGGCCCGGCTATCAGCGTAGACGTAAACGGTCAGGCGACAGAGGTTCCCCGCATCTTACAAGTGATGCAGCCTTCCAAATACATTTCGGCCATTGATGCGCCTTATATTATCATGAGTTATGCCGAGGTGGAATTATGGAGAGCCGAGGCCGCTTTCAGAGGCTGGAATGCTGGCGGAACGGCGCAGGAACATTTCAGCAAAGCACTGGAAGCTGGCGTGAAGCAAATGACGGTGTACAAAGCCCCCGAAGTACCGCAGGCTACCATCAATGCTTTCAAAGCAGCAAACCCCTTAATGGCCGGCAAGGAGCTGGAGCAAATCAATAACCAACTGTGGATCAATTTCGCCCTGAACCCGCAGGAAGGATATGCTAACTGGAGAAGAACCGGGCTGCCTAACCTGGCTTACCGCAACCGCGATCCCGGTGTAAACCAGTCTAACGGTCAGGTGCCAAGAAGAATGCAGTACCCGGTCAACGAGTATTTGCTGAACGAAGCCAACGTGAAAGAAGCCGCAGGCAGAATAACCGGCGGCGATGTCTGGACAGCTCGGGTTTGGTGGGATAAATAAGCAAGGAGTAACAAAGCAATTAACCAGATTATGATGAAAAATTATATAAATCTCATTCTAGGCTCTTTTCTCTGCCTGTTCTTCTTAACCAACTGCGAGGTAGAGGATGACGAAAACCCCATTTTTGAAAGCACGGCCATTCCGCGCATTTTCGGGTGGTCAACGGCCAACACCTACACCACTGATATCTCAGACTCGCTCATCATTGATTTGCAGGTGTCGCCCGCCGAGGGCGCAACCTTCAAATGGTTTGTGGACGGCGTTGAGGTAGGAAATGAAAGAAGGTTCAAGTACCTTTTCCCGGAGGCGAAAGACTATACCATCAAGTTTGAAGCCACCCGCAACGGGGTCACCAACTCCAGAGAAGCGGGCGTGATTGTGATCAAGCCTTTCGTACCCAAAACCTACAATAAGAAAATGGTAGGTTTCTTGACGCAGAACGGCTCCATCAATGACGTGAACTTCGCCAACCTGACGCACTTGGTTATCTCCTCGGCGGTAGTGGGGGAGGTGGCAGGGCAGGCCTCGTTGGTAGACACTACCTTAGAGAACCTGAACATTCCTCTCATCATCAAAGCGGCGCATAATGCGGGCGTGTATGTATTACTGGATGTAACCGGCAACATGGTGACCTTAAACGGTGGTGGTTTATACGCCGATTACGGTTTCTTCAATGTTATTAAAGACCCGGCCAAGCAGGCCACGGCCATTGCCACCATCATGAAGTTTGCCTCTAACAATGGCTTTGACGGCATCAATGTGTACCTGAACAACACCTCAGAAGGCGTTTTAGAGCCAGTTTCAAAAGTAGAGGAGTTTTTCAAGGCCATACCAGTCGCTTTGCCCCCAAGACCAAACGGTAAATTTTTCTACACCGCCTCGGTACCCGGCGGCTGGACTACCGGTGTATTGAGCGCCATCGCGAAGGTTCCGCAAATTGACTGGGTAAATGTTCAACCATACCGCTATGAAGATTTGGCGCCTACACCTCATTCTCCTTACTGGGGTGCGACAGACTTGGTGAATACGTGGGTAAACTTCGGGATGCCGAAAGAGAAGATTGTGTTGGGCATTCCGGCGTTCGGTCTGCATTACAAAATGCCCAAAGATGGTACGCAGGTGGGTTGGGGTAACTTATGGCAATTTACCACCTATGAAAGTTTCAGAAGCATCTTGCTGAAAGATCCATCGGCGCACACCAAAAACGTGCTGACCATAGATGATGGCATCTTCTATGACGGACACCCCATGATTCAACAGAAAGCCCAGTTGGTGAAAGACCAGGGGCTGGGTGGCCTGATGATGTGGAGCCTGGAAAGCGATACCAATGACCAATCTAAGTCCTTGCTGAAAGCCGCCAACACCGCACTAGGTAACTAAAGGGACTTCAAATTTTCTCTCATTAACCGTACTCCTGCTTTAAGGCTGTTTTACTTGAAACAGCCTTAAAGCAGGAGTACGGTTAAAAGCCCAAACTACTTTCTAAAAGATGCGCTCAACCGGATAACTGATTCTGGCCTGTTTTCTGGAAAGTAGATCAGAACGGTGAGCGCCTTTTAAGCTGGTTTCTGCAAAAAGGGCTAAAAACAAAATGAGCCTATTCCTCCAATTCATGATGATAAAATCTACCAGAATCTTTCTGTTTCTCTTATTCTTGTCATTTGCGGCAATGGCGCAGAAAGCAACTCCGCCGCGCCCGGCGGTCATCGCGTATTTTGCCGGTAATGCCGCGCAGCTGGATACGTATGACCCGCAGCAACTAACCCACATCATCTATTCCTTCGGACTGCTTGACGGAAATAAATTGAAACTGAGAAACCCAGCAGATTCCGCTGTCCTGCAGAAGATGGTATTGCTCAAACAGAAGAACCCGCAGTTGAAAGTGCTGGTTTCTTTAGGCGGTTGGGGCGGCTGCGAAACCTGTTCAGATGTGTTTTCTACTTCCGCGGGGCGGAAGGAGTTTGCCGCTTCGGTGCAGAAAATGAATCAGTATTTTGGAGCCGATGGTATTGACCTGGATTGGGAATATCCGGTGGTGGCGGGTTTTCCCGGGCACAAATTCGCTCCGGAAGATAAAGACAACTTCACCGCGTTGGTGCAGGAATTGCGCCGCAGCCTGGGCAAGAAAGCCATCATCAGTTTCGCCGCCGGCGGATTCCAGAAGTTTCTGGACGAGGCGATAGACTGGAAGAAGGTGATGAAAAAGGTGGATTTCGTAAACCTGATGACCTATGATTTAGTCAACGGCGCCTCACCTAAAACGGGTCACCACACCGCGCTGTATTCCACTCCTCAGCAGCCAGAGTCCACCAATAATGCCGTACAGTACCTCCTGAAGAAAGGCGTGTCTTCTGAGAAAGTAATTATTGGGGCCGCATTTTACGGCCGAATCTGGGAACAAGTGCCCAATGTGAACAACGGCCTTTACCAGACGGGAAAGTTCAAAACTGCCGAAGCGTTCAAAGACTTTTCCACGCTTTTATCTAAAGGCTACACTTACCATTGGGACGAGCAAGCGCAGGCACCCTATCTCTATAATGAAGCGCAAGGGCTTTTTGTCACCTATGACGATAAACGCTCCCTGGGCCTAAAGGTAGAGTATGTAAAAAGCCATGAATTAGGCGGCATCATGTTCTGGCAACTGGCCCAAGACCTGCCCTCCAACGGTTTGCTAGACGCTATCAACCAAGCTGTAGAGAAAAATGTGAGTTCTGCTAAATAGCCAGCACTCTGAGAGAAAACCAGCGGAACAGCTTTTAAGAGCAGGATAACTTAAACTATCTCCTTGTCATCTTGGAAGGATCTTGCGTGCGAACTAGAAAAGCTGCAAATAAACGCTACTACTGTTCGCCACCAAGATCCTTTCAGGATGACAAAGGGGGGGAAGAAGATACAGCTGTTTCTGCCCAATCATTTATCAAGCCTTTTCAATAAAAGAGCCCGGAAACATAATGCTGCCGGGCTCTTTTATTGAAAAGACTGTAAAAAATCAGAAGTAAGCCTTATTCAGCAAACTTCTTAAAAATAGCCGTGGCAATGTGCCCGCCAAACCCGAAGGTGTTGCTCATGGCGTAATTCACTTCCTTGGAAACCGCTTTGCCCAAGGTCAAGTCAAACTTCGCGCTGAGTTCAGGTTCTGGTTCGGTCACGTTGATGGTAGGCGGAATGAGGTTCTCCTGCACTGCCTTGATACATGCAATGGCTTCAATGGCCCCGGCAGCACCTAGTAAATGGCCCGTCATGGATTTGGTGGCGCTCAGGTGTAGGTGCGTATTGGTCCCGAATACCCGTTCCACGGCTATCAGTTCGCTGGCGTCGCCAATAGACGTAGAGGTGGCGTGGCAGTTGAGGTAATCAATGTCTTCGGGAGAAAGGTTGGCTTCGGCCAGGGCTTCCATCATGCCCAGGTAGGCGCCTTCGCCCTCGGGGTGGGTGCCCGTAAGGTGATACGCATCGGCGGCCATGCCTCCGCCCACTACCTCGGCTAGAATCACGGCGTTGCGCTGCACGGCGCTTTCGTAGCTTTCCAGAATGAGGGCACCCGCGCCTTCACCCATCACGAAACCGTCTCGTTTTACGTCGAACGGGCGCGAAGCGGTGGCCGGGTCATCGTTGTGGGTAGACAAGGCCTTGAGTGCCCCAAAACCACCCAGGCCGGTTTCGTTAATAGAAGCCTCGGAACCACCCGTGATAATCATATCGGCTTTGCCCCATCTAATGTAATTAAAGGCTTCCAGAATGGCGGTGTTGGAGCTGGCACAAGCCGAAACCGTGGCGAAGTTCACGCCCCGCAATCCGTACTTCATGGAAATGACGCCCGCCGCAATGTCCACAATCATCTTGGGCACGAAGTAAGGGTTGAACCGAGGGGTGCCATCGCCGGCGGCGAACTCCAGCAACTGCTCCTGCAATGTAACAAGGCCGCCGTGCCCGGTGCCCCAAATCACGCCAATCCGGTTGCGGTTCAGATTCTCAAAGTTGATGTTGGCCATCTGCACCGCTTCGGCCACCGAGATGAGCGCGTATTGTGTGTACAGGTCGTTCTTGCGGGCCTCGTTTTTGGGCATGAAGTCCAACGGGTTGAAGTTCTTCAGCTCGCAGGCGAAGCGGGTTTTGAACTTGGAGGCGTCAAAGCGGGTGATGGGCGCCGCGCCGCTCACACCGTTAATCAAAGATTGCCAGTATGCTGGCACTTTATTCCCGATGGGCGTCAAAGCACCCATGCCGGTTACTACTACTCGTTTCATTTCTTGTCTTTTATAAAGCTGTTCTGCCGGTTGCAGTTTCGTTCTGTCCTTCGTCTCTCGTCCTTTGCCACCGTTTTCCTTCCCGTTTAAGAGAAAGTATCGGCAAGATACTCGTTCAAAATGAAAAGCCGCTCGTACCTTCATTCTTCTAACCTTTGAGGTTCCTATTCTTTACTTATTAGAACTTTGTTTACGCGCACCATGAAGCTCATTCTATTTCTTCTGATGTCTTGTTTTCTAACGGACATTGGCTCAGTTAAAGCCTAAACGCAACCGGCCAAACTGGTCACGTGGCAAGATCTCATGCAACTGCCTACGCCTGCCGCCGGGAAACGCATTGCCTATGGTACCGATTCTTTGCAGTTTGGAGAGCTGCGGGTGCCCGAAGGAAAAGGGCCTTTCCCGGTGGTAGTGGTCATTCATGGTGGTTGCTGGCTTTCTCAATACAATTACCAGTACATGAACCATGTGAGTGCTGCCCTTACTAAAGCCGGATTCGCGACCTGGAACATCGAGTTCCGGCGCGTAGGAAACCTGGGTGGCGGCTACCCCGGCACTTTCCAGGACATCGCCCAAGCCACCGATTATGTGCGGGAATTAGCCAAACAATTCCCGGTTTCCGGCAAAGAGGTGCTGGTGATGGGCCACTCCGCCGGAGGGCATCTGGCGCTCTGGGCCGCTGGCCGAAAAGACTTGCCCAAAACCAGTCCTTTGTACACCAAGAACCCCTTAAAGGTAAAAGGCGTGGTTTCACTGGCCGGAATTCCTGACCTATCTACGTACAGCACTGCGCAAGGAAGCTGCAATGCCGCGGTGGAGCAACTGATGGGCGGTTTGCCCACCTCAATGCCGCAACGCTATCTTGAGGCAACCCCTTCGCCTGCTTTGGCCTTGAAAACACCCGTCCGAACGGTGCAAGGCGCCCGCGACCCCATTGTGCCGGTGAGCCAAGCGCAGAACTTTGTGAACCAGGCTTCTTCCAGAAAGAACAAGGCTAAGTTAGTGCTGCTGCCAGATGCCGGTCATTTTGATTTGGTGGCGCCCACCTCGCCGGTATGGCCTGCCATTGCGCAGGCGGTGAAAGATCTCCTGATGCAGAAGTAGTAACGCTTGTTTTTTGGCTTGTTTTTCAAAAAAGGTGCCTGAAATAGTTTCAGGCACCTTTTGCTTTTAAAGGCAAGGAGGTTGATGGGATATGGAGGAGAAAGGAACGCTTGAACTGCAGAAACTGGTATCCATTTTCAAACCAATCCGTTTTTTAAGATAGTGATAAACTTGTTTTAAATATATGATTATGAATATGTTGAGAGGCTATGTGAAAAGTGTGAAGTCTTGGGTGGGGCTGATGGTAGTGCTAGTGGTTCTTGCGGGAGGGTGCGCGCCCGCCACCCAAATTACCGGTACCTGGAAAAGCCCGGAAGTTACCACCCCTACGTTCAACCGGGTCATTGTAGCGGCTCTAACTGATAACGCGGTGGCAAGGCAAACCATTGAGGCGCACCTGCAAACCCAATTGCAGCAGCGGGGCATTACGGCTACCAAGAGCATTGACTTGATTCCGCCGTCCCTTATGCGGGATGGGAACACCACCGGTGATGCCATCCTGGACAAAATCAAAGGCGACCGGCACGATGCCATCTTAACCGTAGCGCTGGTGAACACTGAAACCGAAACCCGCTACGTGCCAGGTACTACTACTTACACGCCGGTCACCCGGTTTGGCTGGTACGGTACGTTCAGGGGCTATTATACCTATATGCGACCTATGATGATTGACCCAGGGTATTACCGCGAAGACAAGGTGTATTTTCTGGAAACGAACCTGTATGATGCTGCCTCTGAAAAGCTGCTGTGGTCTGCCCAGTCAGAATCTTACAATCCGGGAGGGTTGCAGTCTTTTTCTGAGAAGTTTGCCGAAGTCACCGTTAACAAGATGCAGCAGGAAAACCTTATCAAATAAGATGCCTATATCTGACCCGCTTTTACAAAAACAGCCCGAAAACGTACGTCTTCGGGCTGTTTTTGGTAGCGGGTGAATAGATCTACTGGGCCGAAGCAGAAGCGTTTCCACCTTGTCTGGTCGCTTCTAAATCTAGTTCTATGTTCACGGTCTCGGAGATGAACTTGTCGCCTAAGGTTTTGTCGTTGCCGTAGTTCATCTGCCACTGGCGGCGGTCAATGTTGAAGTTGGCTTCGGCTTCCATGGTGTTGTCATCTAACTCAATACGCGCCGGGAAGGTAATGTTTTTAGTCACGCCTTTCAGGGTCAGGTTCCCACTCACGCTGAAGTTGGCACCCGCTACCAAAGAGGTGTCTTTCCCATCAGATTTGTACGGCTCTACCTTCGTGATCTCAAACTTGG
The DNA here is from genome assembly GCF_054956755.1 of Rufibacter sp. JT3400010. NCBI lineage: Bacteria > Pseudomonadati > Bacteroidota > Cytophagia > Cytophagales > Hymenobacteraceae > Rufibacter > Rufibacter sp. JT3400010. The sequence goes on along the minus strand of NZ_JBUDXA010000003.1, from coordinate 207,425 downwards.
CCGTCCCGAATTTCTCGACGTCAAAGAAGTCGCCGCTCAGGAGGTGCGGCTTCAGTTTTGTCTGGAACATTTCGCCCTGTTCTTTCAAGGACAGGGATTTGATGTTAATGGTGAACTCGCCCCCTGTAATCTGCTCATTAGCTACGGCTACGGTCCCAGATGAAAGTTTAAAGGTGCCCGGATGGTTTTTGCCTACACCGTTTCCGGTAAACTCTACCAAAGAGGCGGCGGTATCTACCACAAAGGTTTGGCCAGTGGCATCAGCGGCGGCTTTTTGATCGGTGATGGTGGCTTGGTCGCCTTCTTTGGGAGCCTGGTTGCAAGAAGTAAAGGCCAATCCTGCTACTAGAGCCAGCCCGGCGGTATGTAAGAAGAATGATTTTTTCATAGGTGTAAAAGGGTTATTCAATTTCTGTAGGTACATAAACTTTGTGCTTAGAACGAACGGAGTCAGTATTTGTTCTCTTCCTCTGAAATAGTACTTGCGGCCAAAGCTATCAAACTTCTTTAAAAGCCACCACTTATCCTTGAATTTTAAATGTTGATTACTTCACCGGTTGCACCAGCTTCTCGGCCCTGAACACGCCATCTGCCGCTTGCAGAATCTTGCCTTTCAGCTTGGGGTTGTAGTCTGGGTGGGTCTGTAGAAAGGTGCGTACCGTAGTGGCGGCTCCGGCGCTCTGGTAAGACCCGAAGGTGGCCGAAAGCCAGGAGGCCGGAAAGAAGATATCACCGGTGAGTTGAATTTCGGCCAGCAGGTCTAAACTCTCTTTCAGGTATTTCTCTGACGTAGCCGCCCGCAGCGGATGATGCAGATACCCCAACGCCGCCAGCACCCAGGATTCCACTTCGCGGTTCTCTTCTTTTTTGAGCGAGGCGAAAAACGCATCCCGTTCGTTCTCATCTCCTGACAACGCAGGCAGCATAAACTGTAGCCGCTTCTTGCGGTCTGGGTTAGGAATACGCGTCATCTGGCGGGCCAAGAGTTGCGGACTGTTCGGGTAGTCGCGCACGGCCAATGCCAAAGCCAGTGAGGTGTAATCATCTTCAGACAACCTGATGCCGGTGGGTGCCTGTTCTTTGTCCCAAATCTGGTGAAGGCGGTTTTGGGCGGCAGAACTTAGGGCAATGCTCTGGTAAGTTTTGAAAAACAGCTTCTTCACGTTGGCAGTGCTGGTTTTCTCCATGGCGGTCCAGAGTTCCTGTTCCAGTTGCGAAGCCAGGGTGGGCCGTTGGGCAGCAGGAAGGAAGCGCCAGAAAATATCGCTTAGTTGGCCGGTGATCAGTTTTACGTTGAGTTCTTCCGTTTCTTTGGAAAGCCCGCTGCGGTAGAAGTCCAGCAGTTGGGACGGCGTGACGCTACGGCCATTCTGCATGTTCTCGTACAGATTAATGTAGGCCGAAGCGCGCGCGACCGGGTTCTTCAGTCCGTATAGTCCGCTTAGCATTTGCGCATCAACCGGAAACACACCGTAACCCTGGCCCGTGACATCAAACAGCACAAACAGCGGCTTCTCTTTGCCCACCGCTTCTTGCAGCGTTACCTGGGCTTGGTTCATGTTCACCGTCATTTCCTGAATTCGGTCTGGGTACACCAAGGCAATCTCAAAGTGCTGCGGCCAGAAACGAGTGGAACCGTCTTCGCCTTTCTGACGGATGGTGAGGTTAGAGATTTTATTGCCTTCGGTTTGCAGCCTGTAGTCAAACTGCGGACGGCCCGGTTCGTTTACCCACACCTGGTTCCAGGCTTGCAGGTCAGCGGGAGTGAGGTTGTCCAGAATCTGGATAAGGTCGGGCCAGGTGGCGTTGCCGTAGGCGTATTTCTTCAGGTATTGCTGTAAACCTTTCCGGAAGGCTTCTTCGCCCATGAGCCGTTCCAGTTGCCGCATCATGACGGGAGCTTTGTGGTAAATGATGTTGCCGTACATAGAACCCGCGTCTTGCAGGTTGTCTAGTTGCTGCCGAATGGGATTGGCCCCGGCGGTTCTATCTACCCCGTACGCGGCGGGCAAATGATCTACCAGAAACTTGAGGTCATAATTGGAGTTGACCACCGCTACCTGCGTGATTTTATCAGCCATGAAATTGGCGAAGACTTCCTTCATCCAGACATCATTGAACCACTCCATAGTCACCAGATCCCCGAACCACATGTGCGCCGTCTCATGAGAGATGAGGCTGGAACGGGAGATTTTCTGGTCTTGCGTCGCGCCCTCGTCCAGAAACAACGTGGCCGCTTTGTACTGAATCGCGCCCACGTGCTCCATGCCGCCGTACTGGAAATCGGGGATAGATACAAAATCGAACTTCTGAAACGGGTATTTGATGCCGGTGTACTGCTCCATGAATTGAAGGGCATCACGGTGAATCTGGAAAATGGGGGAGAGGCTTTGCTGCAGTTTCTCTTTATCAGTTTCGCGGTGCAGGAAGTGCATGGTGCGGCCGTTTCCCGTTTGCGCCACGTGGTCAAATTTTCCGGCAGCAAAGGAGAATAGGTACGTAGGAATCAGGTCCGAATTCTGGTAATGGTACGTCTTCTGCCCGGTGCTTAGCACAGAATCCTGCAGCGGCGCGTTGGCAATGGCTTTCCACTCCTGCGGTATGGTTAGGGTGAGTTTGAACGTGGCTTTCAGGCTGGGTTGGTCAAAACAGGGGAACACCGTGCGGGCGCGGTCGGGCACCAGCAGCGTGTACAGGAAATCCTGCTGCCGGTTCAAAGACAGGTTACCTGCCGTGAACTGAATCTCCACCTGGTTTTCGCCTTTTTTCAGGAATTTAACCGGAATAACCAGGTGCTCCTGCGTGTGCTCTATCGGCACCACGTTTCCGTTCACTTTTACCTGCTTCAGTTTATCAGCTGCTTCCTTGAAATCGAGTTGCAACGGCTGGCCTTTTTCTTTCAGATAGAAGGAGATAACCTCAGACGCCAGCACCGGTTCCTCCTTGCGGGCCGGAAGTATGAGGTGCAGGTCATAGGCAATCTTGCTCAGTTGCGAAATCCTATAATCGGCTAATTCTTTGGAGACGCCGGGGACTACCGGAACAGCGCTGCTGCTGGCAGGCGAAACTTGCTTCATACAGGAAACCGCCGAGGCAAAAAAGACAAAAAAGAGGCCTTTCTGGAAAGCCTGAAGATGCTTGTTTTTCATTCTGGGTAAAATTATAAAAATTCGGTTATCTCGCCAGCGGTTTAAATGAGATTGCATTCCGTTTTTAAATGCATTGTACTTTAGATATGGCTATTTTACCGGTATTTTTCTAAAAAACGTACAAAAAAATTATTCTAGGTGTTAGTTGTAGTAAAATGTAATAATTTTGCTTTACTTCGTGTCAAGAAAACAAAAGAGATGAATAAAGTAGTACTAAAAGTAGTGGTGGGCTCCACCAATCCTGTAAAAGTGAAGGCGGTATATAGTGGGTTACAGGCCATGTTTCCGCAGCACGAATTTCTAGTAGAATCTGTCTCTGTTCCTTCTGGTGTGGCAGACCAACCTCTCACGGATACCGAAACGTTGACTGGTGCCTTCAACCGGATGAACAACGCGTATGAGGCTTTCCCCGAGGCAGATTTCTGGGTAGGCATTGAAGGCGGCGTGCAGTCTTTACACGTAGAACTGGCGTCTTTCGCCTGGATTGTGGTGCGCACCAAGAACCTGGTAGGCAAAGCCCGCTCCGGTATGTTCTTCTTGCCGCAGGCGGTAGCAGAATTGGTGAAACAAGGCGTGGAACTCGGCGTAGCCGATGACCAGGTGTTTGGCCAAACCAACTCCAAGCAAAAAGGCGGTGCCATCGGCATCTTGACTGATAACGTAGTAGACCGCACCGAATTATACGAGCAAGCCACCAAGTTGGCATTGGTTCCCTTCAAAAACGAAGCCCTTTACAGCAGAGCCAGCGAGAAGATGTTCGCCTAAGCATGATACATTTCCAGCCTTTTTTCGTTAGATTAAGGTCAAACTGGAGATGTACCTATGTCACTTCTGTCCTCATCCGTCAACATATACCCTCTGGGAGATGCGGCCCTTGTGCTGCAACTGGGGGAAGAAATTGCGGTTGAGACGCATGAGCGGGTAAAGGCCGTGGCGCAGTTCCTGGACCAGCATTCCTTTCCCGGAATGCTGGAGTACGTTCCCGCCTTTACCACCGTGACCATCTACTATGACTCGTGGGTGGTGAGTGAAAAAGGCCAGCAAGATCCTTACGCCGCGGTGGAAGAAAACCTGCGCGAAATGCTGGCCCAACTGGAATCCACAGTCTCATCTGACCGCCCCCAGGTCAAGGAGATTCCAGTGGTGTACGGCGGTGCATTCGGGCCAGATCTGGAGTTCGTCGCGCAGCATGCAGGGCTTAGTCCAGACGAAGTCATCGCTCTCCATGCCCAGCCCGAGTACCTGGTGTACATGATTGGCTTCGCGCCCGGTTTCCCGTATCTGGGCGGCATGGACAGCCGCATTGCCGCGCCCCGCAAAGAGATGCCCAGAAAGGTTATTCCGGCCGGATCGGTGGGTATTGCCGGGGCGCAAACGGGCGTGTACCCCCTTGAAACTCCGGGTGGCTGGCAACTGATTGGCCGCACGCCGCTACCTTTGTTTGATCCTCAGCGGGAAGTGCCTAGTCTGTTGCAGATGGGCGATGTGGTGCGTTTTGTGCCTGTTTCTATGGAAACGTACCTAAAACAGGAGGGTCAGACGCGTGGGCATTAAAGTGGAAAAAGCCGGTCTGCTCACCACCGTGCAGGATTTGGGCCGTCATGGTTTCCAGAAGCAAGGCATGGTGGTCAGCGGGGCTATGGACTCCTTCGCCTTTCGCCTTGCTAACCTTTTGGTAGGAAATGCAGAGAACGAAGCAACCCTAGAAATTACCTTAATGGGCCCCAGCCTGCTGTTCCAGCAAGATTGCCTGATTGCCCTAGCCGGAGCCAACCTTTCCCCTACACTGAACGGCCAATCAGCCCCCATTCACAGACCTATCTTTCTCCGGAAGGGCACCTTGCTGGAGTTCGGGACACCCGCGCAAGGCTGCCGCGCGTACCTGGCCGTGGCCGGAGGTCTTGACGTGCCTTTAATCATGGGCAGTGCCGCTACCTACGCGCGGGCCGCCGTTGGCGGATGGCAGGGCCGCGCCCTCCAGAAAGGCGATGAGCTGCCCTTGAAAGTCATTTCTCTGGAACAGCTTCATTTCTGGCAGCAGAAAAGCCCGGCGCAAGAACCGTTTCTGGTGTCTAAATGGGGCCTCTCCACTGAACTTCTTCCGGCGTACGCCGAAAACCCCACGGTGCGCGTAGTACCGGGACCGGAATATGGCCTGTTTTCCGAAAACATGCAGGAAATCTTTTGGCAAGCGGCATTCAAGGTGTCCAACGCCTCAGACCGCATGGGCTATCGACTAGAAGGGCCCGCGCTGCCGCTGAGCCAACCGGTAGAACTGCTCTCCAGCGCCGTTACTTTTGGGACCGTACAGGTGCCTGCCAACGGAAATCCTATTATCTTGATGGCCGAACACCAGACCACGGGCGGTTACCCGCGAATAGGCCAGGTAATCTCCGCTGATTTGCCGGTGTTGGCGCAGGTGCGACCAGGCGGGGTTATCCGTTTCCAGCAGGTTTCTCTGGCCGAAGCGTACGAGTTGTACTACCGGCAGCAGCGAATCCTGGAACACCTAGCGAGTGCCATTCACCTTCAATTGAAAAGATGAACCCAACCTTTACCGTTGATTTAAACTGTGACCTGGGCGAGAGCTTCGGGGTCTACCAAATGGGCCATGATGAAGCCATTCTGCCTTTGGTCACCTCGGTCAACATTGCCTGCGGGTTCCACGCCGGTGACCCGGCGGTGATGAAGAAAACCGTTCGGTTAGCCTTGCGGCAGGGAGTGGCCTTGGGCGCGCATCCCGGGTTTCAGGATTTACTCGGTTTCGGGCGGCGCGACCTAGCCGTTTCTCCCGAGGAAGCCTTTGATTTGACCGTGTACCAGATAGGCGCGCTTTCCGGTTTCATCAAAGCCGAAGGCGGCGTGCTACACCACGTAAAACCACACGGGGCCTTGTATAACATGGCCGCCATGAATCCTGCCTTGGCCGAAGCCATTGCCGAAGCTGTGTACAAGGTAATCCCGGAGGCGGTGCTGTATGGCCTTGCCGGAAGTGCGTTGGTAAAGGCCGGAGAGAAACTGGGCCTGAAAACCGCCCACGAAGTCTTCGCCGATAGAACCTACCAGCAAGATGGCACCCTCACTTCCCGCAGATTGGCCAACGCTTTAATTACTAACCAGCACGAAGCGGTGCAGCAGGTGGTGCGCATGGTCAAAGATGGAAAAGTGCGGTCGCAACAGGGCGTTGACGTGCCTATTAAGGCAGATACCGTTTGTATTCACGGCGATGGTGCGCACGCGGTGGCGTTTGCCCACCGCATTAGGGAAACGCTTATTCAGGAGAATATCACCCTACAGGCGTTTACGGTCTAGTTTTATGGAATTATAATATATGAGAATACTTCTTCTATTACTTTCTACAGCCGTTTTTGCTTCCTGTGAGTCCGCGAATACTATAAACGAATCAGCAAACTCTGTGTTAAACAAGAATGTATCATCAGAGTTTGATTTTAAATACAATAAGCATAAGAACTATAAAAACCTTCCGAAGACTACTAGCTTTGGTTTCGTATTCACAGAGAAGGACACTGTTCAAAATGGTGAGACGTATAGACTGAAGTTATTTATTTCAAACCATAAAACACTATACAATTCAGATAGTGTAAGCCCGATATTCAAATTCCATCAGGACTCCATCCGCTGGTCAAACCTTTACTTTGATACTACTAAAGTTGTCAGTGGAACCCAAGACACTGCTTTTATCAAGTTTATAGCAGAAGATGCTAATCTAAGAAAGGGTGAATTCAAGGGTAAAAAATGGATTGGTTTGATTGTAATTCCCCGCCTAGGGAAAAAAGATACAGCATTTTCAGTAACTGCAGATTATATTATACAGCAAAAATAACTTCAGATAACATGGCGTAAGCGGCGGCCTCCAGACTCGGCCGCCGCTTGCACGAGAGCGTTTTATGAAACAACCCAAAAACTGGAGTGTGCTGCTGGGTGCCGCTTTCCTGATGGCGACTTCGGCCGTAGGCCCCGGCTTCTTGACGCAAACCACCGTCTTTACGCAAAGCCTGGGCGCGAGCTTCGGGTTTGTGATTCTGCTTTCCATTCTGTTGGACATTGGCGTGCAGCTCAACGTGTGGCGCGTGATTGCCATTTCGGAGAAGCGGGCGCAGGACATTGCCAACGCGGTGTTGCCGGGTTTGGGCGGCTTTATTGCCTTCTTGATTGTACTGGGTGGCTTTGCCTTTAACATTGGGAACGTAGGGGGCGCGGGTTTGGGGCTTAATGTGCTCACCGGGCTTTCCGTGGAAACGGGAGCAGTAATCTCAGCGGCAGTGGCGATTGGTATTTTCCTGGTGCGCGAAGCCGGTAAACTCATGGATAGGTTTGCGCAGGTTCTGGGCGTGCTCATGATTGGGTTGATTCTGTATGTGGCCTGGGTTTCTTCGCCGCCCGTGGCGGAAGCAGCCCTCCGGACCTTTGCGCCGGAACAGATAAGTTTCTCGGCCATTATCACGCTGGTAGGCGGAACGGTGGGCGGTTACATCACCTTCGCGGGTGGGCACCGCTTGCTGGATGCGGGTATCAAGGGCAAAGAAGCCTTGGGGCAAGTGACGACGAGCGCTGTATCTGGTATCTCACTGGCCTCTCTCATACGGGTGTTTCTGTTTCTAGCCACCTTGGGCGTGCTGCAAGGCGGCAACGTGCTGAACCCTGACAATCCACCGGCCTCGGTGTTTGAACTGGCAGCGGGTACCATTGGCTACAAGCTGTTTGGCATCATGATGTTGTCGGCGGCGATTACGTCGGTGGTGGGCTCTGCGTATACGTCGGTCTCGTTTATCAAGTCTTTTCATCCGCGTATTGCGCAAAATGAGAACTGGTTTATTATTGGGTTCATTGTGGTTTCCACGGTTATTTTCGTGTCCATTGGGAAGCCGGTGCTGTTGCTGGTATGGGCTGGTTTGCTGAATGGCTTTGTCCTGCCTGTTACTCTTGGAACTATGCTGGTGGCGGCGCACAAAAAGAGTCTGATGAGCGAGTACCGACATCCAAGGCTGTTGACGTTGTTTGGATTGGTGGTGGTGTTGGTGATGTCTTGGATGGCGGGTGCTACGTTGGTGCAGCAGATCAAGAGCTTTTTGGAGTGACATATCAGCTTTCTTTTTCGGGCTATTTTTGTCAAATCAACTTCTAAACGGAGGTCTTTTCAAGAAGCATCTGCTCAGAGTTGGCTTCTGAAGATAAATTGGTGCATGCCTTACGGAGTTCCCTTGGCTTGGCTGTTTTTTGCGTGGGTGCAGGTGCTGTGTTGTTTCATCTTTTCTGGTAAGCGCTCACGGCCGCGAGGCCTCGTCTTCCCCTCTCGCACTGCCCTTTCGGCCTGAAGTGTCCTCTGCGCTTAGTTTCGCTATTCTATGGCCAAAAGCGAGGCTCGCTCGGGAAAGACTGGAACTGGGGAAAGTGGTAGAAACGGTGAAGAAATGCAGTAAAACATGGTTCAAGTTTTCAACTTGGACCTACCATGGGCTGAAGTTTTCAACTTCAGTGAGGCGAGAGCCTATGGAAAGGTCCTCGGTGATTATGTCCTTTCTTCTCCAGAAAACGGGTTGTGAACAAAAGATCCCTAAATGTTAATGTTTGTTAAATGTGAAAGGGCCAAAGAAGTGCTCTGCCGGAAATTTCCTAACATTAATACCAGAACGCTGCACCAGTGTGCGGTCACTTTCTTTCCTCTATCTCCGGCTCATGAAAACACTTCTACCCACTTTTCTTTTCCTGTTTTGCCTCTGCTTTTCAACCGTCTCTTCTGCCCAGAACCAGAAAGGAGAGGTGAAAGGGAAACTCTGGGACGCTACCCACAAAGAGGCCTTGCCTTACGCCACCATTGCGGTCTACACGGCCCAGGACACTACCTTGGTTACGTTCAGGGTAAGCGATGAAAAAGGGAACTTCCGGGTGCCGAGTCTGGCGCTGAACCAACCGCTCCGGATTGTAATCACCATGACCGGCTTTAAGGTATACCGCAAGGAGTTTTCGCTGAGTTCTGGTAATGCAGAGCTGGATTTGGGGCAGATCAACATGGAGCAGGCAGACCACTTGCTGGGCGAAGTAATCATCATGTCTGAGGCGCCGCCCATCATTGTAAGAAAAGATACGCTGGAATTTAACGCCAACTCGTTCAAAACCCTGCCTACGGCGCTGCTGGAAGACCTTCTGAAAAAGCTGCCCGGAGTAACGGTAGACGGTTCCGGTAACATTGCGGTGAATGGCAAGTCGGTGAACAAGATTCTGGTAGACGGGAAAGAGTTTTTCGGGAATGACCCGAAAGTGGCTTCAAGAAACCTGCCCGCCGATATGATTGAGAAAGTGCAGGTGGTGAACGACCCCGACGCTCTGCGGCGAGACCCCGATTTGCCGGTGAACGAAATTCCGCAGGTCATTAACCTGAAGCTGAAGAAAGGCATCAAGCAAGGCGCTTTCGGGAAAGTGTACGCCGGTACCGGCACAGACAGCCGCTATGAAGGCGGGGGTATTCTCAACGTTTTTAGAGATACCACGCAAATCAGTTTGCTGGGCTACTCCAATAACCTGAACAAACCAGCCTTCGGTTTTGAGGATATTTCCAGAATTGGGGGCTTTAACCGCAGCGGCATGAACAGCATCATGGTCAGGAGCGACGGCGGCTTCGCGGTGAACGGCATTTCTTTTGGCGGTACCGAGGAAGGCATTCAGAGGTCTAGCGGCGCGGGCGGTAACTTCAATACGCTGCTCAAAGGCGGGCTGAAAGTGAACCTGCAGTACTTCTACGGCGGCATTGACGCTGACCTGAACCAGTTGGTGAATTCAGCGCAAAACCTGCAAAATGACACCCTCACCTCGCGCCGCGTCCGTGACCAGAACAGCAACTCCCAAAACCACAGAATTGGCGGGCGGCTAGACTGGAAAATAGACTCGTTGACCAACCTCAGTTTCACGCCTAGCGTGGTGCTGGCGCGGGGGGCTTCCAACCAAGGGCTTTTCACCAACACTTTCCGTAGTGTAAATGAACCACTCAACAGCAGTGAAAACCGGCAGTTGTTGGAAAATAACACCACCACCTTCTCGGGTAACCTTTCCTTTGACCGAAGCTCGCGCAAGAAAAAAGGCCGCCAGTTCAACTTCTATGGGACCTACAACTTCAATGACGGCGACCAGGACCAGTTTTACCAGGTGGAAAGCTATTATTATGGCCTGAACCCGTACACCGAAACCCTGGACCAGTTGCGGGACAATGTAGTCACCAACCGGTCAGTCAACACCTCTTTCTCTTATACAGAGCCCTTCAGCAAAACCTTGAGCGGGGTGCTGCGGCTTAATTCTGAGTATTTCAAAGACAAGAATTACGTGAACACCTTTGACCTGGGGGGCGAAGGACCTGATGACCAGGTGCTGTTGTCGGAATTGTCAGATGAGGTAGAGCGCAGTGGCTGGCGCAATTACGTGACCGCCGGGGTGAAATGGAAAATCAAGGACCTGACCCTGCAACCGGGCGTGCGGTTTACGTTGCTCAACATTGACAATACGTTCCAGAAACTGCAACCCATTACCCAGGAGTATTTCTATGCGTTTCCGTCTTTGACGGCGAACTGGAAGCAATTCAACCTCAGCTACAACGTGAACGTACGGGAGCCCTCGGCCGCCGATTTGCAACCCGTCACCGACCAATCTAACCCCTTGTTCATCCAGTACGGCAACCCAGGGCTCAAGCCCACCATCTCCAACTCGGTGAATTTGAACTACCGCAAGTTTGATACTAAGCGGTCTATCAACTACTGGGCGTACCTGTCGGGGAGTTTCAGCCAGGATGCCGTGACCCGCGCCCGAACCGTCAATGAAACTACCGGCCAGCAAACTACCCGCCCCATCAACACAGACGGCAACTGGCAACTGAACGCGAACGGCGACATTACCAAAGACTGGAAATTTGACGGCAAAAAGCAGTTTTCCCTGACGGCCTCCGTCTGGATGAACTACGTGCGCACCCTCATCATCCTGAACGAACTCCGCAGCTACGGCCAGACCATCTCAGTAAACCCCAGCCTGAACGCGCGCATCAACCTGAATGACAAGTTTGAGTTCAATGAGAGTTTGACGCTGGGAAACCGCCGCAGCTGGTACGAAGACAACACCTTCCAGAACATCAGCTTCAATACCCGCACGTCCAGAACCGGAGTAGTAGTGCGCACCCCTAAACGGATTGTGTGGGAAGCTACCTTTGACTACACCTTCAATTCCAACGTGGCCCCCGGCCTCCGGAAAGACATTAGCCGCCTGAACGCCGGCGTGACCTTCCTGTTTATGAAGAATGACCGTGCCCAGCTAAAGCTGTCAGTATATGATTTGCTGAACCAGAACATAAGTGTGTACCGCAGCATCAGGGAGAACCTGGTAGAAGATGTGCAGACGCAGGTGCTCACCCGGTATGCCCTGCTCACGTTCACGTACAACATCCGCAACTTTGGGGGTAAAGTAGGCGGCACCAACAGCTTCTTCCGGTTTTAAGCCTAGCGGCAGGGGGCTGTGAAGGAAAAAGAATCTTTGTCTGGGTAAATCTGAAGTAGGAAGGTTTTGTAACTATTTTTAGCCTATTATTGTAAAAAGAGCCCTAAAACAAGGGCTCTTTTTAGTTAGACCTTGCCCCATTGGCATAAAGTAGACCTGTTTTCGTGGTTTATACGTCTTTCTGGTAGTTGCCCGTATAAAAGAACTTGTAGTGCCTTTTATAGGGTGTTTTTAAAAATGAAGTTTCTATATGTCTGATAAGTATTCCCTTACGCCCAGTTCTTCCCAAGGTGAAGTAAGCCCAGATTCCTTCTTGGTTTTTCATGGGGGCGGGGAGATGGGAGCCCTTATGCGGGCATATAATTGGGAAGCGCACCCACTGGGCAGTCCCGCCCAATGGCCACAGAGTCTGAAAGCAAACATCCGGTTATTGCTCAATTCTGGTTTCCCCATGTTCATCTGGTGGTCAGAAGGTTTGTACGCCTTTCACAATGATGCCTATTTGCCAGCCTTAGGGAAAAAGCACCCGTGGGCACTGGGAACCTCGGCCAGAGAGGTTTGGGCCGAAATATGGAGCGATGTAGGCGGCATTGCCGAACGGATTTTAGCGGGAGGGGAGCCTTTCTTTGCCCAAGGTCTGCTCCTGTACCTGGACCGGAAAGGCTTCAGGGAAGAAACCTACTGGACATTTTCCTACAGCCCCGCCTTTGATGATGAAGGAAAAGCGGCCGGGGTGTTTTGCGCCTGTTCTGAGGAAACCAGCACCATTCTGGGTCAGCGTCGGCTTAAAACCCTCAAAGATATTTCTGAGGCGCAACCCCAGATCCAGACCCTGAACCAGGCCTGCCAAACCACTTGTGACATTCTGGCCCATAATGAAAGAGATATTCCGTTTAGCCAGATTTACCTTTTAAACCCGGGGCAGACCGAGGTAACGCTGTTAGGGCAATCTGGAGAAGTGCCGCCGCAAATGGAACAGACCTTGGTGCTGCAGGAACACGAAGCCAGGAAACAATGGCCTTTTCTGGAAGTGATGCAGTCGAAGCAGGGGCTGGTGTTAGATAACCTGCAAGCCTTAGGCTTTCCAGAGCACCACCAGGAGGGTGAACTGGCTTCGCGCAAAGCTGTTATTCTTCCCATCTTACGGTCGGGTCAGGACCAGCTCATCGGGTTCTTTGTGTCAGGCATCAGCCCCCGGCTGGAATATGACACCGATTACCATAATTTCCATGACCTGCTGGCCGGGCAGATAGCCACTTCCATCTCCAGCGTGCAAACCCGTGAGGAAGCCGCCCGGCAACAGGCAGAGCTCACCAACTTGTTTCAGCAAGCGCCAGTAGCCATCTGTATTCTACGCGGCCCAGACCACGTGGTGGAATTGGCTAACCCGGGTATCTGTGAACTGTGGGGGAAAAAGCAGAAAGACGTGCTGCGCAAGCCAATTCTGGAAGCCCTGCCCGAGGTAAAAGACCAAGGTATCAAGGAATTGCTGGATGGCGTTTACAACACGGGAGTTCCGTACGTGAACAATGAATTGCCTTTACTGCTTGAGCGAAGCGGGAAAATGGAGCAGATGTACTTCAGCTTTGTGTACCACCCTATGCGCGACCAACAGGGTTCCATTATTGGGATTATTGCTGTGGCCATTAGCATAAATGAGCAGGTGGAAGCCCGCCAAGAGATTGAGGCCATGAACACGGAGCTTCGCGCCATCAACGCTGATCTGGACAACTTCGTGTATTCCGCGTCGCATGACCTGAAGGCTCCTATTTCCAACATTGAAGGCCTGGTGGAAACATTGGTGGATCATTTACCCCCTGAGATTCAGCAGCAGGATGTAGTGCAGCGGGTGCTGCGCATGATGGATGCCTCTGTGAGCAGATTCAAGCGGGCGGTGGCAGATTTAACCGAAGTAGCCAAAATTCAGCGCGAAGCCGATGAAGACGTGGCTTCCATTGACCTGGCCAAGGTGGTAGCCGATGTGCAACTGGATTTTGAAAACCTGATTAAAGCATCTGGCGCTCACATAGAAACCCACCTGGCACCTAACTCAACCGTTAAGTTCTCGGCTAAAAACGTGCGCAGCGTGGTCTACAACCTGTTGAGCAACGCCTTGAAATACCGCTCAGAAGAACGTCCGCTGGAAATAAAGGTGACTACGGAGCATGTTCCCGGCTTTATTGTCTTTTCTGTCTCAGACAACGGTTTAGGCATGAAACCAGAAGACCGGGCCAAAATCTTCACCATGTTTAAGCGCCTGCACGACCACGTAGAAGGCACCGGCATTGGCCTCTACATTGTGAAACGCATTGTAGAAAACGCCGGCGGCTCTATTGAAGTGGAAAGCGAAAAAGGCAAAGGCTCTACGTTTAAGGTTTACTTTAGGCAGTAGGCTACGGCATGCATAACCGCACCGCCTCTTCAATGGTTTGTACTTGAAACCGATAACCCGCCTCCTGTAGCCGTTTGGGAACCACCCATCGGCTTTTCAGGAGCAGTTCCGTTTCTGTCCCTAAAACAAACGCGCCAATCTCCAGCATCCACTTTTTGGCAGGCAACCCGAAGGGGGCTTTCAATGCTTGCCGAACGGCGCGCATGAAGTGATGATTGGGAACTGGGCGGGGGGAAGAGAGATTGAAGACTCCCTCCAGTTCTTCGTGTTGCAGTAAAAAATCAATGCTGCCCAGCAGGTCTTGGGCATGAATCCAGCTGAAACATTGCAAGCCGTTCCCCTGTCGGCCCCCTAAACCAAAACGGGCCAAGTTCAGGTAGTAAGGCATCACGCCGCCGTCTTTATCCAGCACAATGGCAATGCGGAGGGCTATTTTGCGGGTGTTTTCTAGCTTTTGGGCAAAAAACGCGCTTTCCCACTGCTGGCAAACGGCAACGGAGAATCCCTGGCCCACTTCGCCGGTTTCTTCATCCTGCGCACGGTCTAGGGCATGCCGGTAAATGGTGGCGGAGGCTGCGTTCAGCCAGACTGTGGGTCCATTCTTCAACTGCTTTAGTGCCTCGCCCAGAACCTGGGTGGCGTTCACGCGGGAAGCAATGATTGCGCGCTTGTTCTTCTCATGGTAACGGCAGTTTACGGTTTTGCCCGTGAGGTTGATGAGCACATCTGCGTTTTCCAGATAAGGCACCCAATCTCCCAGCGTGTTTGCATCCCAGAAGACGTGCTGCCCCAGCGTTTTACCGGTAGCCGGAGTTCTGGTAAGGACGATGACCTCATCGCCCTTACCAATAAAATGTTGGGTGAGCAACTGACCAATGAAGCCACTGCCTCCCGCTAGTACAATCTTAGCCATACCCTTATTGAATGTGAAGTTGCTGCTGTGCGCGGGCTCGTAGTTTGAAGAAGATGGTGAGATTGAGGAAGTGCATGCCTCCCAGAATGAGAATGATCCAGCCCAGTTTGTAACTTAATACTTCCACTACCGCCTGCGCAGAGGCAATAGAACCCACTTCTTTGAGGGCGAGGGTCATGTAGCCAACGTTGATGAGGTAGAAGCCCACCACTAGGAGTTTGTTCACAGAATCTGCCAGATCAGTATTTCCGTGGAAGATGTCTACCAGAAAGATGCGGCCGTTGTTGAACAGAACCCGGGCTACCCAAACAGTAAGCGCAATGCTGACGGTCAAATAAATGGCATAGGTAAGGATAAAGTAATTCATAGTAGGTAAGGTTAAAGTGTGAATTGTTTTATTGAACTTTCAGTAAAAAATGAAACATATTGGGCAAAAAAATAGCTATTTGAACAGCTTGAAGATAGACCCGAAAAACCAGTTCTCCTCGGCTTTCAGCATGGTTTCCAAGGTCTTGTCCACGTTAGACGCTAGCTTGTTAATATCAGTCACCGAGGTTTTGAAGGTTTGGAACTCGGGGTCGTTCTCGTTTCCTTGTACATCTTGTAATTGGTTCAAGAGTTTCAGAACTGGCTCCAGCTCGCGGCGTTTCCGTTCTTTGGCTACTTGGCGAGCAATGGTCCAGACGTCTTTCTCGGCATAGAAGTATTCTTTGCGCTCTCCGCTGCGGTGCTGTTTTTCAATGAGACCCCAGTTAATCAAATCACGCAAGGTCATGTTGGCATTGCCGCGCGAAATCTGAAGCTGCTCCATTACCTGCTCGGTGGTCAACGCCTCCGGCGAAATAAGAAGCAGGGCATGTACCTGAGCCATGGTGCGGTTAATACCCCACTCAGAGCCTAATTTACCCCAAGCCTCAATGAACCGCTGCTTTGCCTCTGCTAACTCCATGGCTCAAAGATAAAGAAGTTTTCTAACTTTCAATAAATATTGAAAGTTATTTTTAGATAAGAAGTACAAGTGAGGAAAGTAGACCATTGAAACCTAATTCCTAGACCAGTACTTGCCGTCTTTCTGGGGAGGTGCGGAAATGGGAAGGCGTAGTGCCTGCGTATTTCTTGAACGCGATGGAAAAGTGCTGGGCATGTTCATAGCCTAGCGCATCTGCTATTTCCTCTATGGTAAGCGTGCCGTCTTTGAGCATCTGGCCTGCGTACTCCATGCGCAGCTTGCGCAGGTAGTTGAAAATAGAGGTGCCAAAAAGACTCTTGAACCCTTTTTTCAGTTTGAACTCATTGAGCAGGCAGCGTCGGCTTAACTGCGTCAGGCTCATCTCAGACAGAAAATTGGTGTCTAGATAGGTTTTCAGGTGGTGCAGCTTTTCGGCTTCGTGGGGGCGTAAGGTTTCCTTGGTGGGGGTGGGGGTTTTGAACTGTTCAATCTGTAGAGCCAGCAGTTCCAGCGCTTTGGACTGCACCAGTAGGTTACGCAGCGGACCCGCCCCGGGGCAGTTCCTAATGCCGTCAATGAGGTGGGCCATCTGCGGGGTAACGGAGCCGGTGCCATTTACCCCGGAAAAAGGCCGCTGGTGGTGCAGATGAGTCAGTACCTGTTCCGCCCAGGCATCGTCCTGGCCCACGGCCGAGACAAAAAAATCTTTCTCAAACGTAAGGTGCAACATAGCGATGGCATCATTCCCCTTCACCTGATTGGCTCCTCCTCCTTCGGGCAGGTAAACCAGGTTGTGGCGCAGCGGCTGCATGTCCAGGTCATGGCGTAGGCCCTGAAAACGGGAATACATACTTCCGCCCAGCATGAAATTGATATTGATATGGTCTGTGGGGGTAGAATCATGGAGTTCTATTGGCTCAGAGGCCGTTTGCCAGTTCATTTCCATCAAGTGCAGGTGCGGGAAGGAAATGTTTTTGATGGTAATCTCTCCGGCAGTGGGGTGGCACACCTTCACAGCGGGATTCAGCAGTTGCCATTCCTGTGGCTCTTCTCTTTTGGGAACAGTGGGCATCACCTCAAATTCGAAGAGGTCGCTTGCCTTTATAATGGTAGTTGCCATTGGTGATCTATAAGAGCAGGTGAGAGATGTGTTCTAAGTTACCTTTTAACTTCCTGATTTCCATAAGGAAGAGCTGGAAAATGAAAGCTTAAACAGGTAGCTGTTTTAGAGACACAGAAGGGCTGCATTTCCCCTACGGCAACTGCCAGCAAAGAATCCGTTTTGCGTAGGATTCAATCCTTTTGGCGTAGGCATTCTTCCTGCCAGCGGGCCCAACTTTGCAACGTCATCAGACAGAAAGACAGAGGCAACCCTCACGTGCTTAGCCTGTTCTGAGGCGGAACCATTGTTTAACCCATTTCAAATTTTACCCTCATGTTCACCACTTATTTCAAAAAAGCTATTTTCTATGCCCTGGCGGCCATGCTTACCGTGTGCTCTGTAAGTTGCAGCAGCAACGATGACAACGACGACAAAGACCCGGAACCAGCACCCATTGGGCAAGCCAACATCAAAGCAAAGGTTGGCAGCACAGACCTCAAATTCACGCTCGGCGCAGCCGATGTGGAAGACAACGGCCTTATTTTTTCCACGGGCCCCTCTAACCAAGTAAACGGCAAAACGGCCACCATCGCCTTTGTGGTGCCCGCCGCTGAAGGAACCTATGAGTACAACACCTCGCAAGAGGGAAGTGGCGAAGACGCTACGGTGATGCTCACCTACCTTGACTTTGACGGCGGAGTATGGTCATCTGTTTACCCGGGTGGCAAAGCCAAAGTGACCATCACCAAAATAGACCGAGGCACCAAAAAAGTATCGGGGACATTTTCGGGGACGGTACTGTACGGGATGAACGGTGCGTCTTCCACCACCATCACTAGCGGTACTTTCACAGACGTCACGCTCCTCCATTAAACCATCTGCTGGCTCTCGTCCCAAAGCTTCATGCATTGGGGCGAGAGCATCGCGAAGCGTGGGGCGCTTTAAAGCAAAAGTAGCCTCTGTTGGATCGCTTCGCTGATTTATCCCATTCTCACTTCTCCTAAATCTTTGTTTATGAAACCCATCGTCAAGAAACTATTGAAATGGACCGGTCTTGCGCTTGGTTCGCTGGCGCTGCTGCTCTGCTTTTCTTACGTCTATGTGGCCTACAACATAGGGCAGCGGGTAGAAAAGAAGTATGCGTTTGCCGCTGAGAACATCCCGCTCTCGCAGGACAGCACATTGATCTCCCAGGGCGCGCATTTAGCCGTGATCAAAGGCTGCACAGATTGCCACGGAACCAATATGGAGGGTAAAGTCATGATGGAGGATCCGGCCCTCGGCCGGTTGGTTTCCTCCAACCTCACCAAAGGCAAAGGCGGCTTACCCGCCGACTACAGCCCGGCAGACTGGCTTAGGGCGCTTCGGCACGGAGTGAACCGGGAAGGGAAGCCGCTACTGTTTATGCCTTCGCATGAAACTACCTTGCTCTCTGAACAGGACATGGCCGCCCTCATTGCCTACTGCCAGAACCTGGCTCCCGTGAACCATCAATTACCTCCTTTTGAGCTGGGTCCCATGGCGAAGGTGCTGTCTTACTTAGACAAAATGCCGCTGCTCTCTGTGGAGAAGATAGACCACGCTAAACCCATGGTGGCCCAAGTAGACCAGGTGGAAGGAGTGGCTTTTGGGAAATACCTGGCCGTTTCCTGCACTGGCTGCCACCACGCCAACCTGAAAGGCGGCGACCCCATAGCGCCTGGCATGCCGCCCGTCCCAGATATTACCCGGTCTGGCCACGTAGGCCGTTGGACCAAAGCTCAGTTTATACAGACCCTGCGTAGCGGCAAAACACCGGAAGGCAAGCAGCTCAGCAATGACAACATGCCCTGGAAAATGACCGCCCAATACACTGACCAAGAATTAGCTTCTCTCTACCAATACTGTAATTCTCTTCCATAAGCATGGTACTTACCTCCTCTTTACCCAGAACACTTTCTAACCCACTCATCAAGGATAAAGTCACTTTTCTGAAAACCGCTTCAGAAACCAACGGGGCCTACACGTTAGTAGAAGTAGAGCTGGCCCCCGGCGGCGGCAACGGTCTGCACTACCACATAGACTACATAGAAGTCTTTGAAGTGCTGCAGGGCACGCTGGGAATTGAGTGCGACAAACAGAAGTTCTTTCTGAAGCCCGGCGAAGTGGCCACCGTGCCCGCCAAAGCAGTGCACCGGTTCTACAACCCAAGCCAGCTGGAGGCGGTCCTGTTCAAAACCACCATTAAGCCCGCCCGGCAGTTTGAGCAGATGATCAGGATTGCCTATGGGTTAGCGAACGATGGCAAAACCAACCAGAAAGGAACGCCCAACCTCTGGCACCTGGCCATCATGTTTGAGAAAGGCGGAACCTACTTCCCAGGGTTGCCCTTACGGCTGCAGCAACGCCTCTTCGGGTTTCTGGCCCGCGTTGCCAGATGCAAAGGCTTGGACAAAGAACTGCACCGCTATTACGTGGAGCCCGCCTAGCGGCAGATGCTGAATTTTCCTGCATTTAAGGCCTGTTTATCAGAAAACAGGCCTTAAATGCAGGATTAGATTCTAAAATTCTTCCAGCTCCTGGGGAAACTGAGATATGTAAGGGGTTTACTTCTTCAACGTAGCTTCATAGAGTTGGATCCAATCTTGTGGCGTCATTTTAGCGGCCAGTTCGCCCAGTAGCTGAAGCGGAATCTGGTCGGGCTTTTTGAACCGAATGCAGCTTTTGCCCATGTCCAGCTTGGTTTTGCTGTGCTTGGGGTACTCCGAAGTAAACCAAGCCAACAACTCCGTATCTGCATACAAGCCCATGTGGTAGACCGCAATAAAATTCTTCTGCGACGCAATGCTCAAAAACGGCAAAGGCAGCTTGGGATTGCAATGGTATCCCGCCGGGTACAGCGTGTGCGGCACCACGTAGCCCACCATGCCGTAACTCATCTCCTCAGAAAAGCCGTGGGGTAGGTTCTGTGAAAACACGGCTCGTAGGGCAGAAAGCGCTTGTTTTCGGTCCTCGGGAAGCGTGTCTACGTATTCTTGCGGGCTGAGGGCGGTAGTCTGCATAAGCTGATACAGTTAAGATGAACACAAACAAAGGCCTCTGGCCGAAGTGGAAGAACACCCCAAGGCACCTATCAAAGTTAGCAGAATTTGCAAAAAGACCTAATGTGGTGCCACTAGTGGCTATCCACCAAAAGAAAGCTCTGTTTCAGGTCTGTTTTTCTAAAAACAGACCTGAAACAGAGCTTTCCGCTACGTGAAATATTGGTTAACATTCCCATCATTCGGCCAGAGGCCGCAGGTAACTCACACTCGCCAGACGCGGGCAAGTGTTCTGGTTAGGTTGTTCCTGCGCCGAAGTACGAGGAATGCTTTAACCTGCCCGGCTAGGTTAGTGCTGTCCGTGTTTTGGGGCTGTTTTGCTGAAAATGGTGCCAGAACAGGAACGCTTTGTAGCCGGGGCACGCATCCGTCTCCCTTCGAAGGAAGGAATACGGCAGAACTTTCAGATTCAGGTCAATGCACTATTTTTACGCCAGCCAATCGGCGTGCATCTTTCCCGCCGTTTACACGTTGGTAGCGTCTATGGGAATGTTCGCGTTTATTTTAGTGGTGGCGGTAGTGTGTGTGGTATTTTACCGCTGGGCTACCCGCAAGAACCGGAGAAGAAAGAAAATCATGGCGCAGGAGTTTCCGGCGGAATGGCGGCAGATCCTGAATGACCGGGTAGGCTTTTACCATACCTTGCAGACGCCCGCCGAGAAAGAGCGGTTTGAAAAAATGCTGCAACTGTTTCTTTCTGAGAAGCGCATTACGGGCATTGAGGTGCGCATTGATGACGTCACCAAAGTGCTGGTGGCCGCCAGTGCTATTATTCCCGTGTTCGGGATACAAGATTGGGAGTACCAGAACCTGGGCGAAGTGCTGGTGTTTCCGGGCAGTCTGGAGCGGTTCAAGGACGAAGACAGCGAGGCTGTTTCTGAGGTGCTGGGCCGCGTGAATCCTTTCCAGAACGACCATTACGTAACCCTGTCCAAACCCGCTCTGGAACGCGGCTTCCACAACATGGCCGACCGCCAGAACGTGGGTATCCACGAATTCGCGCACATGCTGGACCAGGCCGATGGCGAGATTGACGGCACGCCCGCTGCGTACCTGCCCGATGAACTGGTGCAGCCCTGGCAGGAGCTCATGGAGCGCAAAATCAAACAAATCAAGAAAGGCGAATCAGACATAAACCCGTACGCGGCCACCAATGAAGCCGAGTTCTTCGCCGTCACCACCGAGTATTTCTTTGAGAAACCCGCCCAGCTCTCAGAGAAACATCCGCGCTTGTACACCATGCTTTCCCGCATCTTCAAACAAAACCCCAGACGTCGCTTCCGGCTCAACTTCAATGAGCTTCTGAACCCCTACGGCAAACGCCTGGGCCGCAACGAACCCTGCCCCTGTGGCAGCGGCAAGAAGTACAAAACCTGCTGCTTGCCTAAAAAGTCAGCGGCTTAAACACGTTCCTGCATTTACAAGTCAACCCTAGCGCGGGTCTCCAGACTTGCCGGGAGTTTATTGCTGTGCGTAGAGTTAGCGTCAGCGCTCTAAGCACCACCGGACAGCCAATCTCCTGATTGGCGTAACGGGAACGGCATCGGCACAGACACTGCGAGGTCTTTAGAACAGGCGGTTTTGCAGCCGGGGACAGAAACTCCCCTCCTAGTTTAGGAGGTGTGCCTGGAGGGCGGGGTGGTGCAGGTCCATTTCAAAGCTAATCCCTAGAAAACAGGCCTGAAACGTTCCTAAATCTTCACAGTCTTCCATTTGCCTTTCCGGAACACCCACCAACTGAGGAGGGCATGGGTGGAGTGGCTACAGGCTATGGTCACGAAGATGCCGGTTACGCCAAAGCCAAAGTACACGGCCAACAGGTAAGCCAACGGTATTTCCAGCACCCAAAGCACCAGAATGTTGATGATGGCCGGCGTTCTGGTGTCTCCGGCTCCGTTGAACGCCTGCACCATCACCATGCCCAGTCCGAAGAAGATATACCCCAGCGTAATGATTTTAAGCCCGGCCGAGGCGATGGAAATGACAGCTGGTTCCTGCGTGAAAAGACCGGCCAGATGGTCTCCGAAGAAAAAGAAAGCAGCCGTGGCTACACCCAGAAAAATCATGTTATAGCGGGCTGTGAGCCACACAGAAAGTTCCGCTCGGCGCGGTTTGCCTGCCCCCAGGTTCTGGCCCACCAACGTAGTAGCCGCCGAAGACAAGCCCCAGGCAGGCAGCAGCGTGAACGTAATCACCCGGAACGCGATGGTATACCCCGCCAGGGCATCGCTGCCAAATTCGGCAATGATGCGGGTAAGGAAAATCCAGCTCGCGGAGTCAATCATGAACTGGCCCATGCCACCCGCAGCTACTTTCAGAATACGTTTTACCACCTTGTAGTTGAGCACCAGGTTTTCTCTGGCAATCTTGAGCAGGTGCTTCCCGTTGAGCAAATGGTACAGTTGGTACACGACGCCAATACCCCGGCTGAGGGTGGTAGCCCAAGCCGCGCCTTCCAACCCCAAAGCAGGCATGGGGCCCAGCCCGAAGATAAAGAGCGGAGCCAGTACAATGTTCACACCGTTGGCGAGCCAAAGCGTACGCATGGGCAGGTGCGGCAGTCCGGCTCCCCTAAACGCCCCGTTGATGAGGAACAGCAGAATGATGATGAGGTTTCCTGCAAAGATGATGCGCGTGTAACCCACCCCTTTGGCAATGACCTCCGCCTCGGCACCCATCAACGCCAGAATATGAGGGGCGAAGAAGAACGTGAGGATGCTGGTGAGAAAAGCCAGAATGCCGCCGGTGACCAGCAATTGGTACGTGGTAGTGCCCGCCTGCCGGTATTTCTTCTCCCCAAACCGCCGGGCCACCATAGCAGTACCGGCTATGCTCAAACCCATGCCCACCGAGTACACAATCATCAGGATAGACTCGGTGAGGCCCACCGTGGCCAGCGCGTAGGAACCCAACCTACCCACCAGAAAGATGTCTACCACCGCAAACAAAGATTCCATGAGCATCTCCAGAATCATGGGTGTGGCCAGCAACACAATGGATTCTTTCAGCCCCAGGCGGGTATAGTCCTGCTCCTGGCCTTTCACGGCAGCCCACATGAGTCTGAAGAATTCTTTGCGCGAATTCATGAGAGATGGTAAATTTAGAAGGGTGCTTGGCCCTAAGTACGCAAACCTTCACCCGCAGGTGTGGTTTCAAGTAAACGCAAGGACACCTAAGAACACCTTAACAGGCATTATTGCCTAAAGTTATATGCGCGGGCGAAATCACGTTACGCAGTAGCTTCTGCGTGGTAGGCTTGCAGAAGCGTAGCAATATCAAGCTTATCCATCTGGAGCATGGCCCGCATCACCCGGCCAGAAGTATCGGCGTTTTTGCCGTGCAGCAACTCGCCTAAGATGGCCGGGATAATCTGCCAGGATACCCCGAATTTATCTTGTAGCCAGCCACACCGATTGGTAGCCCCGCCCGCTGAAAGTTTCTCCCACAGGTCATCTACTTCTTCCTGGTCTTCACAGTGCACGAAGAGCGAAATAGCGGGCGTAAACGAGTAAGCCGGTCCGCCGTTCAGGGCCATAAATTCTTGGCCTTCCAACGTGAAACTACCGGTCATGACTTGTCCCTTCGGCCCCGGCCCAACCTCACCGTAACGGGAAATGAATTTGATGCGGGAGTTCCTGAAAATGGAGGTGTAGAAGTTCATGGCCTCTTCGGCGTTGCCGTTGAACCACAGAAACGGCGTGATTTTCTGGGTGTAGTTGGGTTTTATTTCCATGATGATCTAGAGAAGTGGTTGAGTAGTAAATCTACCTTTTCCATTGCTGGGAAAGAGGGTGCAAAAACGACAAATGACGGGGCGTTTGCGTCAAAAGAAAGGCAAGCTATAGCGATAATATGAATGAGGAAATATAACAAGTAAGGCAATCCATTATGCAGCGCACGTATTCCCTCCCCCTTGGAAGGGGGTAGGGGGATGACCAAGGCCGTTGAAGACCCGAAGGAAGCAGCTATGCAAAATCTACTATGGCCTTCTATGACGCGGATTTACTTCCGTGACTTACATAGCTTCCGCACCATAGATTCTGGAGGTACGCCATGATTAGCAGGAGGAATCATCCCCCTTCCAAGGGGTAGAGCCGTTAAGTTCTACTTTGGAGGCTTAAACTGCGGTAAAGTCCATTGCCTTTCTTGCAGAGTTTGAGGCTAACGCCTCACTGATTTGCAAACTTCAGCTCATTTTAGGTCCAAGTTGAAAACTTGAACCATATCAATTTTTAGAACTTAACGACCCTGCCTTCAAAGGGGGACGAAATGTGTGGTCTTTGAGCATTCTTCTGGGGCTTACTTCTGGGTGTAAGGTATGTAATTCTCCCAGTACCAGGGCGTGAAGGTGTCTTTGATGGCGTATTCCAGCAGTTCTTTGAAAATGCTCTCGGTGTTGTCGCTGTTGCCCATGAGCACAATGCCGGTACCAGTTTCTGGGAAGAGGATGGTGTAGTGCTGGAAGCCGTCGCCGTGCCCTTCTTTGAAGGCACCCGTGCCGTACGGTGATTGCAGAAGCACCCAACCCAAACCGTAGCTTAACTGAATGCCATCATTGGTGGTGGAATCGCGCAGGCGCAAAGGACCGAATTGCTGCACCGACTTAATCCTGATTTGCGGGGTGAACATGGCCTTGGTAGTAGCAGGTTTCAGGAGTTTGTTTTGCAGTACGGCCTGGGTGAACAGCGTATAATCCTGCAATGTGGTTTCCAGGGTGCTGGCAGCGCGAGCCTCGTTGTCTTTGTCTTTCTCATACGGTGTTCCGTTGGCCTGGTGCCCAAGGCTGTAGTCTTGCTCAAACCGGGGCTGCCAGGTGTACGATGAATTGGTCATGCCCGCCGGCCCAAACACCTTTTGCCGCATCATTTCCTCTAGTGGTTGGCCCAGCAGTTTTTCCAGCACCACTTGCAGGTACACGAGTCCTTCGCCCGAATAGCTGTATTTAAGTCCCGGTGTAAACTGGGCGCGCAGCTTCTCGTCTGGTAAGTCCCAGCGCCAGTTGGGAAAACCCGAGGTGTGGGTCAGGCACATGCGGGCGGTTATTTTCTGGTACAGCGTATCGGTTTTCAGGTCCTGGTAATGGTCGTGCCATTTGGTAGCAGGCGTGTAGGTGTAGATGGGTTGGGGAAGGTAGCTTTGCAGCGGTTTGTCCAAATCTAGTTTGCCTTCCTCTACCAGTTTCATCACCAGCACCGCAAACACCGCTTTGCTAAGTGAGGCGCCGTAGAGGTTGGTGGTAGGAGTAAGGGGTTCTTTGGTGCCCGTATTTTTATAACCGAAGGTTTTCTGGTACACCGGCTTGTTCTGGTTGAACACCGCCACAGCCAACCCGTGTACCTGCGCCGCCTGCATGAGTTGCTGAATCTTGGCGTCCAGCGCCACCGCCGTGATTTTGCTGTTATCCAGACGCGTAATGGTTTGCGCGCAAATAGACCAGGAAACTGAAAAAAGATAGAGGGAAAACAGGAAGGACTTTTTCATAGCAAAAGTGCGAAATACTACTCAATCTCCAGAATCTGTCATCTAGCTATGTCTTCATCCCTTGTTCAGCACATTGGTTAAAGGTGGTCCAGTTTACTTTTTTGAAAGTGAATGCGCCTTTGGCGATGGTAATAGAATCTTGTGGATTGCTTTCATTGTAAAGTGTGCCGGAAAAAGTACCTTCTATGCCAGTGCTGAAAGAAGTGGGAATGGGATAAAAGGCGTTTACTTCTACCTTGAAGTTGGCTTTGTCTGTTTTATTGATGTACCTGCTGGAAGGCGCACCGGGCTCATTCAGAGTGAACACCACAAAAGAACTAAAATCTTGTTTATAGGAGCCGGTAATAGGGTAGCTGCCCACTTTTTTGACATTCATGAATTGCAGCCGGAATACGTTCTCGCTTCGGTAATCGGCTACGGCTTTGAGGTCTCGGTAGGCCCAAATAGTATAAAACGGTTTATTCACGCCACCACTCCCCGTTAGCCCAGACCTGGAAACACTGAACGTCTGCATACAGTCGTCTTCTCCTATCTGGGCCGGTTGCCATCTCTGTTCATTTACTTGCATGCTAATAGCGTTGAGGGGCTTGATTATCTCCGCTGCCAGTGGTTCTTCTTTCTCGCAACCACTAAAGGAAATCCCCATGCTTACAAAGAAGGCGGAAGCGGCTAACTGTTTAGTTATTTTTATCATGAGACAGAACTTTGAGATTGCCTTCCCCTCTGTGCCACAGGAACCAAACCGGTAACTGCGGCATCACCTATCAGGAATCAAGTTAAAGTATATTTCAGATTTTCAAAAGGTTAAGGCTGAGGTGTTTTCAAAAATTAGCGGATTTCTATAAACCAAAGAAGCCAGAGAAATACCGTTTTAGGGCTCGTTTTAGAAAACCAGGGCAAGAACAGACCTTTCTTCTTGGTCAGAAATCACCTCCATACCTGAACACTTGCGGGGCAATGGCAGTATTTACTAGCGCGCGCTGGTCTTACCGGCGCAGCGTACCTTCTATCTTTTGCCTACATGCCTTATCAGCCTATAGAAAATTACGGAATCATTGGCGACCTGAACACCGTGGCCCTGGTAGGCCTGAACGGGTCTATAGATTTCATGTGCTTCCCCAATTTTGATTCGCCCAGCATCTTTGCCGCCCTGCTGGATGCTGCCAAAGGCGGAAGTTTCCAGATTGAGCCTCTTTTCAAAGAAAGGAAGACAAAACAGCTCTACCTGCCAGACACTAACGTGCTCCTGACGCGCTTTCTGTCAGAGGAAGGCGTGGGCGAGATCACGGATTTCATGCCGGTAGAAGAACTCTTCAACGGCAAGGAACTGGTGCGGCGGGTGGCCACTATCAGGGGAGAGGTGAAATACCGCCTCACGTGCCGCCCCCGGTTCAACTATGGCCAGAGCGAGCACACCGTAGAGCAGGTCTCAGACCATGAAATCCTGTTTACCTGTACAGACGAAGGCTCCATTATCCTGCGCCTGGTGAGCTCTGTGCCCCTGCAACTGGACGGGAACGATGTAGTAGCGGAGTTCACCTTAGGGCAGAGCCAGACCGCCGATTTCGTGCTGGAGCACGTAGACCAGGAACACGCCAAGGGTAGGGACTTTGAGGCTTTCGTGACGCAGAGTTTGTTTGAGACCGTGAACTACTGGAAAAACTGGATAGGCCAGTCTACCTACACCGGCCGCTGGCTGGACATGGTGAACCGCTCCGCGCTGCTTCTGAAACTGCTCACCTCGCATAAGTACGGGTCCATTGTGGCGGCGCCCACCTTCAGTCTGCCCGAGAACATTGGCGGGGGCCGAAACTTTGATTACCGTTTCACCTGGATCAGAGACGCCTCTTTCTCCATGTATGCCTTGATCAGGCTGGGGTACACCAAGGAAGCGGGCAACTTCATGCATTGGGTAGAAGCCGTTTGCCAGGGAATCAAAGCAGAGGACCGCTTGGGTATTATGTATTCCCTGGACGGAGAACGGCAGTTAGAAGAAAAAGAATTACCGCATCTGGAGGGCTACCGGAAGTCTTCGCCGGTGCGCATTGGCAATGATGCCTACGCCCAGTTGCAGCTGGACATTTACGGCGAGCTGCTGGACTCAGTATACCTCTCAGACAAGTACGGCGACCCAATTTCATATGATTTCTGGAAAAGCCTGGGAAAACACCTGGACTGGCTTACCCGCAACTGGAACCAACCCGACGAAGGCATTTGGGAGGTGCGGGGCGGCCGCAGGAAATTCCTGTACTCGCGGTTACTCTGTTGGGTAGCGTTTGACCGCGCCATCAGAATGGGCATGAAACGGTCTTTCCCCCTAAAGGAAGAATGGCGCATTGAGCGCGACAAAATCTACGAAAGCATCTTCACCGATTTCTGGGACGAGGAGAAGCAGGCGTTTATGCAGTACCCCGGCGCGCAGACCGTAGATGCGTCTACGCTGCTCATGCCGCTGGTGCGGTTCATCAGTCCCACAGACCCGCGCTGGCTTTCTACGCTCAAACGCATTGAAGAAGAACTGGTCTCAGACTCCTTGGTGTACCGCTACCGGCAAGATATGGCTGCGCCCGATGGTTTTGTGAGCCACGAGGGCACTTTCTCTATGTGTTCGTTCTGGTACGTAGAATGTCTGTCGCGGTCGGGGCAGGTGGAGAAAGCGCGGTTCTACTTTGAGAAGATGCTGGGCTACGCCAACCACCTGGGCTTGTACGCCGAGCAACTGGGTTTTCAGGGCGAGCATCTGGGCAATTTTCCGCAGGCGTTCACCCATTTAGGATTGATCAGTGCCGCCTATAACCTGGACCGGCAGCTAAATAAAAAACGAGCATAAGAGAGTTCCTCCCACTATAAACAAGAAGCACATGTCAACAAAGACCACACAAACCGTATTAGTGACTGGTGCCAGTTCCGGCATAGGCCAGGGAATTGCCATCGCCTTCGGGCAACAAGGGGCCAACGTCATCATCAATTACCACGGCGATGAGGAAAGTGCCCGCGAAACCTTGAAACAGGTAGAAGAGGGCGGCGGAAAAGGCATTATCTGCAAAGCAGATGTAGGCAACGAAGCAGACGTGACCCGCATGTTTCAGGAGGCGGTAGATACCTTCGGCACTGTAGATGTGCTGGTGAGCAACGCCGGAATCCAAAAGGACAACGCCTTCGCCGAAATGACGCTGGAGCAATGGAACAAGGTGATGACCACTAACCTGACCGGCTATTTCCTCTGCGCCCGCGAAGCCATCAAAATATTCGATAAAAAAGGCCAGGCCGGGCCCGAAGACAAAGCCAAAGGGAACATCATCTTCATGAGCTCGGTGCATGACATTATTCCCTGGGCCGGGCACGTGAACTACGCCTCGTCCAAAGGCGGTATTCTCATGCTCATGAAATCACTGGCCCTGGAAGTAGCCCCTAAGAAAATACGCGTCAACGGCATCTCGCCGGGGGCCATCGCCACAGACATCAACGCCGATGTGTGGCAGGACGAGGCAAAGAAAAAAGAACTCCTGAAACTGATTCCCTACCAACGCATAGGCCTCCCCGAGGACATCGCCAAAGTAGCCGTCTGGCTGGCCTCACCGGAGAGCGACTACATCACCGGCACCACCATTTACGTAGACGGCGGCATGACCCTGTACCCCGGTTTCGTGGATAATGGTTGATATTGTTTCATCGCTGATTTTTGGAAAGAAAGCCCAAAGCGCCTCATCAGATGTACTGGTGAGGCGCTTTGGGCTTTATGTGGTAAAGGAGGCTAAGGTCTGTTTGAAGACTATTTTTAACAAAGTAGGTTGAAAACGGACTTCTGAGCATCTAGGGTCTTGTCCCCTAACTCGTTCAGTTTCCCCGCCAAATCATACCAATATCAACTCAATTCTGCGTCTTTGAGTTAACCTGCACTATGGTGCGGAAGTTACTTCCGTGACTTGAGATTGCAGAAAGTCACGGAAGTAACTTCCGCGCCATAGTAGGCAGTCTCAAAATGCAGATTCTCCCCTTGAGGGGAGCGTAGAGGGGTGTTTACACAGGAGAGCTACTTCTGCTGATTACTATATTCTTCTATCCAATGGAAGATTTCATCCATTACATATCTGATGTTTCGCTTTACATCAATGTCTTGAAATCTGAGGAACCTGACACCGTATGCGTTCAGTTCCTGCTCCCTTCGTTGGTCATATTCCTCTTTGTCGTTATGACTATCACCATCTACTTCAATGGCTAATTGCAACTCATGGCTATAGAAATCTACAATGTAATTGAGCATGGGTACCTGCCGGTGGAACTGGAATCCCAATTTTCTATCCTTGATTTCCTTCCAGAGCAGCACCCCAGCCAGTGTGCTGTTTTTGCGGAGGTGCTTTGCTTTTTCCCGCAGGTCTGGCCGATATGGAATGATCCTGTTGGGCATCAGGAATGCTTACGGAATGCGTGACCGGTAGGTGTAAACACCCCTCTTCTGAGCTGCGCTCGCTGCCTCAAACTCTCGTTTGGGCAATCCTCAAGGGGAGAATCTAATTAAATAGGTGTCTTTAATTAAGTGGAGCCGTTTGATGAAGAGCCTGGGTTGAACGGCAGTAGCGCTGTTATACATGACTGCCGTTCGCCCACAGGTTCACTCTCAAAACCTATCTGAGTGGTCAACCTAACTACTTAGTTAGGATACACAATCTGGCCGTATTTGCCGTTGAAAAAATCGCGGTAGGCTTCGGCGATTTCGGCTTTGGAGTTCATCACGAAGGGACCTTCGGCCACGATGGGTTCCTGGTAGCGTTCGCCGCCGAAGAGAATGACGTCAATGGCCTCGGCAGACGGGTTGGTCAGTTCAATAGTGCCTTCTTTGCGGTCAAATTCCAGGAACTCGCCGGCGTGGTAGGGCGTGCCGTTGAGCACCGAGTTGCTTTCCAGTAAGAAGGCGGCGTACTCCAGGCCGGGCGTGGTGTCAAGGGAGAACGTTTGGCCTGCTTCCAGGTGCAGGTGGTAGATGAACTGCTCAGAGTAGCTCGGGATTTGGGAAGTCAATTCCTCGTAACTACCTGCAATCACTTTCACCCAGCCCCGGTTCTGGTCCAACTTTTTCTGCGGAACATCTTCGGCTTGGATGGCGAGGTATTCCGGGGCTTCGGCTTTGTTTTTGGCCGGAAGGTTCACCCAGAACTGCAGGCCGTGGGTGGTGCGGCTATCGTCCTGCGGGTCGGGGTTCAGGTTCTCGTCATGGATGACGCCGTTGCCCGCTTTCATCCACTGGATACCGCCCGAAGTGACTTTGGCGTGATGTCCGGCGCTGTCAAAATGCTCGTCTTCGCCCTGCAGCAAATACGTGAGCGTGGCGATGCCTCTGTGCGGGTGGGCACCGGTTCCGGTTTTCATGCGGGGCGCATCTGCGGCGTGGACTTTGGGCGCGATGTGGTCCAGGAACACGAAGGGACCCACGGCCTGGGCGTAGCGGTTAGGCACAATGCGGTAGATGGTTAAATCACCTATGTCGGCGCGTTGGCCTCTGGTGGAGAAACTCACTTCTTTTTTCATGGCTGTATCGTTTTAAGGGTGGTAGAAGGGCTTTTCTTTTCCCCTTCCGAACGATACAAAGGTGCGGCAAAGACCCGCCGCCCGACGATGATGTAGGATAAAATAAACCGTTGATAAATGTCAACAAACTGGAGTGGGGGCGGGGCGCGCGGACTTACAGCACCTGTTGCTTGCGGATGCGGCTCAGGGTTTCTTTGGTGATGCCCAGGTAAGAGGCAATGAGGTGCTGCGGGAAGCGCTGCAGAAACTCGGGGTAGCAGTCTACGAACTCTGCATAGCGTTTCTCAGCGGGGAAGCTGATAGCAGCGTTGATTCTGCGCTGGACGGCCATGGAATGCCGGTCATCCATCTGCCGGGCCATCTGGGTCATGGCGGGTACTTGCTGGTAGAGTTGCAGGAGGTCGGCTTTTTCAATGAGCAGGACCTCGGTGTCTTCCAAGGCATCAATGTTGTACAAAGAGGGCGTAAGCATGAGGTAGCTTTCCCGGTCGCCCACCCACCAGTTCTCTACCGCCAGCTGCACAATATGCTCGGTGCCCTTGTCATCTATGCTGTACTGCCGCATGGCCCCACGCACCACAAATCCCAGGTACCGGCAAATATCTCCCTCCTGTAACAGGTACTGCTTCTTCCGGAGCTTCTTCGGCTGGAAGGCGCGTTGAATCAAACCCTGCTCCTCCTCGGTGAGCGTGGTTTGGGTGTATTGGGTGATGTAAGCGAAGAGGGGAGAGTGCATGAGGAAATTGTGAGTGTTTACTTTTTTGGAGTATCTACTGCTGCTTAAATAAACTACTAATATACTATTTCTTAAAAGTTTTAATAATAATTAAACTGCTATGTACTATCCAAATTATTTGAATTTATAGAAGTAATTATATATTATAAATTACAGCTTTAAGGCCTAAAATTTTCAAAAGCCTGAATTGCGATTGCTTTTACTGAGTCGTTTTCAAGATAAGGTGAAAAGTGATTTTTAAAGTTAGTAGCATTTGCAATTAAATATTTTCTAAGCAATGTATGACTTAATGATACGTCGTTTGATTCTCTGTCAAGTTCTTTGTAGACTTCAATTAGAGCACTTCCTAATTTTTCGTTAGGAATATGATTCGTAGCGTTAAGGTCAAAGATTATTTTAATCTTTTGCTTCATGTTGTAACAAACTTCTTGTAGTCTGTTTGTTCTTAAGTCTTTTCTGTTTAGGTTACATATCTTTATAGTTTTGGAGCCACGTCCTTTATCGTCTTTTCCTAATATCGAAATACCATTTTTGTCCTTGCTAATTTCAAAAATTAAATATGCTTCAGGTTTCTTGTCGATTTCAGGATGAAGTAAATATGGCTCTTCATCAATCAATGGTGTTTTATGTGCGTGGCATTTATCTTGGTCTAGTTTAGTCGGATTGAATGAAGGATTGGTTACCCTCTTAGATTCATTCATGATGGGGAATTGAGTTCCCTTGCCTCCTTCAGTGTTGCAATACCTGCAAGATGGTACTAAGTTCGACCAAGTATAACATAACCAATAGTATCCTTCATGATCTTTAACTTCTGCAACTCCACTCTTTGGTCTGTAGTGCTCAATTTCTGCCTTGCATGTTTGCTCACAGTAAGCACACTTTCCTATGTAGTACTTATTCAAGAAGTCTCTAACCTGAGATTGACTTCTTCCTTCGGTATCTTTATATTGACCCTTGTAAATTGTGTCTTTTATTTTAGTTGCCCCATCTCTATTAGCTATTTTTTCTATATCTATTTTAGCGTTATCAGTAATTAAAGATGGCGGGATATCAGCTAAGTCTTTTATTACGTATCTCATTTTATTATTTATTTCTTAGAAGATTTAAAATGGCATCAGTTGTTTCTTTGCTTAAATGTTGTTGTATCCTTTTGTTTTGTTCTTCATTTTGAGTCAATTCATTATAGGTTGTTTCAACTCTGATAAAATCCTCACTATTTTTAGTTTCTGAAAAAATATTATTAAAGCCAAAAATAGGTGAGGTTAAAATTGTGTTTGGAAGTAAGTTTGGGAAATCAATTATCTCATCTAACCTTTCCAATGTTACCCCTTCTTTTTTACTTCTATTCACTTTTAGTATTATAGAGTTCTTTTCAGCTGCAAGTAAGGGGATTGGGCTATGGGTACTGATGATGAACTGTATTTTAGGAAACACAGTAGAAAGAGTAATTGGGAGCTCTCGTTGTAAAACAGGATGTAAGTGGTTCTCAATTTCATCGATGAGAACAATGCCGTAGAATTCGTGGTAAGGAATATTCGAATGAACTTTCTTGAACCTTAGATATATATCTATTACGATGTTAATGATGCTTCTAAATCCAGCAGCAAGTTTATCAAGAGGTAAAGCTTCTAATTTGTCGCCGTTTGTAAGAGTTTCAACAAATAAGACTTGTCTTTGCTTTACTTTAATTTCTGAGATTCTATTCTTTGTAACCGTCTTTATTAAAGTTTCTAGTTCAGTGTAAGTGTTTTTATCTGAGTAGTTGCTTGCGAATAATTCATAATTGATGTTTTTTAATAAAGTGTCATTTTCAAATAGGCTCAGAACATGATTCTTGCTTTTGTTATCCATGTTTTCTGAGGTATTTGACTGTATATTTAACCTTGCTGGTCCATATCCTATTACAAATTGACCGTAGTCATAAGATTCATTTTGGCTTAACGCTCCCTTCGTTCTAATAGGGAAGGCTTTCTCATTTCTGGAAGCTATTTCTAAACTAACTCTGCTTTTATTTTCCAGAAATTTTTCTAATTCAGGGTCATTACTTGAGCCTAGTGCTATAGCTTGCAGTATGGTTGTTTTGCCATATCCATTTTCTCCGGTAATGAATACCCATCTTGCATCCGGCCTTAAATCATTAACACCAGTGCTTTTTATACCTTGAAAGTTTTCTATTGAAATTCCTAATAATGAAAATGGTAGTTTTTTGGAAGTATAAAAAGCTTGTTGCTTTTCGTATTTCTCAGAATTAAGTAGGTCTCTTTCCTTTTTTACCCTTGATATCATTGTATCAAAGTCCTTTGATGTGATAAAGCCAAAGCGTGAAACAAACTCTTCAAAATCAATTAATGGATTGTTATCGATATGATCGTCAATCCATCGTTTGTCTCTAATTAAAAAAGTTTCCAATTCTTTTTGCCAATCTTGGTGTTTGTTTGAGAGTTGCTTAATCCATATTTTGCTGCTTTTGTTTTGAATGTATGGGGTATTGTTATTGTTGTTTATTGTAGTTAGTAGCTGGTTAAAATATTCATACTTAGAGTCAGAGTCTTTAGAGACAACAACTATGCGGCATCCAAGCTTTTCATTTATTTCAAAATATATATTGGGAGTCTTGTGATATGAATCTCCGCCCGACCAAAACGATACACACAAATAGGACTCATTTCCTGGGAACCAAAATCCTTTCTTAAAGCGGTCATCTTTGACGCTTCTCATGTAAAAGTAAGGATTTATTTCATTGTTGTTTATTCTGCTTTCTTCACTCCATGAATTTAGGAGAATAAAAACATTTTCATGGATGTATTGGATGTTTTTCATTTTAAATGTATTGATCTAAAGCTTTGTTCAACGAATACTAAGTTCTGTTTCAATTTAAAAAATTTTTTCTGTTTACGTAATTCACTCTTTAATAAACCAATTGAGGTATTGTGCTCGGTAATATGACCATTGATTCAATAGTTGTGTTTTATCTTATGTATAATAAGATTTATATGATAGGTATTCATCTTGCCATTTCCTTATGTTTCTATTACTAAATGTACAGCTGATAGTTTAAGATAGTATATAAACGTAATAGAATTACTTGATTTGTGGATTACTAATATTCAAAACAGAGTTTCTTTCAGCTTCATACTGCTTTTGTTTTCACCTATAACTGTCTACCATGTGAGTGCCGGGCTCTGCCATCAGGGCCGGAGGCTTCGCTTTGGGAGTAGGACAGAGACCGGATGCCCACAGGCAGGTTCACGTAGTGCTTAGACACGGCGTGTGTGCCGTAAGAAGAATTGGGTTTAGAGTTGACCACCAGCAGCAATTGTCTAATGCCAGAATATTATCAACCAAGTTAGAGGCGTAAGACCTTATCATTGTTTAAATCAACAAGGTAGATAAGCACGTTGGGTTTATAGTTGGTCTGTATCCTCTCCTAACAGTTTTTCAAGCTCCGCTGAAAGCAAAGCTTTGTCGGGCAGGTACAATTGGTATTTGCTTACAAAAAGCTGGTTGCTGATGTTTTCGGTGGCGTATTCTACTAAGATGTGGTCTTTGTAAGCGCCTAATACAATCCCGATGGGTGGATTGTCACCTTCCACATTTTCTTCTTTGGCGAAGTAGTTCAAGTACAGGTTCATTTGCCCAATGTCATTATGTTCTATTTCGCCGCGCTTCAGGTCAATCAACACAAAACATTTAAGAATGCGGTGGTAAAAAACCAGGTCCACAAAGAAATGCCGGTTAGCCAGACTGATTTTATACTGGCGGCCAATAAAAGCAAAGCCTTTGCCCAACTCCAACAGAAACTCCTCTAAATTCCGGATCAGTTTTTCTTCCAGTTCGCCTTCTTTGTACTGGTATTGCTGCGGGATGCCTAGAAATTCAAAAACATATGGATCTTTGATGATGTCAGCTGGCTTCTGCATATCGGTTCCCTGTTCTGCTATTTGCAAGATGCCTGCTTTGTCTTTGCTTAAAGTTAACCTGTGAAAGAGCATGCTTTTCATTTGGCGTTTCAGTTCGCGCACGCTCCAGTTTTCCTTTTCGCATTGCTTGGCATAAAAGCTGATTTCAAGGTCATTGTCAGCTTTCAGAATCTCATAATAGTGTCCCCATCCCAATTGGTGGGACAGTGTCCCACTATTTTGAAAAGCTTGGTAGAGCTTTCGCATATAGAAGAGATTAGAGCGGCCAAAACCCTTTCCATAGCTTAAGGTCAGATCTTTTGATAACCGGACTAATAGCTCAGAACCGTATTCAGCTTTTGCTTTTCCGCCCTGCTCAAACTCTACAATGTGTTTGCCAATCTGCCAATAGGTCTGCACCAGAATGGTATTGATGGCTCGTCCCGCCTGGGCACGCCCCGCCTCAAGCAACTCGCCAATTTGCTTGATCAATCCATTGTATGGTTGTACTTCTTTCATGCAGCTTCTTCGCCCAGTTTTAGAAAGTGACTAAGCGGAAGGGTTCATTTACCGGCTCATCAATCCGCTAGTTGACTAGCAAGTTACATCTTCCATTCAGGCTTAGAAATATCTCCTTTTTATGCCGTTATTTATAAACTAGGTAGAAAGCAGAGGCAAGCCTGTCAGGCCTCTTAAATTCATTTTAAAGCTTAAGAAGTGCTGGGATTTCAGGTTAACTGAATTTTATTCCTGAGCCACCGGTTTTCAGTAGTTAGATTTCTACTAAACGGGAAGCACTTACTGTTTGTGAGATAAGTAGATTTGAAGGCCTACGTTTAGGTTGATGCCATCAAAGTTGCTATACTCAAAAGAGCCCATTGGCAGTTTGGAGTCGTCATAACTTACAAGCGCCTCCAAGCCAACATGCTCATTTAGAAAGTGTACTACCCCTGCACCTATACCATAGCTAAAAAAGTTTGATTTTTCAGAGCTGGAAAAAAGGGCATCTTCATATTCATACTTCTGGCGAGTGTACCCTACTCTTCCTTCCAGCAAAAAGCGGGTAGCGGAGGAGCCAAAATAGCCTCTCACAAATGGGGTGATACCTACTGAAGTGCTGCTGAAGTTATCTGAAAAGGCATAAAATAGGGGGACAGCTGTTCCAAGAGCCACGTTGTTTGCCGCAAAAAAGCCAACACGGGGAGTTACAACTACAAAAGAACTAGCTCCATCTTCATCATTGGTATTAATGTGGAAGGTACCAGCACCGCCAATAAGTTTTGCTCCTTTTTCAGTTTGAGCCATCGCTGATGCACCAATGCAAGTCAATAAAATGAGGGTAAAGAATAGTTTTTTCATGTAGGTTTTTATGGTTGATTATATATCGATTTGATAATTGAGTCCGGTGCGTTTTGCGGTATGGGTAAAGCACTATATTTAGAATGGAAGATAGAGGAGTTTCTCTGTTTTACCAACCCGGTCCGGTGAGTTTACCGGCAATTGAATTAGAGAAGGCGGTACGCCTTTACATACAAGTCTCACGGTTTAGTCATGACGGTAAGGGCATGTCGTTCGTCTTTAGAGACAGACCACTATTGACTGCATTCAGCTCAAGCTTTCTCCACCCACCTCAGGGAGACCTTCTGTTTAAGAGCCAATTTAAAAGAATTAGACCCAAAGCAGAAGAAGCAGACTTTTTACTCTTCTGCAAGAAATGACTCTGGTAAAAGGCATAACCACGCTTGAAACTTGCCGCTTTTCCACGGAAATGTTAACTATTTTCCCCAATTTAGACCGCACAACCACTTTTTGCCCCATTTCATGAAAAAAGTCTATGTTTTACTCTCTTTATGTGCCATCGTTGGCATGGCTGCCTTCACTATGGGCAAAGAAGAGAAATATGCCTACCCCTTCCAAGATCCCTCGCTCACCATTGAGTCCCGCGTGAACGACCTGGTGTCTCGCCTTACCTTAGAGGAAAAGGTGGCCCAGATGCTGAACGCCGCTCCGGCTATTGACCGTCTGGGAATTCCCAGCTATGACTGGTGGAACGAGGTGCTGCACGGCGTGGCACGTACGCCTTATAAAGTGACCGTTTATCCGCAGGCCATCGGCATGGCCGCTACCTTTGACACCACCTCTTTGCAGCAAATGGCCGATTTCTCAGCCCTGGAAGGCCGCGCCATTTACAACAAAGCCATCGCTGATGGTAAATCTGGGCAGCGCTATGTGGGCCTCACGTACTGGACACCTAACATCAACATCTTCCGGGACCCACGCTGGGGCCGCGGGCAGGAAACCTACGGCGAAGACCCCTTCCTGACCGCCATGCTGGGCCGCGCGTTCGTGCGTGGGTTACAGGGCGATGACCCCAAATACCTGAAAGCGGCCGCCTGCGCCAAGCACTACGCCGTACACAGCGGCCCTGAGCCGGAGCGCCACGTGTTCAACGCCACCGCTACGCCCTATGACCTGTGGGATACCTATCTGCCCGCCTTCCAGGAACTGGTGGTAAACGCCGATGTAGCGGGTGTCATGTGCGCCTACAACGCCTACAAAGGCCAGCCCTGCTGCGGCAGCGATGAACTCATGACCGACATCCTGCGGAACCAGTGGCAGTTCACCGGCTACGTGACCTCAGACTGCTGGGCCATTGATGACTTCTTCAAGAACCATAAGACTCACCCAGACGCTGCCTCGGCCTCAGCCGATGCCGTAATGCACGGCACTGACATTGACTGCGGAACTGATGCCTACAAAGCCCTGGTGCAAGCCGTGAAGCAAGGCAAAATTACCGAGCGCATGATTGACGTCTCAGTGAAGCGTCTGTTCACCATCCGGTTCCGTTTGGGCATGTTTGACCCCGTGGCTATGGTGAAATACGCGCAGACCAAGACAGACGTACTGGAAAGTGCGCCGCACAAAGCCCATTCGCTTAAGATGGCGCGGCAATCCATGGTACTCCTGAAAAACGACAAGAACACCCTGCCGCTTAAAAAGAACCTGAAGAAGATTGCCGTTATCGGACCGAATGCTGACAACCCGATTGCGGTGCTGGGGAACTACAACGGGTTGCCGTCTGAGATTGTGACGGCCCTGCAAGGCATCAAAAACAAAGTGGGCGCGGGTACCGAGGTGGTCTATGAACGCGCCTCCACCTTCACCAAAGACACGCTGCTGGTGTACACCAACATCGCGCCGCAACTGAGCTTTGAAGGCAAGCCCGGCGTAAAAGCCGAATACTTCAACAATATGGAGCTGAAAGGCCAACCCGTAGCTACCCGTCAGGAAGCTGGGGTGAACAACTTCTGGCAAGAGGGCGAAACCGTGGTAGGCAACATGAAAGCCTATAACTTCTCGGCCCGTTACACCACAGATTATACGGCTACCGCTACCGGCTCCATCACCCTGGAGGTAGAAGGCGATGACGGCTACCGCTTATTGGTAGACGGCAAAGAGCAACTGAACGCCTGGACTCGCAACCGTTGGGGCGCGAAAAGCTACAAACTGCCCACCAAAGCCGGTCAGAAATACCGCCTGGTGGTGGAATACAACCAGGACGGCGGCAAAGCCTCCATCCAACTACGGGCCGGTAACTTCGCCAAGTCTGACTTCAAAGCCATTGCCAACCGCGTGAAAGACGCCGATGCCATCATCTACGTGGGCGGTATCTCGCCACAGTTGGAAGGCGAGGAAATGAAAGTAGACGAGCCCGGCTTCAACGGCGGCGACCGTACGTCCATCTTACTGCCCAAAGTACAGACCGATTTGATGAAGACCTTGAAAGCTACCGGCAAACCGGTGGTGTTTGTGATGATGACGGGT
The DNA here is from genome assembly GCF_054956755.1 of Rufibacter sp. JT3400010. Lineage (NCBI taxonomy): Bacteria > Pseudomonadati > Bacteroidota > Cytophagia > Cytophagales > Hymenobacteraceae > Rufibacter > Rufibacter sp. JT3400010. Next base: position 167,880 of record NZ_JBUDXA010000003.1, on the reverse strand, counting down.
AGCGCCATTGCCATGCCATGGGAAGCCCAGAACATTCCGGCTATTGTGAACGCCTGGTACGCGGGTCAGTCAGCGGGTACGGCTATTGCCGATGTGCTGTTTGGCGACTACAACCCGGCGGGCCGTTTACCGGTTACTTTCTACAAAAGTGACCAAGACCTGCCTGCCTTCGGCGATTATTCCATGGAAAACCGCACGTACCGCTATTTCAAAGGCCAGCCGCAGTACGGCTTCGGGCACGGCCTGAGCTACACCACCTTCACGTATGACAAACTGGATCTGCCTAAAAACAGCGTGGTGAACAGCCCCGTGCAGGTGAGCGTACGCGTGACGAACTCCGGCAAAATGGACGGCGACGAAGTGGTGCAGTTGTACCTCACGCGCCAGCAGGCCGGATTTAAAACACCAGTCAGAGCCCTGAAAGGTTTTGAGCGCATTTCCCTGAAACGCGGCGAAAGCAAAGTGGTGACCTTCACCCTTCGTCCCCAAGACCTGCATTTGATTGCCGAGGACGGTACCGCCAAGCACGTCCCGGGTAACGTGACCATCAGCGTAGGTGGGGGCCAGCCAGATGCCGCTACGAAGAAAAGCAAGAAGACCGTAGAAGGAACGCTGGCTTTGAAGTAAGAATACACTCCGTTTCGGGCCTGTTTTCCAGAAACGAGCCCGAAACAAGAAAGCCCTCCTGCCGGTGACATTTGGCAGGAGGGCTTTTTATTGGCCTACAATTTTTATTGGCCTACTATAGTATATTATGGCGCGGAAGTTACTTCCGTGCCTCTCAGGATTACGCTAAAAGCAAGTCACGGAAGTAAATCCGCGCCATAGTAGTTTTGAGGCTTTCGCCTCACGGAAGTTGCAAACTTCCGGGCATTTTGGGTCCAAGTTGAAAACTTGAACCATGTTCTTCGCCGGTTCTTACGAAAAACTCGACAGTTGCTTTAGTACCTGAAGGGCTTTCGCGGCGTCTTCTTTGGCTACAAAAAGGTGGTCATGGTAAAAGCCTGCGATGACGTTGCAGCTGATACCATGATCTGCCAAGGCTTTGGAGAAAGCGGCGGTGAGGCCTACTGCTTCTAGGGCAGAATGTACCGTTAGGGTAATCCAAGCGGCTACAAAACTGAACGCTAGCGCCTGCTGCTCGGCCACTTCTTTTCTTAGTACCAGCGTAACGCCTTCCTGCTCTCTGAATACGCCCAGAACCTCATCCATTGGAACCTGAGCGAACCTTTCTGGGGAGACGGTGCAAAAGACGTACTCTCCGGGGTTCAGCTCCGGTTGCATGGATTGAAGAAGGGTGTTCAGGTCTGTTTCTCCGGCCATCTGTTTTGCGGGTGTTTTTCTAAAAACGAGGCAAATCTGCGGGCTTAGTCGCAGGTGCCGTCAATGGAGCAGGAACCGGCGCTATCGCCGCTGATGAGTTGAGGTTTTTCCTCGTCCCAAACCTTCTCCAGTACTTCCTGGAACAACTCTGTGGGCTGGGCCCCGGAAACGGCGTATTTGTTGTTGAACACGTAGAACGGCACGCCGCGTACGCCTACCTGCTGGGCGTGGTAGATGTCTTGCTGTACTTCCTGCGCGTACGCATCGCTTTGCAGGGCTTCCCTGATCTCGGCACCGTTCAGACCCACTTCTTCGCCCAACTGCACCAGCGTATCCAGGTCGCCCACATTTTTGCCTTGGGTGTAGTACGCCAGAAACAGGCGCTCCTTCATCTCGTTCTGCTTGCCGTGCTTTTTGGCCAAATGCAGTAATCTATGGGCGTCAAAGGTGTTGTTGATGATGGCCTTGTCGAAGTCATAGTCCAGGCCTACTTCTTTAGCCATGGCGGCCATGTGGTCGTTCATCTGTTTTCCTTCGGCAGTAGTGCCGCCCTTGCGTTTGCCCAGATACTCATGCACCGATTGGCCGGGCACGAACTTCAGGTCGGGGTCTAGTTGGAAACTGCGCCAGATTATCTCTACCTTCTCCTTCGCCGGAAACGCTTCCAGCGCTTTCTCAAATCTGCGTTTGCCTATGTAACAGAAAGGGCAAACCACATCAGACCATATCTCTACTTTCATCTTGGTTTCTTAATTATGCCTCAAAAATACGCATAGATTCGTCATGGGTAACGTCTATTCTCTAGGGTACGCAACGGGAAGCATTTAAGCCAATGAAACGCTGCTTTACCCCAGGAAAGCATTCAGCCCCAACACGCCCAGTAAACCTATGACCGATACCAATGTCTCCATGATGGACCAAGTGGCAATGGTATCTGCAATGCTCAAACTGAAATATTCTTTGAACATCCAGAAACCGGGGTCATTCACGTGCGAAAACATCAGGCTACCCGCGCCCGTGGAAAGCACCATCAGCTCGGGACTTACGCCGGTGGCCGCAATCATGGGCAACGTGATACCCGCGGTGGTAATGGCGGCTACGGTGGCCGAACCCAGGCAGACGCGTAACAGCGCGGCAATGCTCCAGGCCAGCACCAACGGCGAGAGCGACAGGTCGCGTACCAGGGCTGTGATGTAATCGCCTACGCCGCTGTCTACCAATACTTGTTTCAACGCGCCGCCCCCGCCAATGATGAGCATGATCATGGCAATGCTACTCACCGAACCACTCAGCAAAGCCATAAGATCGTCCATTTTGCGGCCTCGGCTTAAGCCGAGGGTGTACAACGCCAGCAATACAGACAGTAGCAACGCAATGGCCGGGTCTCCCACAAAGTCCAGGGTTTTGCGGAGCGTAGATTCTGCCGGTAACACGGCGTTTGCCAATGTAGCCACACCCATGAGCAAGACCGGGAAAACGGCGGTGAAGAAACTGACGCCATAGCCGGGCATTTCATCTTGGGTGAAGATTCTGGGAGGAGCCAACCCGGCGGGCGGACTGGCCTTGAACCGGGTTAAGAAACGCGTGAAAACCGGTCCGGCAATGATGATGGCAGGCACCGCCACAATGAGCCCGTAAATGAGGGTTAAGCCGATGTCTGCCTTGTAAATGACCGCAATGGATGTGGGGCCGGGGTGCGGGGGAAGATAGCCGTGCGTGACCGAGAGCGCCGCCGCCATGGGCAGGCCCACAAACAACAGCGGCAAGCCCGTAGAGGCCGCCACGCTGAACACCAGCGGAATGAGCAGGATAAACCCGGCATTGTAGAACATGGGCAAGCCCACCACAAAGCCCGTCAGAATCATGGCCCACTGAATATGCCGTATCCCGAACTTCTGGATCAGGCTTAACGAGATGCGCTGGGCGGCACCGCTGTCAGAGATAAGCGTGCCCAGCATGGAGCCAAACCCGATGATCAAAGCAATAGACCCCAGTGTACTCCCAATCCCGTTCTGCACCGACGTGATGGCGTCTTTGACGGGCATCCCCTCGGCAATGCCTAATCCCAGTGCCACCAGAATCAAAGCCAGAAAGGCATTCAGCCGGAAGAAGATCATCAAGACCAGTAAGGCAAGTACGGCAAGGGCAATGAGCAGGAGCGGCATAGGCCTGGGTTAGTTTGGTTTGCAGGTGTTTTCCAGAAAACGGGTGCTAAACGGAGGCCGTACCAGAGTGTTGAAATTTTAACCTCACGTGATGGCAGCCTTAGTTTCTTAAATGTAGAAAAGTTTTAGATAGCCGCCGCACCGGGTGCAGATTCCTACTTCTCAACGCTTTTCTGGCTACCGTAAAGGCCTTTCTGCCTGCGGTTTTTACGCTGTTTCCTGAAAATATACGCAGAAAGGTAGCAAGCTGTAAAATTGCCAAAACTAGTTTATCTGTTTCAAGTAAGGGGAGTGTAGCGCAGGAACATACATCCTGAGGCAACGTACCAGATTCCGTTCTACTCTCTGATTTATCCCGTAATGGTTTTATTGTCTGAGTCCCTGTTCCAGCTTCCCATTCAGGACCCGGTGTTGGTCTTTGCGGTCATTCTGCTGGTGATTTTGTTCTCGCCCATGCTGTTCAATAAAATGGGGATTCCGGGTATTCTGGGCCTCATTCTGTCTGGGGTGGTGCTGGGGCCGCACGGCTTGGGGGTGCTGGAGCGCGACGAAAGCGTGGTGCTGTTCAGTACCATCGGGTTGCTGTACATCATGTTCCTGGCGGGGCTGGAAATGGACATGGATGACTTTAGGGAAAATAAGAACAAGAGCATTGTCTTTGGGGCGCTCACGTTTGTCATTCCGCTCATTCTGGGTTTTCTGGGTGCCCACTATATTCTGGGGTACAGTCCGCTTTCGTCTTTCTTGCTGGCCAGTATGTTTTCTACGCACACGTTGGTGGCGTACCCTATTATTGGGCGCTTGGGCATTACGCAGCACAAAACCGTCACGCTCATTCTGGGCGGTACCATTATCACAGACGCGGCCGTTCTGATTATTCTGGCGGTGGTTACCAACTTGCAGAAACCAGATTTGTCGCCTTTGTTCTGGGTGCAGTTTGTGGCTTCGTTGGGCGTGTTCGTATTTCTGGTGCTGTGGGGCGTGCCCCGGCTAAGCCGATGGTTTTTCCGGTCGTTGGAGGGCGAGGGCAACGCGCAGTACCTGTTTGTGCTGGCGGTGGTGTTTCTGTCTGGCTTTCTGGCGCACGTGGCGGGGGCCGAACCCATTATAGGTGCTTTCCTGGCCGGACTGGCCCTAAACCAACTCATTCCCAAAGCCTCGCCTTTGATGCACCGCACCGAGTTTGTGGGCAATACGCTGTTCATTCCTTTTTTCCTCATCAGTGTGGGTATGCTGGTAGATGTGCGGGTGCTGCTGGAAGGTCCTGAGGCTTTGTTTGTGGCGGCGGTCATCATCTGTATTTCCTTCGCGGGTAAATGGATCGCGGCTTTCGCTACCCAGAAAATCTACGGGTTCAATGCCAGTGAACGGAACCTGATCTTTGGCATGAGCAGTGCCCACGCGGCCGCCACTATTGCCGTGGTATTGATTGGGTATAACCTGGGCATTTTAGACGAAAGAGCCTTGAACGGCACCATCATCTTAATTCTGGTTTCCTGCCTCATCAGTAGCATTGTGGCCGAAAAAGCAGGAAGGACTATTGCCATTGCCATGGCAGACAAAGTCCCGGAAGGCACCGAAGGCGACGAGCGCATTTTGATTCCGGTAGAGAATCTGCAGCACCTGAAACGCCTCCTGGACTTCTCGCTGCTCATCAAGAACCCCATTGCCTCGGAGCCATTAATGCCCTTGGTGGTGCTCTCAGAACATCATAACCCCGAAGATAAGATTAAGCTGCACCAGCGCGATGTGGCCTCTGTGATTCAGGAAGCGACCGAGGAGCCGGAGCAGATACGGCCGGTGTACCGGGTAGATATCAACGTAGGCAACGGGATTATTAGGGCGGTGCGGGAACTGCGCATCACGGAGATTGTGATGGCCTGGAACGGCAAGTTGAGCGCCCGCGAGTGGCTGCTGGGCAGTGTGCTGAACCGGGTGGTGAACCATACGTCGGTGCAGACCATGTTCTGTAAGTTCTGCGATCCGTTGAACACTATCCAGACCATTATAGTGGTAGTGCCCCGCAATTCTGAACGGGAAGCCGGGTTCCCGTATTGGGTGAATACCATTCTGCAATTTGCGAAAGGAGCCGGAGCCAGAATCAGGATTTTGGGCGCGCCCAAGACCTTAGAAACCCTGGAGGCGTTTGTGACAAACCAAGACCGGTATACCGTGAATATCAGTTATGAGTTGTATGAGAACTGGGATAACTTCCAGACTCTCGCCAAAGAAGTGACCAAAAATGATTTGTTCCTGGTGGTTCTCGGTCGGCCGCACACGGTTTCTTATCGCCCGGAGTTCAACGTGGTGCCCCGCTACCTTTCCCGCTACTTCCAGGATGTGAGTTACGTGCTGTTATACCCAGAGCAGAAGTAAAGCTATTATCTAAAGAGGGAGTTACGCGTTTGCCAAATGAGCGGAGAGCACGTCTCGCACGGTAGTCCATTGCAGGTCTGGGTAGCGGTGGTTGTCTATTTTTTCCAAGTGCCCGCGGCCGTCCAGCATGTTGTGTAGGTACTGCATGCCCTGCCAGGCCGGGTAGATCTCATTGCCGCCGGGAGCAACCTTTTTGGTGACTTTGATAAGGGCACTCAGCATTCCCAATCCGCCGGGGCGGAAGAGGCGGTACTTTTCTCCGGCTACGGCACTGGCCACTTCCTGTATTTCGCGGGCGCTGAGTTGGTCTCCGGCAATGCGTAAGTAGCGCGGCGCGGCGTCATCCAGCGCGGCACACGCGGTAAAAGCGGCGGTGTCATCCATGGTGGTGAAATCCATGCGTTGGTCGGCGTTGCCCCAGTACAGCACCCGTTTGAACTTGAAGAGCACCAGCGGCATCTGCCCGGTCAGCATGTCGGCGAAGGCGCCGTTGAAAATGGTAGTGGGAATAATGGGCGCCTGCTTTAGGTAACGGTGGAATTCTTTTCTGAGCCCCAGGTTTCGGTTTTCTTCCACCGAAATTCTGGTGAAATCAAGCGAAAAATCTGACGGAATAAAGCGGGGAACTCCGGCGGCTACGGCGGCATCCAGCAAGACTTTCTGGGTGTCAATGATTACCTCGCGCAAGCCAGACAACGCAGACACCACACAGGAAACACCCTGGCAGGCGATGGCTACTTCGCCCATATTGTGCATGTCTACCGGCACCACCTCTACGCCTAGTTTCTTAAGCTTTTCTACCTTTTTGGGGTCACTGCTGGCGCGAACAATGGCCCTGACGTTTGCTCCTTGTTCAAGAAGAGAGTTGACAATTCTTCCGCCCAGATTTCCGGTGCCGCCTGCCACTAAAATCACTTTGCTCATCTTATTCTTCAGCTACCCTCTGGCCAGGTTGCCACCGGGTTTGCTGTCTAACGGTTTATTTACTCTGTTAACCGAAGAGTGGCAAAGTTGTTTTCTGGTAAAGGTTAACTTACAGGAAGATACCCAGACGCTCGTAGTACTCCTGAAGACTACGCGGTCTCTGTTTTAGACCTGAAAATGGGAAAACGGCTATGAAATGCGTGTGATGTGCGCTACTCAGGCGGAAATCCGTTTGAGCATGTTACTGAAAATAAAGGCGTGAAACGGCAGCACGGAGTACCAGTACAAGCGGCCCCACAAACCCAACGGCCGAAAGGTAGCGGTCTGGTAAAGCGTTCTGTCAATGATTTTGAACTCCAGCCAGGCCTCGCCGGGCAGTTTCATCTCGGCGTACAGTAGGAGGCGTTTTTCCTCACGGTCGGCGTAGAGGACGCGCCAGAAATCCAGTGATTCCCCGGCGTGGATCATGGTGCTGTTTTTTCGGCCCCGCCGAAGCCCCACGCCCCCGAACAGCTTGTCAATAAACCCGCGCAGTTTCCAGAGCCAGTTGGCGTAATACCAGCCGTTCTCGCCGCCAATGGACCAGATCTTGTGTACCGACCTTTCTACCTGCGTTACGTCGGCTTTCCGTTTGTCTGTGAAACACCCGAAGGTAGGTACCGTGAGTAGCTTGGAAATTCCTTCGTTGAGTACGTTGCTGGACAAAGCGTCTTTCCAACTGGCAATCACGCCTTCGTTCTGGATGCGGTCAAAGGCCAGCCGGATGGCGATGTCATAAGGCAGGAGTTTAATGCCAAGGCTATCTCTGAGGTTGTTTTCCTGGCAGATGACCTCCACGCGCATGCTCTGCACCAGGTTGGTAGCCAGCGTGTACGAGGTGGACGTGACAAAGTACAGCCAGTAAGACGAAAGCCGGGGCGTCATGACCGGCACTGTGATGATGGTTCTTTTCAATCCCCGCACTCTGGCAAAGCCCAGCAGCATTTCTTTGTACGTGAGCACATCTGGCCCGCCAATATCAAAGCTTTGGTCATACAGCTCTTCCTTGCCCAACACCCCTTTGAGGTACTCAATGACATTTCTTATGGCGATAGGCTGCGATTTGGTATTGAGCCATTTGGGCGCAATCATGACGGGCAGTTTCTCCACCAAATCACGCATGATCTCAAAAGAAGCGCTGCCCGAACCCAGGATGATGCCCGCCCGCAACGTAGTCAAGTGAAAAGAGCCCGAGGCCAGTATTTCTTCTACTACCTTACGGGATTGCAGGTGCTTGGAAAGCTTCTGGTCATTGGTAATGCCGCCCAAATAGATGACCTGTTTTGCGGCCGTTTTCTGGATTCTGTCCCTGAAATGAAGCGCTGTGGTGCGCTCCAGCTTCTCAAAATCGCCGCTCTCCGCCGACATGGAATGGATAAGGTAATAAGCCGCCTCAATGTCCTTCGGAATAGCGCTTAGTGATACTTGGTCCAGAAAATCCACCTCAATGACCTGCAACTTTTCCGAGGCGTATTTGCTCTCATCGAACCGGTTTTTGTCGCGCACGCAGCACACCACCTCATGGCCGTCTTTCAGCAGCGCCGGGAGCAGGCTCTGCCCAATGTACCCTGTAGTGCCGGTGAGTAAGATTTTCATGGTGGCTGCCGATGTTTCCTCCATTCACAGAAGGAAGTGTTTTACCGTAACAGCCTTGGTTTGCTTTTGTTATGGATGGAGGGAGTAAGAAAGTGAGAACCAGTGAGGTGGTAACTTGTTGCTGAAACTTTAAACTTAGAAATGGATTTGCAGCCCCACCGTGGGTACGGCCTTTGTCATCATGCTCCCTTGTTGCGGCAAGAAGGTTTGCCCCTGTTTCAATTGCATGGCCCTGGCTTTTTTCCTGTTGCGCCCTCCGGCTTTGAGCAAGATTACGCTTCCTATGATAGAGGCCACACCAGCGGTCCCCAGGGTATAGAAAATCGTGTTGTCAGCTTCACGGTTGATCCCCAATTCTATGGAACTACCTGCTGTAATACATAACCCCGTCCCAACTACCAGGAGAAGTACTCCCCCTACCGTTTGTGACTGCGCTAATTTTGAATAATCAGGGGGAGGGGAAGTGGACGTAGTTCCCTGACTAAAGGCTTTTGTAGCTACCGTAAGCAGGAAAAAGAAACACACCATACTTTTCATGATCTCTGATAATTTATGCGCCTTCTGGTCAATGCTGCTGTGGAAGTTTCTAGCCTGTGAAGCATTAGAAAGACACCTTCAGCCCCACCATGGGGACGGCCTTGGTCATCAAACTTCCCTGTTGCGGTAAGGGAACCTGTTCATAGCCAACGGCCATAGACCGTGCTTTTCTTTTGTTGTACCCGGCAGAGATAAAGGAAATAGTGCCTCCAATCGTGGATGCTATCCCCGCTACTATCACCAAGCCTGCTCCAGTGCCATTAGATTCATCCTTTCCTAAGGTAGTAATTGCACCAGCTACCTCCGCAAAAGACATCGCTGCTCCAAGCCCAATGAGCCCTATCCCCACCGGAGTGAAAACCCAGCCTTTTATCTTTTTTACTTTGCTTTTATGGAGATAATACTCCTTTGTGCCTTTAAGTGGACCTTCCTGGGTAGAGGTGACAGGTGTCTGGCTGTAGCAAACAGTGGTCTGGATCAGGAATGTCAGGGCGAGGATAATCTTTTTCATGGTGATCTGGTAATGGCCTACTCTTGAAATGCAATCTTTGGCTTCTCTGTCATGGTCTGTGAGAGGATGCCTGCGTCATAGGAAAATACCGGGTTAAAAGCAGCTTACGGAGGGGTTTCAGGCTGTTCTAACTCGTTTGACGAACCAGAGGGGGAGGTTGGAATTGATTACTGAATATACTTAATTATTTGTTGTATATTAAATGTAGTAGGTTGATAATCTCTTAATTACCTAAAATTAAGTACAAGCTAGAATCTGTTTCTAAGCTTGTTTTAGGAACAGGTGTCTGGAACAGCTTGAGAAGATATGCCAACGTTAAGTAGCTGAAGTTCCTATGCAGAAGAACGACCTTGTGAAAAGCCTTGTTTCTATCTTGATTTCTAGAAAACGGCCGCAAAACAGAGAAGCCCGAGGGTGTGTCCTCGGGCTTCTCTGTTTTAGGTAAGAAGGGAGCGTTACTTGCTCAGCAAATGATCTGCGGCCAGAATCAGGAACATGTAATCTGAGGAACCGCCGCCAATCACGTATTCGGTTTGTTGCCAGAGATACGGCCAGTGCAGCAGTTCCGGGAAGTCTGGCCGGATTAAGGCCGTACCGGAACCTACGCCGCCGGGGATGTACGACCACTCATCGCGGTTGTTTCCGTAGGCGGTAGTCAATGATTTGGCACCCACGCCCGAGGCGAAGGAAGACACGTTAGAACCCGGGTGCACGCCTAATACGAAGTTCATGGCGTGCAGCATGTAGGTTTTCGGGAAGATAGTGGGGTAGGAGGCGTGCAGGAAATACTGCTGCACCCCGAAGTTCTGGATACCCCAGCCGGCGCCCCAGATATCGGGTTCATACGGCATGCCGTACGGCGTTTTCTTTTCCTGTTCCTCTACTACTTTCTTGTGGTTGGCCACGGCAGCCAGTACCGCCGCTTTGTATTTTTTGTCTTTGATAAGCGGCAAAGTACGGCCAATCACCCAACCCGTGCGACTGATGTTCTTGGCGATGTCCTGGGTGTTGTCTACAAGCCAGTTAGCGTATTTCTTGTCTTTGGTGGAAAGCAGCAACTCGGCGGCAGCATTCACGCGCTGCATCTTGTCTTTCTCCTTCGTACGGTCCCACAACTCCTGGGCAATTTGCAGGCAGTGCGTAGACAAAGAATCATTGTAACCTTTCAAAGCACGCGAAGCCACGGCCAAGCAGGAAGCTACCTGCAGTTCCCGGCCGGGGTTCTCCTCTGTGAAGACCCAACGATCATCCGGGGCACCTTTCTGGCCAATCTCCGGGAGTGGATTAGGTGCTTTGGCTCGGTCAAACACTACTTCATCGGTTTGGGTGGAGGCTTCGCCCAATAAGGTATACTGGCGCAGAGACGGTTCAATGATGCCCCGATACAATCTACCCAAGTTGCGGTAACCGGCTACAATGGAAAGAGCACCGTGCTCTACCTGTTGCAGGATATCGTTCTTGCCATCGGGGCGGTGCAACTCAGCAATCTTCAGTTTCTGGTCGATGCTGGTGTTGTCGTACTTTACCTTGAATTCCTCAAAAGCGAGCGATAAAATCCGGATTTCATCCGCCAAGGATTCCACGCGCATGTCATAGTCGCCGGCATCGTGCCAGCCGCCTACCGCCAGGTTGGGAACGTGCTCGCCGGGTGCGTATTTGGTCAGGGTGCTGGGGCCGGAGATATAGCCGTCAAAGTGGTTGTGGTTGAGGGGCGCCATGCGAGCATCATCCAGGTGACAGGCATCGTGCCAGACTTTGTAGCGGTCGTTCACGCGCATGTGGCACATCTGCACCGGCAAGAACGTCTCAATCACCGATTGCCACACGTGCCGCTTGTACACCTGGTCACTGATCTGGAACGGGCTGGTTTCATAGGTGCCGTACTGCACTTTGTACATGCCGGGCTGCTCTACTTTGGTGAAATCGAACTGCAGGTAATGGTAGCGCAGGAACTTGCCCCATTCCTTGGGTTGGGTTTCCAGCACTTTCTCCAGCCCGCCTGTTTCCTTGATGCGGTACAAAGTCACCGGATGGCGCTGCGTTTCGGTTTTATCCAGTTCAATCACAGCTACTTTCTGCTGCTTGGGATGATAACCCACCTGTGAGATTTGTACCACTGGATCATACTTCCAACCGGCAATCGCGTTGGGCGACACCAACCACTCAATGGCTCCTTTAGAGGCGCCTTTTTTCACCAGTGACCGAACCACAAACCAGCCGTTGTTGTGCTGTGCCCGGCCATCAATCAGTTGCAGGCCTTCGCCAGTGACATTTTGAATAGTGAGCGTTTGCCGAGGGTCTTCGGGTACGATGGTCAGTTTCTGGCCTGTTGCCAGTGGCGTGGTCTGGTATTCTTTGGACGCATCATAAAAGCCTGGGCCGTTCAGCTGCCGTGGGAAAATCCCGAACTGCTTGTCCATGTAGTAGCTCTTCCCGAACAGGATACCCGGAAACAGCTCAAAGTTGAAGCCTACTTTGCCAATCCATTCATCGGGCAGGGGTTTGTCCAGGTCCACGATAATCCGGAAGTTCTTGCCCTCGGGCCGCACCTTTACCTCGTAGGCGAAGTTCAGGTCGGGGTAGATGATGGGGTTGAAGCCTTTGCGGTTTTTGTCCGGGTCTGGGTACTGCATCCGCACACTGATGGTCTGGGTGGCTTTGTCTACCACGCGCGGACCTACCTTAGGCACCGGCTGCCATTGGCCGGGCGTAGGCTCCAGGCGCAGATCGCCGTTGGTGCCAATACGCAGGCCGTTCTGGATAATGCCCACGCCGCCCTGGTGGCTCTCAGGGTAGAAGTCATGGGCCAACATCACGTTCAAACCCGGCATCTCCAGGTACTCCAGTTCGTTTAGTCTTAAGCCACCGCTGGTGTTGGTCTGGGCCAGCGCATTGGGCGTTTGCAAGGCAAGCACCGCTACGGCCGTCAGGCAAGAGGCTCTTTTGAGTAGTCTTTTGATCATTGGATATAGAATAGAAGGATGGTCTGGCAGAATCAAGATAATACCCTTTTAACCAGTTGGAAACTGTGGTTTAAGGCTGATTTGGCTTAAACGGGCCATAAACGGCATCGCGGAAGCGCTTGTGCAGTTTGCCGTCAAAGGGGAATACCTGCACAAACAGGACGGCGGTAAGGTCATTCACCGGGTCTACCCAGAACAGGGTGCTGGCCGCGCCATCCCAGAAGAATTCGCCCATCACCCCGTTGTTCTCCTCTTTAGAAGCCGGCGGATAAAGGCGTACCGCGAAGTCAATCCCGAAACCCACTCGTCCTTTGCTGGGTAGCCACATGCGCTGCGTAACACTGTCTGCCAGCTGGTTTGTAGCCATCAATTTAACGGTCTCGGGTTTCAGAATTCTGGCCTTACCCAAGGTACCCTTGTTCACCAACATGCGGGCGAATTTCATGTAATCATCCAGGGTAGAGGTGAGGCCCCAACCGCCCGGTGTCAAGGCAAATCCTTTGGTGTTGAAAAGATTGTCTATGTCAGGAACGCGGGTCAGCTGGCTACCTTCGCCTTTGCGGTAGGTAGCGGCAAACCTGCTCTTGTCACTTTCCGGCACCACGTAGCGGGTGTTGGCCATGCCCAGCGGGGTAAAGATGTTTTCCTGCAGGAATTGGGCAAAAGGCTTGCCGGAGAGGCGCTCCACTAGATAAGCCTGCACGTCTACCGATGGACCGTACGACCACTGCTCACCGGGTTGAAACAGGAGCGGTAGGTTGGCTAATTTCTTCACCATCTGCTCCAGTGTGTTGTTGGGGTTGGAAAGGTCGGCCTTCTGCACCAATTCGCTTAAACCCGGAAGGTCGGTGGCAGACGCGAATCCTGCGGTATGGCGGGTAATGTCCCGGACGGTGATGGGGCGTTTGAGCGGCTCCAGGATCAGGTTACCCGAGGCATCTACCCCCTTGTACACCTTCATGTTGGCAAACGCCGGAATATATTTTGATAGCGGGTCGTCCAGTTGAAAGGCGCCTTTCTCGTACAGCTTCATCAGGGCTACCCCGGTCACCGGTTTGGTCATGGAATAGATGCGCACAATGGTGTTTCGGTCCATGGGCGTTTTGGCCTCCCGGTCAGCATACCCGAAAGCATTGTGGTAGACTTCCTTGTTTTTCTCAAAGATCAACGCCGATGCGCCCGCTACTCTGCCTGAATCTACAAAGCCCTTTAAGGCCGTATCTATCTGGGTTTTCACCGCATGATTAACGATGGCAGGAGCCTTCTTTGCCTTTTTACTGGTAGGCGGTAGTTTGAAGGAAAAGGCTGTAAGGGAAATGAATAGTAAAGCGTAGATGATTTTATTCATTGGGTTGCTTTTTGGGTTTGTTGGCACAGGCCGAGGCATCGCCGCGAATGGAGTTGTACCATGTAAGATACTGCAATTTTTAGTAGTGCGTACCAGTAAGCGCGGAGAAATGCTTCAAAGATTTAGAAGGTAGCCTTTTTACGTTTATCAGAAGTCAAGCACTCATCAAGCGCAACACTACAACCCGACTTGTTACTTTTTTCATAGGTTTGTACTGTCTGTTCCCCTCAAATTGCGTAAGCAACGTACCAAGCGCAGGACGCCAACAGAAGAGGTATTCCTGTTCACATTGGTCTAGTGTCTTCGCTTTCATTTTTCACCTCATGAGATACCTTTTAACTTTCCTATTTCTAATCTATTTTCTTCCGGCCTTTGCGCAGGTTACCATAAATGGACGCGTACTGGATGCCCGTTCCCAACAGCCGCTGGAAGGAGCGGTGGTCAGTGAAGCAGTGACTGGTAGCCTGGTGCTGACGGATGCCGCGGGTCAGTTTCAGATAATGCTGGCTTCGCGCTTTGATACGTTGCTGGTGCAGCGCGCCACCAGCCATCGGCTGCAAAAACTGGTAGTGCCCCAAAGCAGAAAGCAACTGGTAATTTTATTGGAGCCGTTGGCCGTGAATCTGCAGGAAGTAGTGGTGAGAGGCTATGAGACCCGTAGGCCCTTGCAAAAGACGGCCGGGGCCATTGGGCTGCTTTCCACCCGTGATTTGGAACGTTTTTCCCAAACCACCTTGGTGCCCGCTCTCAATACGTTGCCGGGGGTACGCATGGAAGAACGAGCCACGGCCAGTTACCGCATTTCCATACGGGGCAGTTCTTTGCGGGCACCGTACGGCGTACGCAACGTGAAAGTGTACCTGAATGAGGTACCGCTGGTAGAAGCAAACGGTACCATTCCGCTGAACATGCTGGATGCGGGTACCATAGGTAACATTGAAGTCATTAAAGGTCCGGCGGGAAGCGTATACGGCGCGGGTACGGGCGGCACTATTCTGCTGGAAACCGTGAGGCCCATAGAAAGCAGCGTCATGGCTGGAGCACAGGTAGGTTCTTATGGCTTGCGCCGAGGGTTTGCCGCTGCCAGTGTGGCTTCCGAGAAATCAAACCTGTTGTTGCGCTTTGACCGGCAAACCCTGGACGGCTACCGTGAGCAAAGTGCCCTGGATCGCAAAAACGTGCTCCTTTCGGGGCAGTTTTACCCAAACCAGAAGCAAACCTTTTCCTTTCATGCGCTCTACTCAGACCTGTTCTATGAGTTGCCCGGTGCCCTCACCCGTGAGCAGTTTGAGGCTAATCCGCGCGCGGCGCGGCAACTGAACAAAGACCAGAACGCCTCGCTCAACGTGGAAGGCCTGAACCTGGGCTTTGTGCACAATTACCAGTTCAATGAGCGCTGGAGCAATACCACTTCCTTCTTCGGGGTGTTCAGCTTCCTCAACCATCCCTTCGTGACGGATTATGAGCGCAATGTAAACCAGAGTTTCGGGGGCCGCACGCGCACTACTTATAGAACCCAGATAGGGTTGCTCCCTACGCGGTTCACCGTTGGTGCCGAGGCGCAGCGCCGCTTCATCAATGCCCGCCAATACGTGAACAACGCCGGTACGCCCGGACCTTTGAATTATGACGATGAAGTGACCGTAAAAGAAGGTTTTGTTTTCGGCCAGGCCGAAGTGGATTTGCCTTCTGATTTTCTGCTTACGCTGGGAGCCAGCCTTAATTCCTTGCGCTATGACATTGCCCGGGTGTCTGAAGCGGCCACAAATCCTAACTATGAGCAAACCCGGAAGATTGATGCCCAGCTCTCGCCACGCGTTGGTCTGGTGAAAGTAATTTCCCCTACGTTATCGGCGCACGCCAGCGTGAGTGCGGGGTTCTCACCGCCCACAGAGGCCGAGGTTCGTCCGTCTGATGCCAGCATCAACCTTTCGCTGCAGCCTGAGCGGGGTACCAATTATGAAGTGGGGGTGAGAGGCAGTCTGTTGGACCAGCGCTTCACGTTTGATGTGGTAGGCTTTCATTTCAAGCTGAAGGAAACCATTGTGAGCCGTACCACGCCGTCTGGGGTAGCTGTTTTCGCGAACGCCGGAACAACCCGGCAGCAGGGCGTGGAAGTGGCCGCCGGATATGCGTTTGTGCAAGCCCCCCAAGAGGCACTGAGCTTGCTTCGGCTTTGGGGAACCTACACCTACAACCGTTTCCGGTTCCTGAGCTACCAACAGAACGAGAACGATTTTTCGGGCAACCGCCTCACCGGCACCGCTCCCCACGTAGCCGTAGCTGGTCTAGATGTGGAAACCCAACTGGGATTGTACCTTAACGCCACGGCCAATTACTCTGAGGAAATTCCGCTGAATGATGCCAACACGGTGTACGCGCCAGACTACCTTATCTTGGGCACCCGAGCCGGTTTCCGGCGCACTCTGGCGCAGACCTGGCACCTGGATGTGTATGGCGGCGTGGACAACGCTACTGACCGCGATTACAGTTTAGGTAATGACTTAAATGCCTTCGGGAACCGCTACTTCCAGGCCGCACCGGGCCGTAACTTCTATACCGGTGTACAGTTGCGGAAGAGTTTTTAAGCTGTTTTTAGGAAAGTAGCCAGAAAGCGGAGGATAGGTAGTGGTTTGTGATAAGTCAGACGATCAGTAGAAATAAAAGGATTTACTTTTCTGAAACGCGTGTAAAAGTTTCCCGGTGCCGGAAGCCGCCCTGGCGTAAAAACTTCCGCAGTTCTTTTTGGCTGGGATTGGCTAAAAACACCTCCTTTTCTTCCCGCAGTGGAATGATTTCCTTCATCTTTTCCCGGTCTACAGAATCATCTAAGTATTGAAGTTGAATCTGCTTTTTACCGTCTGGTTTCAGGCAGAAAACAGCCCATCTGTTAGGAGCAATCTGCCGGTTGAGGAAGTACTGACCTTTGAATTTGCGTAATTGATGAGCAGTGTTCTGAAAGAACAACGTGTCGCTGGTGGTAACCAACAGGTAGAGGGAGTCTGGCGTTTGCCGCAGAACAGGCATTCCTTCCGGGAATCCCTCGGCGTAGAACCGGCCATTCTCCAGTTTGTAGGTGATGGAATCCTTCTGCAACTCCTGTACAGAGGTGGGTGACAAGAATTGCGTTTTCCGGATTAAGGTAGTAGCGTTGAGGTGAAGGGTAGAGCTGTCTTGCGGATTGACGTATTCGCCCCAAAGTGCGGATGGGAATTGTGTTTCTTCGGCGGCGGTGAGTGGCTGCGGGTTCTCGAACTGTAACCCTGGGTCTGAGGAGCAGGCGTTCATGCCCGCTAACAAGAAGAGACCGACAATAAAAGTGAGTAGTCTTGGCATGGCAGAAAGCAACGTTATTTCTCCTTGATTCCGGTTGTGCAGGAAAGTAACCCATTCATTTACAGGAAAATAATGGTTGGAGAAGCGTTGCTTAAGAAAAAAGGCGTTTCCGGGTTCTTTCCCCGAAAACGCCTTTAAAATAGGTTTCCTTTATTCCGGTAAACCGGTAAGGATTAGCTTAGAAGATACGGCCTTGTGCTTTGGCTTTGCGGCCTTTTTTCACAGGCTCTTCTTTCTTTACTTCCGGAGTAGCCGCAACGTCAGCTTTCGCTAACACGGTGGCTCCTTCAGTATCTAGTTCCACCACATCATAGCCTAATTTCTCCAGGCCTGGCTTGATAGCGGCTTTGTCGCCCACCAGCATGATGCTCATATTATCAACCGGCAGGTATTTTTTAGCCAGCGCGTTGATTTCCTCTTTGGTGATGTTCTGCAGAATTTCGTTCTGCTTGGTCACGTAGTCAGGCGTTAAGTTGTAGCGCAGGATGTTGTTGAGGAAGGCTGCTTTCTGGAACGAGGTTTCATACTTGCGGGCATCAGACTGACCGATGGCATTCTTCATGAAAGCCAGCTCGGCATCTGTGATTCCTTCTTCTCTGAAGCGCTTGATCTCTTTCATGAACTCCACCACAGACGCGTCAGATGCATTGGAACGAACCCCGGCCGAAGCGGTGAATGGACCAGCCTCTTCAGTACCAGAGAAACCAGAACGGGCACCGTAGGTGTAGCCTTTGTCTTCGCGCAGGTTCAGGTTGATGCGGCTGTTGAAGGCTCCACCCAACACGTAGTTCATCAAGGAGGCTTTGTAGTACTCGCCGGTGGCGTCATACGGAAGCGCCATGTAGCCAATTCTGATCTCAGACTGGGCGGCTTTCTCTTTGTCTACAATGAAGATCTTCGTCTTGTCAATACCGGCCGTTTTGAAGTCTGCAGGCATGGTCACAGGCTTGGCTGCCCATTTGTTCAGGAACGCCAGCTTAGACATGATTTGCTTCTGATCAGTATCTCCTACTACCACCAGGTTGGTCACGCTTGGCGAGAAATAGTTCGCGTAGAATTTCTTCACGTCATCTAATGTGATGCTTTCCACAGAAGCCACGGTACCCACAACCGGAATGGCGCGGATGTTGCCTTCGCCGTACAGCATTTTGTTGTACACATTGTCGGCTACCGTGGTGGCTTGGGTGCTTTGGTTTTTGATGGCCTCTAAGCGCTGCTTTTTGATGCGCTCAAATTCAGCGGCATCAAAGCGAGGACGGAACATGCGCTCTTCCAGCAAAGCCAGCGTAGCATCCAAGTTTTTCACTTGCGACTGCACCTGTACGGTCATGCTTTCAGAACCACTCCCGAACCCGATGGAAGAACCTAGTTTCTCCAATTCCGTGCTGATTTGCTCAGCCGTGTATTTCTGCGAAGACTCATTCAACATAGAAGCTGTCAGAGAAGCGATACCAGCTTTGGATGGGTCGTGCGCTTCCAGTTTGTGACCGCCTTGCAGGGTGAACAACATGGTGACGGTAGGTACTTCGTCGCTTTTAGCACCAATCACTTTAATGCCGTTGGCCAGGCTTTCTTTCCAGAATGGAGGAACAGTAATGGTAGGAGCGGCACCCGCCGCCGGGCGTTTGCTGCGGTCAAAAGTATCTTTGGCTTTTACGTAGGTCAAACCAGCATATTGGTCAGCCGGAGCTTTGTAGCCACTTGGGTCAACTTTGAAGTTATCGGCTTTCGCCACCATCTCAGGTTTACCCTTAGGTACCACGCTCAGAATAACGGCTTTTTTGCCTTTAACATACTGGTTGTACACCCGTTGTACATCGGCTTTGGTGACCGCTTTAACCGCCGCCAATTCTTTGGTGAGGTGGTTAGGGTTACCGGTCATGAACTGATTGGCGGCCAACGTAGAGGTTTTGCCTTGTACGCTGGATAATCTGTTAATGACGCTGGACTCATAAGAAGCCTTGTAGCGGGCAATGTCCTCATCGGTCACGCCTTTTTTCTCGAACTCAGCTACGGCATCGCGTAGTTGCTTCTCGGCATCTGCTAGGCTTTGGTTTGGAAGAACCCGGGCCGAAAGGGTGAATTCACCGGCTAGTTCTGAGGTAGAATGGTACGCACCGGCCTGGTTGGCTTTCTGCGTTTTTACCATGTTCTGGTAAATGATGGATGTTCTGCCACCGCCGATGATGTCAGAAAGCACATCTAAGGCAGGCTCATCTGGGTGATTGGCCGGAACGGTAGGCAATGTCATCTGCACCAAAGGGAAGCGGATGTTGTCTTCGTAAGAAATGTAACGGTCTTGGGTAAGCACCGGAGCCGCCAGTTTCATGTTCTTCACTTCCGGACCTTTTGGAATAGAACCGAAGTATTTTTCGGCCAGCTTCACCACTTGGGCAGGCGTAACGTCACCACCTACAGTGAGGGTAGCATTGTTAGGGCCGTACCAGCGCAGGAAGAAGTTCTTGAGGTCATTTACGTTTACCCGGTTCAGGTCCTCAATGTACCCGATGGTAGTCCAGGAATACGGGTGACCGTATGGATACAGGGCTGCAGAGGTCTTCTCATATACCAGGCCGTACGGGCGGTTATCATAGTTCTGGCCGCGTTCGTTCTTCACCGTTTCGCGCTGTACCTCAAATTTTTTCTGGGTCACGGCATCCAACAAAAAGCCCATGCGGTCAGCTTCCAGCCAAAACGCGGTTTCTAGCTGGTTAGAGGGAACGGTCTCAAAATAGTTGGTGCGGTCGCGGTTAGTAGTACCGTTTAGGGTTCCGCCAGCATCAGAAACAATCTTGAAGTGCTCCTCATCGGCTACGTTGTCAGAGCCTTGGAACATCATGTGTTCAAAGAAGTGCGCAAAACCAGACTTACCCACTTCCTCGCGAGCCGAGCCTACGTGGTAAGTCACGTCTACGTGCACAATGGGGTCAGAATGGTCTTCGTGCACCACCACGGTTAAACCGTTAGGCAACTGGTATTTCTCGTAAGGAATCAGCAACTCGCCGCTCTTACGGGTAACAGTCTCCAATTTGCGGGTGCCTTGCTGAGTTTTAGCAGCGGTTGTGGTCGCTTTTTTGGCCGGAGTGGCCTTTGGTTTGGTCTGCGCTTGTGCCTGCGTGAGCATGGCGGCAGCCAGTAAAATGGCCAGTGTGCTCTTCTTTGACATGAACTTAGTTTGTTTGGGTTTGATGAAAGCGGGTTAGAAGGATATTACCAAGGAATCTATTGCACAATTCTTGGTTGAGAAAGGTTCATTAACTACTTGGGAAATAATTGATTAGGCTCTTAAAAAGCAAAGTTGCTTGTGTTTACAATAGGGGTTGCTTGTGTTTACAATAGGGAAGATACAGGATAAGTCGGGACTTTCAGGGAAATATTACAAAAATTTCCGTTTTTAATCAGTTTTCTAAAAACAGCCCTTAAACGGTGAGCATTGCCAGATTGAACGGGCAATGCTCACTGTTTTTATGTAAGTGGACAGAAATAACTATGTATTCTCTCTTTGTCATCTTGGAAGGATCTTGTGGGTGAACTAGAAAAGCTGTAAATAAACGCCTTTGCCGCTCGCTACCGAGATCCTTCCAGGATGACAAAATGTATATTTTAATTTGTTCTGCTACTTACTTTGGTCATCAAGGTAGATGGTTTCTGGCTATTTAACCCGGCTGAATTCCAGCTCTGAGAAGTGGAAATCTGGGTTATTAGAATCTAAGCGTAGTTCCGTAATGGAGCCGTCTGGGCCTGGTAGAAACCGGGCTTTGGTAGGCGTGAGCAGCGCGAAGTTATTTTTCCAGGCTAGGTCAAAAATATCAGGTTGCCAGAGCGATAGTTCACCGCCCAAAGCCGGAGCAGCGACCAGACTCAGAACCAATTTGCTTTTTTGCACCGTTATTACCGCGTTTCCATACAGAGGGCTGTGGTAAGTGCCCGCGTAGGCGTTCAGGTCGCGGGTGAGTTTAGCTTTGGAAGCTTTCCCTTTGGCAATCTTCTCTTCCGCAGCTTTTTCTGCGGCTTGGGCTTTGGCGGCAGCCTGCAGGTTGAACTGGCTCCAGTCGCGGCCGTTGGTGATGCCCATGAACTGGTCAATGGTGTAGTTAGCGATAGGGGCCATGATGCTGCTCATGCTGTTGGTCAGGATGATGATGCCCAACTTTTCTTCGGGTACCAACACCGTACGGCTGTTCATGCCTTCATGTCCGCCACCGTGCGCTACTATCTTGCGGCCTTGGTAGTCATTGAGCATCCAGCCCAAACCGGCGCCGCTGAAATGTATTGAAGGCGTAATGGTTTCCATCTCTTTGGCTACTACCGTGGGGTTGTGCATGGTCCACATGGTGTGGGAGGCGTTTTCAGAAAAGAGGCGCTGGCCTTGGTAGGTGCCTCGGTTCAGTTGCAGTTTGAGCCATTTGGCATCTTCCAATACGCTGGTGAAAATTCCGGCGGCCGGGTTCCAATTGTTCCAGGCGGTGAGCACGGTGGGTACTGGTTTGCCGTTTTCTGTGACGGGGTTGCCGTGCGGCGTGGCTACATTCTCTATTCCTTTGAGTTGGTTCACCGAGGTATAAGACCGCGTCATGCCTAAAGGCCGGAAGATGCGTTCCTGGATAAACTGCTCCCAGGGCTTGCCGGAAACCGCTTCAATCACTTCGCCCGCGGCGATAAACATGAGGTTTGAATAGCCGTAACCGCCCCTGAACGGATAAGCAGGTTTCAGGTATTTGGCGCGTTGCAAGATCTCTTTGCGGCTGTAGGTGGTGTTGTACCAAAGCAAATCGCCGGAAAAGGTTTGCAGACCCACGCGGTGGCTGAGTAGGTCCCTAATGTTGAGGTGCTGCGTCACGTAGGGGTCATACAGCTGCAAATAAGGCAGGTATTTGGTCACGGGGTCATCCCAACTCAGTTTACCTTCGTCTACCAACATCGCCAGCGCGGCGGCGGTGTAGGCTTTGGTGTTAGAGGCAATCCCGAAGAGGGTGTTCGCATCTACGGCACCGCCTTTCTGTTGGTCGCGCACGCCGTACCCTTTGGCGAACACCACAGAATCATCTTTGACAATGGCGATGGCCATGCCCGGCACGTTCCAATCTTTGAGCGCCTTCTGGTAGTAAGCGTCTAGCTTCTGAAAATCAACCTGGGCAAAGGCGGGAAGGGAGAGGCTCCACAAGAGCAGGGCCAGAAAAGTAAGCCGGAGAGACCGGTAAGTGGGACTAAAAGACATGGGTGAGGATTTCGTTTCAATGCACAAGGTACGTAAAAGTGCGATCGGTTAAAACAGGCGACCAGCCCAGGAAACGGTTCTCAGAATAATGCGCTACCTTTGCCCTGTTTCTGAAAGGCCGGTTGTTTGAAGGCTTCTTTCAGGAAAATGACGTAAAAACGGAAACATGGGACGCATACTGGCCATAGATTACGGCGTGAAGCGGGTGGGGCTGGCCGTCACAGATCCGTTGCAAATCATCGCCTCGGCGCTGGACACGGTGCACAGCAAAGATGTGCTGGCCTATCTTACCCAGTACTGCCAGAAAGAAGAGGTAGATGCGTTTGTGGTTGGCATGCCCAAACACCTGGACAGTTCAGACACCAACAACACCCAGCACGTGGTAGGCTTCGTGCGGCAACTTAAGAAGCTGTTTCCCGGTAAAAAAGTAATCACTCATGATGAACGCTTTACCTCACGCATGGCGTTTCAGACCATGATAGACATGGGCCTGAACAAAAAAGCCCGCGCTGACAAAGCCACCGTGGACAAAATCAGCGCCACCATTATTTTACAGAGTTATTTAGAGAGCAGAGAATACCTATGATCTACCCTATAGTTGCCTACGGCGATCCGGTGCTGCGCACCAAAGCCCAGGACATTCCCTTAAATTCCGAGGAGTTGCCTAAACTCATTGAGGATATGTTTGAAACCATGTACCACGCCCACGGCGTAGGGCTGGCCGCCCCGCAGATTGGCAAAAGCATCCGTCTGTTTGTGATTGACTCCAAGCCGTTCATGGACGAGGGCGAAGAAGAAAAAGGCGTGAAGAAAGCGTTCATTAACCCTACCATTCTGGAAGAGTCTGGCGAGGAGTGGGGCTTTGACGAAGGCTGCCTGAGCATACCCGGCATCCGCGAGGAAGTGTGGCGGAATGAGCGCATCAAGATCAAGTACTATGACCTGGAAGGCAAAGAGTACGTGGAGGAGTTCGATGACGTGACCGCCCGCGTGATCCAGCACGAGTACGACCACATTGAGGGCATCCTCTTCACTGACCACCTTTCTGCCCTTAAAAAACGCCTTATCAAAGGCAAACTCACCAAAATCTCCAAAGGAGACGTAGACGCTGATTACCGCATGAAATTCGCCACAGCGGGCAGACGATAATTGGGTATAAGTGATCCTTTCTAAACCTCACAGGTCTCCAAGACCTGTGAGGTTTTTTGTTTTAGAGCTGATATAGCGGAAAGAGGCTGGAAACAGAAAAACTCCCCTCCTACTTTAGGAGGGGTGCCCGAAGGGTGGGGAGTACAGGATAATTCTTCTTTTGAATTTAAGAATAATAATGTATCTTACTGTCAGGCAATCATTAACAGCTAGGTAGTATGAAAAAGCTCGTTCTATATTCGGAATTAATGATGTTCTCCCTTTCCTGCATGGGGCAAGGCCTGAACCTGGACCAACTCCTGAAACTGCAAAGCATGGGCAAGCAGGACATTGCCGTTTTCCTGCAGGGCAAAGGCTGGGTGACCAAGTCTGATGCGGCCCCGGCCGAAGCCAAGATGGGCAAGGCCGTCTGGGCCTTCAACCCCGAGGGCGAAGGGGCCGATGCCTGGTGCATTCTTTATTACAGTGATACCACGCCCAACCGCATTCTCTACAATGCCCAGGGTGGCCCCGCCTTCGACAAAATCAGGAAAAACGTGAAACAACGTGACATGACCCTGCTGGAGGAAGGCGAGCAGATAGAAGGCCTGGACTTCGTAGACGCGTACTCAGATTACGCCGATGAGCATATTGTGGCCCGCCTGTATGACTACAAGCAAATCAACTACTATGGCATTAAGATCTTCAAGAAAGAAGATTACTTGCAAGCCAAGAAAAGCGCCAAGCTGTAAACCCGTTTTGCGCCTGTTTTCCCAAGAATAGCCCTGAAACGATCATCGGCTTTGCCGAAGAAAATCTGCGGAGACGTTTTTTTGCCTGTTTATTGGGAAAGAAGCCCGAAACGCAAGAACTTATCTGTGCTGGTGGCGCGTATAAAAGCCTATGCGAAAATGGGTTATGTTCTTGGTGTTCTTTCTGACCCTCCAGCAGGTAGCCGCAGCGTGGGGCTTCTACGCGCACCAACGCATCAACCAGCAGGCGGTGTACACTCTGCCGCCCGAGATGGTGGGATTTTACAAACAACATCTTCCGTATCTGGTGGAGCAGGCCGTGGCCCCAGACAAAAGGCGCTATGCCGTGCCCGAAGAAGGCGCGCGCCACTTCATTGACCTGGACGTGTACGGCGACAGCGCCGCGTACAAATTGCCTCATTTCTGGGATGCCGCCGTCAAACAATTCACCCTAGATACCTTGCAACGGCATGGCATTGTGCCCTGGCACATAGGGTTAGTGCAGTACCAGCTCACCGAAGCGTTCAAACAGCATGATGTACAGCGTCTGCTGCGTCTTTCCGCTGAACTGGGCCATTACGTAGCTGATGCCTGTGTGCCGCTGCACACCACCCGCAACTATAATGGGCAGTTTACGAACCAACGGGGCATTCATGGACTGTGGGAAAGCCGTTTACCGGAACTTTGGGCCACGCATTATGATTTCTTTATTGGTCCGCCGCAACACCTGGAAAACCCCAACCGAACAGCCTGGGAGATAGTGGCGAGGTCAAATGCCGCCTTAGATTCGGTGTTTTCCCTGGAAAAGCAACTCAGCCAGACGTTTACCGAAGACAAGAAGTACAGCCTGGAGGAACGTGGGGCCAGTGCCCTCAAAGTTTATTCCCGGGAATTCAGTCAAGCGTACCACCGAGAACTGGCGGGACAAGTAGAACGGCAGATGCGGCTGGCTATTCATTTGGTTTCCAGTTACTGGTACACGGCCTGGGTAAATGCTGGTCAACCCGACCTGAAGAACTTGGCACCGTTAACGCCAGAACAAAAACAACAGCTGGAGCTGGAGAAAACCGTGTTCCAAACCGGTGAGCATGACACACGGGAATAGGTAAAATGTACGTTCTTTAGTTGTTTTATGGAAAACGGGGCTAAAATGCATCTTGTCAAAAGAAAAGGATTCAATGAGGTTGGGGAAGAAAGACAGCAGGTTTAGAAAGGCCCTGAAAATGAAGAAAATCTATAAAACTGACATCTTCCTGATTGCGCTGGGGTTGGCTACGTTGGTGGTGCAGCGTTTCTTCCTGAACCCAGACCCCGCTCAGGCAGAATACCGGCAGGGACTTCGGGCCACTAAGGTCGCCGCTTCGGCCCCAATACGGGCTGCGGTGCTCCCGGAACCGGAGTGGCAACTTACTTTTCCCATCGGTTCAAAATACGATAGCCTCACGCCTCCGGCCGGGGTAACACCCAATCCTTTTCTGGAGGTACAGCGCCTGGTAAAAGCCAACGGCCCCGTGCGGGATTACGCCGGAAAAGACACCGACATGCGCCAGTTGCTGTTAGCTCATGCGGGCAAAGACTACTTGTTTGTGCTGCAACAACAAGCGGCCAATGAAATGCTGCGGCGCGAACTGTTCCCGCACTTCTACCTGGACCCTACCCAACCCAATATGCTAGAGGGCATCAGTTTTTACACCCAGCAATTGATGGAAGCCAAGTCTGAAGACGCCAAGTTAATCTACATGTGTATGCGGGCGCTCAAAGAGTATTGGCCCGAAGAGCAGATTGCCCAAGCGGCACTTTCTACCGCCAAACGGGTACAAGCGCGAAAAATCCAATCTGCGGCAGATACGGCCACCGTCAGCGGATATCACAGGCAGGTGTATGCCCGGGAGCTGAAAAAGATGGCAGACCGCTTAGACGCGAAGAAAAACGAACGAATAGCAAAACTGGCTGGCAACTAATGCAGAGAAAGCATTTCAAAAATACTTCCCTATTTTCTTTTCGTAACTTAATAAAGTATTACTTTAGAAGCGAAGAGTAGGGTGCTGCGCGCCCTGGCTGTCCTAGTAGTATGGTTTAAACTTGATTCATGAAATTTCCTTTTTCCAATCGTGCCGGGTGGGCACTAGCAATTATAGGGGTGGTAAGCCTGACCTCATGCGAGAAGATGCTCCGCGACATGGCCACCAAAACACCATCAGGCCAGCAGCAAACCGCAGATTCATCCGCTACGGCAGCCAATGCCCAGGCAGCAGATTCTTCCGCTACCAAAGCCAAAGAGCCCGAATATGAGATTACTTTCCCCAAAGGGTCCAAATACCAGGGGCTAACGCCGCCCGCCGGAACTAAAAAGAACCCGTTTGAAGAAATTCCCGCCATCATACAACTCCACGCCGGCAAGGCCAACTGGGCAGACAAGCACGCCGATATCAAAGGGGTTTTGCTGCAAAACATGAAGAAGGACTACCTGTTTGTCTTGCAGCAGCAGGGGGCCAATGAGATGCTGCGCCATGAGTTGTTCCCGCATTACTACCAGGACATGGGCAACACCAACGTGCTCAACACCATTGGCTATTACACTGAACAATTGATGGAGGCGAAATCTGAAGATTCGGAGCTCATCTACAAATGCCTGCGCGCCCTGAAAGGACATTGGAGCGACAAGCAAATTGCGCAGGTTGCCTTAACCACGGCCAAACGGGTACAGGCCCGTCCGGTTGTTTCTGCGGCAGATACTACTACCCGCCACGGAAGCTACCGCCAGATATACGCCCGTGAGTTGAAGAAAATGGCGCAAAAGTTAACCAGCAACGCTTAAGCATTTAAGGCAACTTTACTGGGCTAGTTTTTGTATTATAAGCGAAAAACGCTTCAGATAGATAGCTTTTAACTGTACAATAATCAGTAGCTTGCAGGAGCATTTTCTTTGGTGCTACTATGATAGAGAGAACATGACGGAGAATACAGAGCAAAAGAAAGTAGAAAACTCCTTGTTTCAGGTGCGCTTGCCCTTGTTTCTGGGGTTGGCGGTGGCGGTAGGTATTTTACTGGGAGCCACCTTGTTTCAGCCCAGTTCCAATAATCCGCAAGGAACCGCGCGCGGCTACCTGAAATTCAGGGAAGTGCTGAGTTATATTGACCGCGAGTACGTGGACACCGTGAATACCGAACAGCTTTCTGAGTTCGCCATCAATGAGATGCTGCAGAAGCTGGATCCGCATTCGTCCTACATTCCGGCCAGAGATTTGACCATGGCCCGTTCTTACCTGGAAAGTGATTTTGACGGGATAGGAGTGGAGTTCAACATTTTCCAGGATACCCTGTACGTGGTGGCGCCGCTAAGCGGAGGTCCTTCTGAGCAAGTGGGTATTCAGGCCGGCGACAAAATCCTGAAAGTGAACGGCGAAAACATTGCGGGCGTCAAGATTTCCAATGAGACTGTGTTCAAGAAATTGCGCGGCCCCAGAGGTTCCAAGGTAAACTTGACCGTGCTGCGGCCCAGAGAAACCAAACCCGTGCAGTTTACCGTGGTCCGTCGTAAAATCCCGTCAGTGTCTGTAGATGCGGGGTACATGATTGACAGTAGAACGGGCTACATCAAAGTAAGCCGCTTCTCTAACGGGACGTATGAAGAATTCAAAGACAAGCTAAGTGCCCTGAAAAAACAAGGGCTGCAACGCCTCATTCTGGATTTGCGCGACAATCCCGGCGGCTACCTAGACCACGCCACCCGCATGGCCGATGAGTTTATTGCCGGAAACAAGAAACTGGTGTACACAGACGGCAAAGGCTCTAAGTATGATGCCAACTACTACGCCAAAGTGAAAGGTGACTTTGAAACCGGCGAACTAATTGTGCTGATAAACGAAGGAAGCGCCTCGGCGTCTGAGATTCTGGCTGGTGCGTTGCAAGACCATGACCGCGCCCTTATTGTGGGCCGTCGTTCCTTCGGGAAAGGGTTGGTGCAGGTACCTATCTCTTTGTCAGATGGTGGTGAGCTTCGCTTGACTATTTCCCGGTACTACACCCCAAGCGGCCGTTCCATCCAGAAACCGTATGATCCCGAGTCTTCTGAGGAATACGAAATGGATTTGATGAACCGCTACAAGCACGGCGAGCTTTTCAGCCAGGATAGCATCAAGTTCAATGATTCCCTCAAGTACAAAACCAGCCGCGGACGCGTGGTATACGGTGGCGGCGGCATCATGCCAGACGTATTTGTGCCGCGTGACACCACAGACAACACCAACCTGTTAACCGAACTGTACCGCAAGAACGTGCTGCGCGAATACGCCTTAACGTATTTTAGGGAGCATAAGGCAGAGTTGGACAATACCACGCTGACCCAGTTCCGGGAGAATTTCCAGGTGACGGACGCCATGCTGCAGGGCTTATTGAAGGAGGCGAAACGTGTGGACATCAAAGTAGACCCTAAAGACTTGAAGCGCTCAGAGCGAACCATCCGGAACAACCTGAAAGCCTTTGTGGCCCGCAGTCGGTTTGAAGCCGCCGGGTTCTACCCCGTATTGAACGAGATTGATCCAGATTTTCAAAAGGCGTTAGGCTTGTTTGGTCAAGCAAAGCAAATCAGTTTAGGTAGATAAGCTGTTTTGAAGAAAATAGAGTGAAAGCGCGGCCGGAATTTCCGGCCGCGCTTTTTGCTTTCTGAGCAGGAAACTTTAACTTATTAACTCCTTCATTAAATCACTCCTTCACTCATTTAAAAGGCATGGCATACTATCATCGGTTAGGTTCTATTCCCCGCAAGCGGCACACGCAGTTCAGGCAACCAGACGGCAGCCTGTATCATGAGCAATTGGTGGGCACGTTGGGTTTCTCCGGCGTATCTTCTCTGCTCTACCACCGGCATGCGCCCACCAGAATCACCAAGATAGGAGAGCCGGTGCCCTACGGGCCGGTAAAGTCCGATGTGCCTTTGGCGCCCTACCACATACGGCCTTTCAAAGGAGAATCTACCGGCGAAGATTACCTGAGCGCCCGCAAGACGCTCCTGATGAACAAAGACTGCACCATCTCCATCTGCCTTCCGCGGGAGCGCACCATGACGTACTTCTATAAGAATGCCCTAGCAGACGAGATTGTGTTCATCCATGAAGGCTCTGGGGAGTTGCACTCGCAGATGGGAAGATTGGAAGTAGAGGCCGGAGATTACGTGGTCATTCCGCGCACCATCATCCATCAATGGAAATGGAACGAAGGTCCGGTGCGCCTGCTCATTACTGAAAGTTTCAGCCCCGTAGAAACCGTGCGCCGCTACAGAAATCATTTCGGGCAGTTGCTGGAACATTCGCCCTACAGTGAGCGTGACATACGGCCACCGCATGAATTATTGATGGAGGGCGCCCCCGGCGATTACCTGGTGCAGATTAAGAAAGAAGGGTTTCTACACCAATATCATTATGATTTCTCTCCGTTGGACGTGGTAGGCTGGGATGGCTACTTTTACCCATACGCCTTCTCCATCCATGATTTTGAGCCCATTACCGGCCGCATTCACCAGCCACCACCCGTACACCAGACTTTTGAGACACAAGGCTTCGTGGTTTGCTCGTTTGTGCCGAGGTTGTTTGATTACCATCCGCTGGCTATTCCGGCGCCTTACAACCACTCCAACGTAGATTCAGACGAGATTCTGTACTACGTGGCCGGAAACTTCATGTCCCGCAAAGGCATAGACATCGCCTCGTTCACCATTCACCCCAGCGGCCTGCCGCACGGTCCGCACCCTGGTACCGTAGAAGCCAGCATTGGCAAGAAAGAAACGCACGAACTAGCAGTGATGATTGACACCTTTAAGCCGCTATACCTCACGGTTGATGCGCTGGAACTGGTAGATCAGAACTATCCCATGAGTTGGAACCCAGATGCCGCGCCGCAAACGCCTCGTCCCGCAGACATGATGGACTGATTTTTCCGTTTTCCCGGAGTAATCATCAAACTAGACCCGGTTGCAACTCCACAAGGAGGCGTGCCCGGGGTTGGTTTTTATGCCTGTTCGCTGACAATTTATAAGTTTGTCTAAGCCAATCTCTTGTTTCTCACAGAAAGCGTTGTTCTGTCTTTTTCAAATGCTTGGTGGTTGTTGATATAGTCATATTCTGTTATTGGTTTACTTTAGGAAACTGCTTGTTTTTAGCTTCTAATTGATAAAATTAGGGTTATTTAAAGTAAGACAAGAGTGTGTTTGTATAAGTATTAATTTTTTGTGCTTACCTTTGTGTATTGATTGCTTGTGTTAAGCAACCATTGTATTTATCTGAGTTTTGTTGCGCAGTAGCCTACCTATAGAGAAATCCCTGAAACGTGTTTATCGCCACCGTGCTATAAATAGGAAGATGGTGCGTGTAGCCTTGGCGTTTCTGTGTATTTCAATAATTTCCTGGTTGTTGGTGCCTGCCCAGGCGCAACCCAAAGCCATGCGGGCAAAACCGATCGCTTCCTCCAGGGTAGAGGCCCTTGTTGACTCCCTCAATGAAGTAGGTTTTGAGGTGAAGCGCCAGGACATTGACAAAGCGCTTAATCTTCTGAATGACGCCTTGCTGCTCGCCCAAAAGCACGGTTACAAAACAGGGGAGGCCACCTCTTACCTGTATGAGGCCGGTATTTACCAGCAGAATGGGTACGCCAGGAGAGCGCTTTCGCTTTACTACAAATCGCTGCAAATTAGCCAGGCTGTTAAAGATACCTTCAACGTAGCGCGGGCGCAGCAACAGATTGCCAGTGCTTTGAAAGATGCCCAACACTTTGGGGAGGCAGAGCAGCTGTACAAGGAGACGCTGGCAAACTACATTTCCCTGAAGCAGTGGAATGATGTAGTAAATATAAAAAACAACCTGGGGCGGGTTAAACTGGACGAAAAGAAATTTAAGCAAGCGGAGGCGTATTTTACCCAGGCGCTACAGGAAAGCAAGCAGAGAAATTACCAATACGGGTTTAAGAAAGCACACTTCAACCTGGGGTTGCTGTACCTGAAGATGGGTAACTTGTCTAAAGCGAAAAGGTATTTCACCAAAGCCCTGGAACTGGACCAAGGCACAGATGACCGCTACGGAATATCTCTGGCGCAAAGTAAGTTGGCGTTAATCGCGAGCCAGGAAGGTAACTACCCAGAAGCCGTTTATCTGGCCACGGCTGCGTTGCAGGCCGCCCGTTCCGTTGATGCTTCCCAACTGGAAATTGAAGCCATGGAAAATCTGGCTACCATCTACAAAAGCCAGAGAAACTACTTGATGGTGTCTGAGTGGCAAGATACCCTTCTGCAAAAGCAGCGACAGTTGTTTGAACTGGAGCGAACCTACGCCATCCATTTTCTGGATATTCTGCGCGAGAAACAGGACCAGCAGATAACCTATGAGAAAGAAGCGGTACTAGCCAGCCAGAAAGCAACCATCACCTATTACGCGTTGGGCATGGTGGTCGTGATTTTACTGGCGCTTTCCATCATCACATACCTGTGGTACCGAAATTACCTGAAGGCGCGCGAAGCCAACAAACAGTTGGCCATCAAGAATGATGTCATTGAGAAGCATTCCGCGGCGCTGGAAACGCTCAACAAAGCCATTACCCATCAGAACGAAAGTCTGGAGGAAGCCAACCTCATGAAGAACAAGTTGCTCTCCATTCTATCCCATGACCTACGCGGGCCTTTATCCAACACCCAAGGCATTTTGCAGCTCATCAACAATGGGGTGTTAGAGCCTGAACAGTTCAAACCCGTCTTCAAAGAGCTTGAAAAGCAATATGTGCGGTCTCTGGCGCTCCTGGAAAACCTGCTTTTCTGGATAAAAAGCCAGATGCAGGGAGACCCCATAGTGCCCGAGGAAGTCAACCTGAAATCTCTGCTTGACAAGCTCATTGAGGAGCAGGATGCCGCGTTGCAGAACAAGGGAATCACGGTGACCAATGACGTGGCCCCGGAGTTAAACGTAGTGGGCGACCATGAAATGCTGAAGGTGATTTTTCGGAATCTGCTGTCTAATTCGGTGAAGTTCACCAGAAAAGAAGGGAACGTGGCCGTGTCAGCAGCAGTAGCGGAGGAGGTTCTGGTCAAGATAAAAGACCAGGGCATTGGCATCAGTGAAGAAACCCTGAAGAAGATAAGACGCAAGAGATACTTCACCACCGCCGGTACCGCCAATGAAGGCGGCAGCGGCTTCGGCCTCATGATCTGTGAGGAATTAATCAGCCGACACGGCGGCGAGTTGATCGTGGAAAGCGAGGTAAACGAAGGATCTTTGTTCGCGGTGAAGTTCCCGGCGCAGATGCTTAACTGAGGATAGGGCAGAGCCATATTAACCTTCTATTGCGCGTACGTTACATGGTCTTTTGTAGAGACGCAACACCTTGCGTCTGGCGTGCACAAACGTTCTGCAAAGCCAAGACGCAAGGTGTTGCGTCTCTACATCCGTTCTGCACCATGTTTTGTCTTTGTACATGATAGATGGTTTGTTTCAACGCTATTTCCCAGAAAGCGGCGTTAAAACAAACCGTGTCATCGGCTTTGCCGAAAGGGAGAAATTGCCATTGCGCACAAGCTGCCTGCCGTTTTATCTTTGTTACTTCATTTTATTTGTACCAGTATGAGCCACCAATCACCCGCCCATAAATTGCAGAAACTGATTGTAGTAGGAGACCGTTTGCTCATTAAGCCCAAGTCAACGAAAGAGCAGACCAAAAGTGGACTGTTTCTGCCGCCCGGCGTGCAGGAAAAAGAGAAAGTGCAGGAAGGCTACGTCATGCGCGTGGGCCCCGGCTACCCCATTCCCGCCGATTACGGCCTGGATGACGAAATCTGGAACCAGGACGAAAAGGAACAAGTACGTTACCTCCCGTTACAGGCCCGCGAAGGCGATCTGGCCATTTACCTTCAGCGCGACGCCGTTGAAATCAATTACCACGGCGACAAATACTTCATCGTTCCGCAGTCATCGGTGCTGCTGTTGGAACGGGAAGAAGAGTAATCCGCCCTTGGTTGCTTCGGATTTGAATCTGGCGTGTTTTAGCTAAAACTGGCTTAAAATGCATTCTTGTAGTGTCCGCTTTTGAATATTTATTGTTCGGAAGCGGGCAATTTTATTTTATGCCTTTTATATAATCTATTTATTATAAGGTAATTAGGTTATTGGCATAGCACTTGACTAACCATAGGCAAGCTGATTTTATAAGACCAATGCAACCACTCAACACAAAGGCTGTCTTTAGCATAAAGAGAAAGTGATTGGCTGTTTGTAAGACATTCCTTAAAGGCAAAAGCATGCGGGCATTTCTACTTTCCTCTTTTCTTGTATTGGGTGGCCTGAATCTGGTACTGCCAGCCGGCATTCAGAATTTTGGGGCTGCTAGCAAAAAGCAGAAGGCCGTTGAGATCGCTGTGCGCCTTCATGAGGAATGCCGGGTTGTAAAATGGTTTCATGCCGCCAAGTAAAGGGGCATCACCAGCAGGTGAAATAGTAGAATCGTATTCCCTGACGGTTATTACCGAGGGTTCTACATACATGAATACGAAAAGATAATGACGGCTTGGTAAGAGCCGTTATCATGTTGGTTGTTTGTAGTGAGCCGGCCCCAATGGGGCCGTTTCCTTTTTAAAGCGGTGCTAAGGTTTTAGGCTGATTTACTCAAAACCAGCCTAAAACCTGGCACCGGAGATAAGCTGAAATTTCTGGTAAACTGATAAAAGCCATCTCCCAGCATTTTAAGTGAATCTCTGAAACCGACCTGCAGATGCGGCGCCATATTCTGGATATCGCTTGCGGCGGGAAAACCAATTGGCAGCAGCCCGGTAGCAGATCTGATTCAAGAACAGGTTCAGCCTATGTTGCAAAATCTGGCTGCAGACGGATTGATAAAACTGACAGAAGAACAACTGGCGCTCACCACCACGGGTCGCCGCTTCCTTCGTTCTGTCTACACGGCTTTTGATTTGTACTTGATAAAAGGAGCAAGTGATGCTTCGGCCAAGCCGATGTTCAGTAAAGCAGTTTAAGGGTTGTTGCTGTATGTCGTTTGGAGCTTGGTTTTAGGAAATCAGGCTTCAAACGTTTTATGCTTTTTTGTCTTGCTGAGGTGGCTTCTGGAGAGAAATTGGCGGATAAATGCAGTTTGCCGTTCCTTGGGCTCGGCTGCTTTTTTAGTGGGTGCAGATGCTTTGTTGTTTCATCTTTAGCGATATGCGCTCACGGCCGCGAGGCCCCGTCTTCCCCTCTCGCACTTCCCTTTCGGCCTGCCTTGTCCTTTGCGCTTAGTTCTGCCTTTCCAAGGCCAAAAGCGAGGCGCGCTCGGGAAAGACTGGAATTGGCAATGTGTAGAGGAAAGTAGCAAATGGACTTCTGCCTATTAAAGCGGAGACTCCCCCCTTGAAGGGAGCGAAGGGGGATGTTTACACCTGCCAGTCCACGCATTCCTTTCCACCCCTGTAGATGGTTCAAGTCTGCGACTTGGACCCACGCGTGTCTGTGCCAATTGCCGTCTTAGGCTTTTCTGATCTTCCGGTAGACCATAATGGCGACCATCAAGAGGATAGATAGCCCAATGAAGCCCAGAACGCCCAAAGTGGCATCTAATCCATTTTTAAGCACCACTAAGAACACAATGCTGACTAGGAAAAGGGTGGCGACTTCGTTCCAGATGCGGAGGGTGGTGGAGCTTTGCTTGATTTCGCCGCGCTGGTGCTGTTGGTAGATGCGGTGGCAGTACAGATGATACGCCACCAAGCCTGCCACAAAGCCCAGTTTCCAGAGGAGCCAGGCGGGCCAAACCTGGTGAAGGTTTAAAGAGTAGACCACAGAAAACCCCATAATCACCGTGATTACCGCCGATGGCCACGTAATACCGTACCACAACCGTTTCTGCATAAGGGCAAACTGCTTCTGCAGAATGCTTTTTTCGGGCTCTGGTTTTTGGCTGGTTTCTGAATAATACACAAATAACCGCACAATGTAGAACAGTCCCGCAAACCAGGTAACTACAAAGATGATGTGCAGTGATTTCAGGTAGTTGTAGTCCATAAGAAAATACGCGAGAGATAGCTGTATAGGCAATGCTGGTGCAAAAATGCGGGTTCTTCCTCTGGAAACCTATACTGGTGCGCTCTAATAGAGCTTTCCTGTAGAGCTAGTTTAGAGACTGTTTTGGTAAAACAGCCCCTAAACCAGCTTAGAGTGACACACGCACCCCAATAGCCAGGTTGAGAATGTCAGGCACGGAGATGCCTTTGTTGCGGTACTTGTCTACAATCATGACATCTGAGGTGCCTAGTTCGCCATAGAACTCGCCGTACACCGGGCGTTTGTTGCCCTTGAATTCTCTTCCCAAGGACGAGCCTACAAACGGCAGAATACGGGTGGCGGTGGGCCAGATGTAGTAACCTTCGGGGTATCTTTTGGGAAAGAAGGTCTCAAACTGGTCGCCAATGGTCATACTAATGCCTGCCCCGGCTTTGATCCAACTGATCTTAAAATCCTTGAACAGCGGCTGGGGGTGTGACTGGTAGTAGATTCTGGTGGTAAACGTATGGGTTGTGTTCTTGAAACCATAGTTGGGCGTAAAGCCATACATCAGCTCGGCGTTGGTGCGGTCATGTTTCCCGAAGTCATACCCAACGCCTGCTGCAAGAATCCCGATGAGGCCGGCGTGTTGCACCACCACGTAATCTGGGGCGTACCATTGGTTTTTGGGTCGGTCTATTTTGTCAGAAGCCTCCTGCGCGTAGGTAGAAAAGGAGCCGGAGAGGCAGAAAAACAGGCAAAGTGCAGTAACGTAGCGCATAGAAGTCAAAAATCTATTTTTTCATAGGTGGCCTGGTTGCCGGTCACGGTGACCAATACATAGCTTCGCTTGAGCGCCGCGGCGGTGGTCACGTACGGAATGCCGTCATTGTAGAGCTGCGAGGCGGTGTAATTGTGCGTGTGGCCGTGCAAGGAAAGGCGCACGTTGTACTTCCGCAGTAAATTCACGTAGGTTTCCTCCTGCGCAGGATTGGCCTCGCTGTTGTTAGGGATTATGTGCGAGATCACAAACTTGTTCACAATGCTGGCGGGCGTCTGCAGCTCTTGCTCCAGCCAGTTTACATCAGGCACGCTCTCATCAAATTCTAGAAAATTGGTGTTCAGGAGAATGAATTTGTTTAGGCCGAAGGTGAAGGAATGGTTAAGGGGGCCATACATTTCTTTGTAAATCTTGTCGCCATCGCCCAGGCAGTCATGGTTCCCGATTACGGTTACGTACGGGGCTTTCAGTTTAGACAAAGCCTCGTGCATGCGCTCATATTCATCGGTGAACGCATAATTGGTGAGGTCACCGGCGTGCAGCACAAAGGCCACGTCACGGGCGTTGATGTCTTTCACCATGTCCTCTGTTTCGGCAAAGTAGCCTTGCGTGTCTCCGGTTAGCACAAACTGGAAAGAAGGCCGTGCCGTGTAACTGGCTTCCAAAGATTTGATTCTGGATACATTCTGAGCGGTTATGTTCTTGTAGTCAAGATTACCGGCATACGGATGGTACTCAAAAAGATCACAGCCAGAAAGCAGGAAGAGCAGCGAAAATGCCAGCCACTGATAGAGCGGTGGCAGGTGAGAGGTTTTCATGCAGTCAGTTAAATATAGGTAAAGCTTAATGGTTCTACTATACCTAAAACAGTGCGCAAGGTTGTTGGTTTTAAGATATTTCGGCAAATCAAGGCATACTTATAAACTTTATCTTGAGATATTGCCAGTAAGCTGCTAGAAACCTGATATTTGTGATTATATTTGTTTTATGCGTCTGGCTTCTGTAAGAGGAAATAAATGGCTTGTTTTATCAACATTTTTGTTGTTGACGGGTTTTGCCTGCAAACGAGTGCCTGAAGCAAAGCCTGTTGCTGAAATAGAAGAACCCGTGTCCTCGTCAAAACTCAACTCCATACAGCAAACACCCCCAATTCCTGATAAAAAGCCCATTGCGCCCAGCCAGGCCCGGGCGGTGGTGCAAGTGGTAAAGGTGTTCCCTGAGTTGGAAACTACCGGAAACGGCCCCTGTAGCAAGGCGCCTTGTAAGGCCGAAGTAAAGATCATACAGGTAATAGGCTATGGCTCCGGATTTACTCAAACCTTAGCCGAAGACCAGCAAGTGCAGGCCTATTTCCCCATGACGGTGCAAGCGGTTGACGGAAGGCCCGGCGTAACCGCAGGAAAGAAAATAACCGCTGATCTGCAAAGTACTATAGGTGATACTGACCGCCTGGTTGTCTTCTCTTATAGTTTACTTGATTAACTACTGCGTAGAGGTCCATCTGCCGCTATCCTTTATAGATTCATAAAACTTCAGACAAAACTTAGATCATTCATTTCATGGAACGTGTAACCCGGCAACGCCAATTCTGGCTTTCTTGTATCCTGCTACTGCTGTTTGGCGCCTTGCTGCATGTCGCTTCTTTTATTCCGGTAGGCAGGCATGCAGGATCTCATTTTTCCGCCGAGGGAGTAGCCAAAATAGGTCGCTTGGCAAAGGCGGAACGCTTGCATAAGAAAGGTTCTGCCGGGAGCGAAGAGAATCCGTTCGCCCGCTTTCAGTACGAACTGGATAGGTTGAAAGACCCGGCCACAGGTACTATCCCCGAAGGGATAAGAGCCAAAGAACTGGCCTTTGCCTCTTCCATTCCCAGCGCAGAACAGTTGCTGCACATGATGAACCCCTATGCTCAGTTTGTGACTTCTGCCTGGAGTAACCGGGGGCCGTACAATGTGGGCGGCCGGACCCGGGCTCTGGCGGTAGATGTGGCCAATGAGAATATCATTTTAGCCGGAGGGGTATCTGGTGGCATGTGGCGAAGTGCCAACAGCGGCGCTTCCTGGACCAAAGTGACTGACCCAGACCAGATTCAGAGTGTGACCACCATTGTGCAGGACAAACGGGCTGGTAAACAGAATATCTGGTATTATGGTACTGGAGAATTTTTAGGGAACTCCGCTTCAAAAGTGGGGGCTCCTTACTATGGCAACGGTATCTTCAAATCTATTGACAACGGAGTTACCTGGAACCCTTTGCAGAATACTCGTACGCCCGCCACCACCGTGCTTTCAGATATACAGCAATATAACTACCGGGTGGCAGTTAATCCGGGTAACACTACGCAAGATGAAGTGTTTTCTGCTTCTTTGGGCGGTATTCTCAGATCTGCAGACGGCGGTGCCTCCTGGCAATACATTCTAGGCTTCGGTGCCGATACCGATGATTTTAACGTCAGTCCCTTTTACACAGACATAGACGTGAGCAACAGCGGCGTGATGTACGCCACCTTAAGTCAGACGGCCAACGGAGGCAGAGCGTCCGTCAAAAAAGGAATCTACCGCTCTGTCAATGGAACCACCTGGACAGACATTACCCCGGCGGATTTTCCGGCTACCTACCAACGTATTGTCCTGGATATTGCACCCTCTAATGAGAATATCGTTTATTTTCTGGTGCACACCACTACCAACGAGCCTTCCAACGCCAATATCTGGAAGTATGAGTACCTGTCTGGTAATGGCAGCGGAACAGGCGGAACCTGGACTAACCTATCGGCTAATCTGCCTATGTTAGGCGGAAAATCTGGAGATCTGGATTTGCAGGGTAGCTATAACATGGTCATCAAAGTGAAGCCTGACAATCCTAACGTAGTGGTATTAGGCGGCACTAACCTCTACATCTCCACCAGTGGTTTCTCCAATACAACTGGTACCCGCAAGATAGGGGGCTACGTGGCTAACAACTCCAGTTTCGCAAACTACGCGAACCACCATCCAGATCAGCATGAATTTGTTTTCTACCCCTCCACTCCAAACAGGGCGCTTTCTGCGCATGACGGGGGAATCTCCAGAAGTGCTAATGTAACCGCCACTTCGGTTGTCTGGGAGTCTTTAAACAAAGGTTACCTGACTACGCAGTTCTACACCGTTGCCGTAGATTTGAATACCACAGATGATTTTGTGGTGGGTGGCTTGCAGGACAATGGAAGCTGGGCCGTATTTGACATTGATGCTACTTCTAACTGGCAGTCATTGCTGGGCGGCGACGGGGCTTTTACAGCGGTAGCTACCCACTCCATCTTTGTCTCCTCGCAAGAGGGAACCGTATACCGGTACATTTTTGACGATGTCGGTGAGAACACGGGCTATTCCCGAATCGATCCTCCCGGAGCCAAAGGGTACATTTTTATCAATCCTTATTCCATTGACCCCAACAATGAGTACACGGTTTATATTCCGGCCGGAGACTCCTTGTGGCGTAATAAAGATGTTAGTTTGCTGCCTACCGGCGATAACCAATCAAACATAGGGTGGGAAGTGGTAGGAGACTTAGGCAATAGTGAAACCATCTCAGCGGTGGCGGTAAGTACCACGCCGGCCAATGTGGTGTACTTTGGCACAAGAGCGGGTAAGCTTTACAAACTTGCCAATGCCGCCGCCGCTACCCCTACAACAACAGAAGTAACCGGAACGAATTTCCCAGCCGGGGCTAACATTGGCTGTATTGCCATAGACCCCAGAGATGCTAACAAAGCAATTGTAACCTTCACAAATTACCGGGTAGAGAGTTTGTTCTATACCACTAACGGCGGTACTACCTGGACTCCAATTTCAGGGAACCTGGAAGAGAACGGAAATGCCACTACCGGAAATGGACCTTCTACCCGCTGGGTTTCTATTCTGCCGGAACAAGGTGGGGGAGCTAAGTACTTTGTAGCCACCAGCACGGGTTTATATGCAACCGCCAGTCTTGCCGGCAACAACACTACCTGGATACAGGAAGGAGCAAGTTATATTGGACAGGTGCCAGTAGACATGGTCATTAGCCGTACTACAGACAATCTGGTACTGGTAGGTACCCACGGCAACGGCGTGTACAGCCGCCGCTACAATGGCCCGCTGGCTTCTAAGGAAGAGATTGCCAATGCCTCTAAGTTGGGTTTACAGCAAAACTATCCCAACCCTTTCCGGCAGGGAGCAGTGACCACGGTTCCGTTCACCCTGGAAAAGCCGGGCAATGTGAAACTAACCGTGTATGATTTAAGCGGAAGAGCCATTGTCACGCTGGTAGATGCTAAAAAGCAAGCTGGGTTGCACCAAGTTACCTGGGATGGCCGAACTGCCTCAGGAGGAACCGTGACTTCCGGAACCTATCTGTATCAACTCACCATTGACGGCAAACGTTACACCAAGCGCATGACCTTCTTGCGGTAAGTAGGAGTGCTATTGAAACAGAAAAGGCTGCCGGAGTTATCCAGCAGCCTTTTCTGTTTTGGTTTTTTGGGAAACTACACTTTCCTGGTTTTTGCCGTCTTTTAAGGAAAGCGGCCGGAAATGGGTTTAGCGCTTCACGTACTGCGCAAATTCCTTCGCGAAATAGGTTAAGATAATATCGGCTCCGGCGCGTTTCATGCTGAGCAGGGTTTCCAGCATGATCTTCTCACCGTCAATCCAGCCATTCTGGGCAGCGGCTTTCACCATGGCGTACTCACCGCTTACATTGTAGGCAGCAATGGGCAGGTTAGAATTATCGCGGAGCAGTTTGATGACATCCAGATAAGAAAGGGCCGGTTTCACCATGAGGTAATCAGCGCCTTCCAACGTGTCCAGTTCGGCTTCAATTAAAGCCTCGCGGCTGTTGGCGGTGTTCATCTGGTACGTTTTCTTGTCGCCGTGCTTAGGAGCCGACTCCAGTGCATCGCGGAACGGTCCGTAGAAGCCGCTGGCGTACTTAGCGGTGTAGCTCATGATGGCTACGTTGGTGAAGGCGTGCTTGTCCAGAACCTGGCGGATATGCGCTACCCGGCCGTCCATCATGTCAGACGGGGCCACAATATCGGCACCGGCTTGGGCTTGCGCCAAGGCCATCTGGCCCAATACTTCCAAAGAGGCATCATTGATGATCTCACCGTTTTCCACAATGCCGTCATGGCCGTCGGTGCTGTAGGGGTCCATGGCCACATCGGTCGCCAGGACAATGTCCGGAAACTGACGCTTCAATTCTGAGATAGCCTTTAGGAACAGCCCCTCGGGGTTCTTGCTTTCCTGTGCGAAACGGTCTTTTTTGTCTTCAGAGATATTGGGGAACGGCGCGAAGGCTTTGATGCCCAACTCCACACATTCCCCCACCTCGTCTACCAGGCGGTCTAAGCTGAAGCGGGAAATACCGGGCATAGACGCAATAGGCTGAACGACATTCTGGCCTTCGGTGACAAATATGGGAAAGATGAGATCGTGTAACGTAAGGTGATTTTCCTGTACCAGATTGCGGATGACATCTGATTTACGGTTCCGGCGAGGCCGGCGGGTTAAGTGGTTCATAGCAGCTA
Source organism: Rufibacter sp. JT3400010 (assembly GCF_054956755.1). NCBI lineage: Bacteria > Pseudomonadati > Bacteroidota > Cytophagia > Cytophagales > Hymenobacteraceae > Rufibacter > Rufibacter sp. JT3400010. Next base: position 126,329 of record NZ_JBUDXA010000003.1, on the reverse strand, counting down.
AAGGGGTTAAGCAAGCCGAATTCTTAATCTGAACGGACCTGCTGCTGATACAACAAAAGAGCTTTAGGAAAAGTGTTCGGCCAAAATGGTTTTTTCTGCCGGACTTCCCTGCTCGGCCGCAAAGGTACGGCATGCAGTTTTCAGATACTATGTTTTGCGAAAGCTCTGCTTGGGAAAGGCTGTTTTGGACTCGTTTTCAAGAAAGAAGCCCCAAAGCAGATGGTGTTGACTGAATGCTTACTAAAGGTTTTTATGGTTGGCTTTTCACCACCCTGCCCTCTGGGCACCCCTCCTAAAGTAAAGTAGGAGGGGAGTTTCTGCTAGTTACGCTATGCCGCTCGCTCAAAAGACCTCGCAGTGTCTTCCAGACCTGCGAGCGTCTGTGCCAGTTACTCGCCAATCAGGAGATTGGCTGTCCTTTGGTGCGTAGAGCGCTGGCGCTAACTCTACGCACAGCTACATTTCAACTTGTAGTTCCCGGCGAGTCTGGAGACTCGCTTCATCCTTTGTCACGAGACTGAAGTCTCGCTTCATCCTTTGTCACGAGACTGAAGTCTCGCGCCAATATGGGACAGTGAGGTGTAGCTAGATGAGATATGGAGCTTCCTTGTCTTTCATTCGGTTTAGAACCTCTTACTTAAAATTTGCCTGAAAAAAGAAAGGCTGCCCCAACTTCTGTCAGGGCAGCCTCTTTTCCAAGAATGTATCAAACTTAAAACTCCGCCAGTGTTTTCTCAATAATGTCGCAGCAGGCATGGAGCTGTTCTTCGGTAATCACTAAGGGCGGCGCGAATCGGATAATGTCACCGTGCGTGGGTTTAGCAAGCAGGCCGTTCTCCATTAGTTTTACGCAGACATCCCAGGCGGTGCGGCCGTCTGGCGTGGGTTGGATGATGACGGCGTTTAAGAGGCCCCGGCCCCGCACCAAACTGACCAGTTCCGGGTGACGGGCTTTCAGTTCATTCATTCTGGACCGGAAGATCTCGCCCAGGCGCATGGCATTCTCCGTGAGGTTCTCATCCTGAATCACATCTAAGGCGGCTACGGCTACGGCGCAGGCCAGCGGGTTGCCCCCAAAGGTAGAGCCGTGCTCGCCGGGTTGGATGCAGAGCATGATGTGGTCATCGGCGAGCGCCGCAGAAACTGGGAGCACTCCCCCAGAGAGGGCTTTGCCTAAGATAAGGATATCGGCTTTTACGCCGTCATAATGAGAGGCCAGCAGTTTTCCGGTTCGGCCAATGCCGGTCTGGATTTCGTCAATAATCAGGAGCACGTTGTACTTCTCACACAGCGCCTTAGCTCCGCTTAGGTATCCGTCTGAGGGAACTACTACACCCGCCTCGCCCTGGATGGGTTCTACCATAAACGCGCAGATGTGGGCGTTTTCCTGCAAGGCTTGCTCCAGCGCCTCCAGGTTGTCATACGGCAATACTTTGTAGCCCGGCATGTACGGCCCGAAACCCGCGGTGCTGCTGGGGTCGGTGGAGAAGGAGATGATACCGGTGGTGCGGCCGTGGAAGTTGTGCTCCACCACCAATATCTCGGCCTCGTGCGGCGGAATGCCTTTTTCTTTGTAGCCCCATTTGCGGGCCAGTTTCAAGGCAGTTTCCACCGCCTCGGCCCCGGAGTTCATGAGCAGTGCTTTGTCATACCCAAAGAGCTCTGCCATGTATTTCTCAGTGGGACCGAGTTTGTCGTTGTAAAAGGCGCGGGAAGTGAGGGTGAGTTGCTGGGCCTGCTCGGTTAAGGCGCCAATGATGCGTGGGTGGCAGTGCCCTTGGTTCACCGCGCTGTACGCACTCAGGAAATCATAGTAGCGTTTGCCTTCCACATCCCAAAGAAACACGCCTTCGCCGCGGTTCAAAACCACGGGCAGCGGGTGGTAGTTGTGGGCTCCGTATTTGTCTTCTAAGGCGATGGCCTCTTGGCTGATGGAGGTATTGGTGGAAGTATTCATAGTCAACAGTTTTATGTAGATTGAAACAAAGAACCCAGCCGAATAAGGCTCTAGGTAAATACGGTTAATCGGCTTGCAGAGATAAAAGTAAGCAAAAGTCTTTACTCCCAAAGTCGGCACGAAATTGGAAAGGCAATTCCTATATATCCTTAAACCTATGAAACAGATATCCGCTTACCTCATCATTGCCTTGGCCGTAATAGCAGCCGCTTTTATTGCAGCAAGCGCCTACCGGTACAAGTTCAAAGCCACAGAATCCATCAGCGTGACCGGCTCCGCCGAAGTGGATTTCAGCAGCAACCTGGTAGTCTGGACAGGCTTTTACGCCCGCCGGTCCATGGAATTGAAAAGTGCGTATGCCGCCCTGAAGCAGGACGAGGGGCTGATTAGGCAATACCTGCGTTCCAAAGGCATTCAGGACAGCAGCGTGGTCATTTCATCGGTGGAGATCATGAAAGATTTCCAGCCCAGGTTTGACTTGCAGGGAAGGCAAATCGGTCAGGACTTCAGCGGCTATACCCTCACGCAGCAGGTAAAAGTGGAATCTACGGACATTGGTCGGGTAGAGCGGTTGTCCAGGGAAGTCACCGAATTGATTGAGAAAGGCGTGGAGTTCAATTCTACGCCGCCCCAGTATTACTACACCAAGCTGAAGGACCTCAAACACAACCTACTGGCCAAGGCCTCAGAAGATGCCCGGCTCCGCGCCAAAGCCATTGCCGAAAACAGCGGCGGCGACTTAGGAAGCCTCCGGAAAGCCACCATGGGCGTTTTCCAGATTGTGGGCCAGAACAGCAACGAAAACTACAGCTACGGCGGCGTGTTCAACACTTCAGACAAAGAAAAGACCGCCACCATCACCGTACGGGTGGAATACGCGGTAGAGTAAGTATTGCTGACTGTTAGTTTTTTTGTCAGTTTTCTGAAAAGAAGACCAAAAGCGAATGCCTTCCTATTTGCCTTAAACCCACTTGTAATAATGGCCAACTTTTTAACGTGCGTTTCTTTGATACTCTTGAAAATATCTAGGAGAAACTTGCAGGTCATACCTGTTGATCAGCAATAAGAGGTTTCGCTGCGGTGCCGGGTAGTCTGGAGACTACCCGGCACCGGTAGGCACGAGTCAGAGACTCGCGCCAGCAGGGACAACGGGAAAGAAAAACACGCATATCCGTTTCCAGCCTTTCGCTTGAGCGCCTAGAGTTCGACCGTCCCTGAGCGAGAGCGAAGAGGACGAGGAGAAATCACAGCGCGAAGGCGGAAGGCGGGGCCTCGCGGCCGTGAGCGCATATCGCTCAAAATGAAACAATAAAGCTCCTGAACCCACAAAAAAAGCCGCACAGCCAAGGCATCAGCCCGAAAGCAATTCTTCCATTTACCGGCTAATTCAGAGAAAACACCTTTAAAACAGAACCCAAAAGCAAAGAGACTTTCATACGAAACCAACACCATGTATCTTTGCGGCATGAAGGCAAAACCGCTGCCCCTGGAGCCCGGTGACTTTTATTTCAACGAGCAAGGCTTCATGGTCTTCACCGAACAATACCACCGCAGGCGCGGGTACTGCTGCCGGAGTGGCTGTAAACATTGTCCGTACGGGTACCTCAAAAACGGCAATTCTGCCCAGAAAGGTGGAAGCAAAAACGACGGTAAAGCAGGGTAAATTACTTTTGAAGAACACCTTAAAGAAAAAAGTTGCAGAGAAGGGTTGACATTACCCATCTTTTTGCGGATATTTGCATCCCTTTTGTAATAAACGATACTAACGATACAATGGCACGAGTTTGTGATTTAACCGGTAAAAGAGTGCAGGTGGGTAACCGCGTTTCGCACGCCAACAATAAAACCAAGCGTAAGTTCTTCCCTAACTTGCAGAAGAAGCGTTTCTACATCCCTGAAGAAGATGCTTGGGTTACGTTGAAAGTTTCTACATCTGCCCTGCGCAACATTACCAAAAACGGTATTTCTGCCGTTTTGAAGAAAGCAAAAGAAGACGGTTATATCGTTTACTAAGCTTCTGCCATGAAGGCCCTGCGACACCTCTGTTTTACATTGCTTGTGTCGCTGCCGCTAGGGGTGACCGCGCAAAATACTGGTCCGGACAAACCTGCGGATTTCCTGGATAAAGAATTTCACCGGCAACGGAGAGAGGCCCTGCGGCAAAAGCTGCCGGCCCACTCCGTTGCCGTTTTGTTTTCTAATCCGCTTAGAAACCGTGCCAATGACGTGGACTTTAACTTCCACCAGCACCCAGATTTCTACTATCTTACCGGCTACCGCGAGCCCAACGCTGTTTTGCTCCTGTTTTCTGACCAGCAGGTCATTAACGGCGTGGCTACCCAAGAGGTACTCTTTGCACAGCCCCGTAACCCGCAGCAAGAGTCCTGGACAGGCAAACGCCTGGGCGAAGAAGGAGTGAAGCAGCACCTGGGGTTAACACACGCCCTGCCCGCCACTGCCTTCGGGAACCTGAAACTAGACACCGCCGCATTTGACCAGATCTTGTTCCTGGAACTGCCGCATGACCTTAGAAATGACCCCGGCAACAAAGCCGATCTGTATGATTTGGTGGCGCAGTTCCGGCAGAAAATAGGCTTGAAACCTGGTCAGGATTTCGCCCATCAGGAGCTATACCAGATCATCAGGCAATATGACGCCCAGGCGGGAGAACGGGTACAGCAGCAGGTGCAAAGGCAAATGGCGACTAATCCGGCCTTGAGCAGCAACCCTTTCCTGAAAAGTTATGTGGCGGCGAAAGATGCGCCCGCCCGCGCGGCTTTGGTGACTTCTATGCCGAAGGAGAAATTCGACCTTTCTGCGCTGGAGAACATACTAGGCGAGATGCGGGAGACCAAATCTTCCGAAGAAATGAAATTGCTCCGCAAGGCCATTGCCATGTCGGCAGTTGGGCAGGTAGAGGTCATGAAAGCCATGCACCCGGGCATGGCTGAAATGGAAGTGCAGGGCATTCATGAGTTCGTGTACAAAAAATACGGCGCTGAGTATGAAGGCTATCCGTCTATTGTGGGCGCGGGCAACAACGGCTGCATTCTGCACTACATCGAGAACGAGAAACCGAAGCTAGGCAATGAGCTGGTGCTGATGGACCTGGGCGCTGAGTATCACGGCTACACCGCCGATGTGACCCGCACCATTCCGGCCAACGGAAAATTCACGTCAGAGCAAAAGCAGATTTACGAGTTGGTGTATGCCGCGCAGGAAGCAGGTTTCAAGGAGTGTAAGGTGGGCAATGCGTTCAATGCTCCCAATGCTGCCGCGCAGACGCTCATGGCCGAAGGATTGATGAAGCTGGGTATCATCCAAAAAGCCGAAGAGGCCCGCCGCTACACCATGCACGGCGTGTCGCACTACCTGGGCCTGGACGTGCACGACCGGGGCACCTACGGCCCTTTCAAAGCTAACACCGTGATCACCGTGGAACCAGGTATCTACATTCCCGAAGGTAGTCCTTGCGATAAGAAGTGGTGGGGCATAGGCATTAGGATTGAGGACGATGTGCTCATCACCGAAACCGGTTGGGAGAATCTCTCGGCGGCGGCACCCCGCTCCATCAAAGACATTGAGGCCACCATGTCCAAAACCAGCGCACTGGATAACTTCAAACTGCCGGAGTTAAAATAAGGGAGGCATTTAGCAGAGAGATGGTTTGGTGGCTGTTTTCTGAAAAGGAGGCTTAAAAGGAACTAAAGCATGTTCTTTGGTCTTTCAAGGGTGAAAGGGAGACCGTTTTTTGCACAAACTACGTGATACCCAAAGTAAAAAAGTAGAAAAGCATTTGTAATTACAGGACTAGCCTCGTATATTTGCAGTCCTAAATAAAAATCAACTTCGCGATGGCAAAGAAAGCTAAAGGCAATAGAGTTCAGGTGATTTTGGAGTGCACTGAGCAGAAAAACTCCGGCGTACCTGGCATGTCTCGGTATATCACTACCAAAAACAGAAAGAACACTCCTGAGCGTTTGGAGATGAAGAAGTTCAATCCGTTCATGAAGAAAGTTACCGTACATAAAGAAATTAAATAACCATGGCTAAGAAAGTAGTAGCAACCCTGAAGACCGCCACTGGTAAGGACTGGGCAAAGGTGATCAAAGCTGTTAAGTCTCCTAAGACTGGCGCATACACCTTCAGAGAAGAGATGGTGCCGATTGACCAAGTGCAAGACGCCCTCAAAAAATAATTGCCGATATCGCATTGATGATATACCTGTAAAAGTCCCTCCATACGCGGGACTTTTTTGGTATATTCTTATTTCTAATTTTTTCTTCCAATAGTACCCTAGACCGCTATGGCACTTTTCGGTTTCTTCAGCAAAGACAAAAAAGAATCTCTGGACAAAGGTCTGGAGAAAACCAAAACCTCCTTCTTTGACCAACTCAGCAAAGCCGTTGTGGGCAAGTCTAAGGTGGACGAAGAAGTATTGGATGAGCTGGAGACCGTACTGGTACACGCAGACGTAGGGATTGGTACCACCGTCAAGATCATTGACCGCATTGAGAAACGCGTAGCCCGTGACAAATACGTGGGAACCTCAGACCTGGACCGCATCCTGCGCGAAGAGATCATGGACCTCATGGAAGAGAACAAAGGAGGCGTAGCCGCCGATTTCACTCTTCCGGACACAGGCGGAAACCCGTACGTGATCATGGTAGTGGGCGTGAACGGCGTAGGCAAAACCACCACCATTGGTAAGTTGGCCTCGCAGTTTCACAAAGCGGGTAAGAAAGTAGTCCTGGGTGCTGGTGATACATTCAGAGCTGCCGCGGTAGACCAACTCAAAATCTGGGGTGATCGCGTAGGCATTCCCGTGATTGACCACGGCATGAACACAGATCCAGCCTCGGTAGCGTATGATGCCGTGAAGAAAGGCGTAGAGATGAACGCTGATGTAGTAATCATTGACACCGCCGGCCGTCTGCACACCAAAGTGGGCCTGATGAACGAGTTGTCCAAGATCAAGCGCGTGATGCAGAAAGTGATTGAAGACGCGCCGCAGGAAGTATTGTTGGTGTTGGATGGTAGCACCGGCCAGAACGCCGTCATTCAAGCCCGCGAGTTCACCAAAGCCACCGAAGTAACTGCCCTGGCTGTGACCAAGCTGGACGGAACGGCCAAAGGTGGTGTTATCATTGGTATCTCAGACGAGTTTAAGATTCCCGTGAAGTACATTGGTGTAGGCGAGCGCGTAGAAGACCTGCAGGTATTTGACAAACGTGAGTTCGTAGATTCCTTGTTCTCCAAGAAATAGGAAAGGTTGTTTTGAGCCTGTTTCTAGCAAAATGAGCTCAAAACAAGAATTTCTCATGCTTCAAGTTTTCAACTTAGAGCCATCATTTCCGCAAGTTTTCAACTTGCCCGCGTTTCAGGTAAATCCTGGAAAAGCTATAAATGTGTATGCTGAGGCTACAGCCTCACTGAAGTTTCAAACTTCAGACCATAATAGGTCCAAGTTGAAAACTTCAACCAGAGATAATAAAAAATAGATCGGAATTAAGCTATTTACAGGCCGATTCCAAGAAAATAAGCAGAAAGTAAACCAATCACCCCTTTTTGGTTGTTGCTTCCCATAAGTAAGAATTCCCTAAGACAGGCACGTGAAAGTAAGATCGCTTAAACAAGACAAATACAACGTTATCACGCTGGGTTGCTCCAAAAACCTGGTAGATTCAGAAGTGCTCATGGGCCAGTTGCAAGCCAACGACCGCCACGTAGTGCATGACTCAGAGAAAGATGACGCCAACATCATCATCGTGAATACCTGCGGCTTTATTGACAACGCCAAGCAGGAATCCATTGACACCATCCTGCGCTACGCCGATGCCAAAGAAGCCGGAGCCATTGACAAACTCTATGTCACCGGCTGCCTTTCTCAGCGCTACAAAGACTCTTTGGAAGCCGAGATACCGCAGGTAGACGCTTACTTCGGAACCTTGGAATTGCCGCAACTCCTTAAAACCCTGGAGGCCGATTACAAGCACGAACTCATTGGGGAGCGTCTGCTCACTACGCCTAAGCATTACGCCTACTTCAAAATCGCTGAAGGTTGTAACCGCCCTTGCTCTTTCTGCGCCATTCCGTTGATGCGCGGTAAGCACGTAGACCGTCCTATGGATAGCCTGGTGAAAGAAGCTACGCGTCTGGCGAACATGGGCACCAAAGAATTGATCCTCATCGCGCAGGATTTGACCTATTACGGTCTGCAGCACTACGGCGAGCGTAAACTAGCCGAGTTGTTACAGCGCCTGTCAGACGTGAACGGCATTGAGTGGATTCGCATGCAATACGCCTACCCAAGCCAGTTCCCGATGGATGCCCTAGATGTGATGGTAGAGCGCGAGAACATCTGCAAGTACCTGGACATGCCGTTGCAGCACATCTCTGACAACATGCTTAAAACCATGCGTCGTGGTATCTCTAAGCGCCGCACGCTGGAATTGGTAGACACCATCCGCCAGCGCGTACCAGACATCGCCTTAAGAACCACGTTGATCGCTGGTCACCCCGGTGAGACGCAGCAGGACTTTGAGGAAATGTACCGTTGGGTAGAGGAAATTAGATTTGATCGTCTGGGCATTTTCACCTACAGCCATGAAGAAAACACGCACTCGCACACCTTAGAAGACAATGTGCCAGACGAGGTGAAACAAGAACGCGCCGATGCCATCATGGAACTGCAACAAGGTATTTCCATGGAGATGAACGAAGAGAAAGTAGGAAATACCTACAAAGTGCTCTTCGACCGCAAAGAAAGCGGTTACTTTGTAGGCCGTACGCAGTACGATTCTCCGGAAGTAGACAACGAGGTATTGGTACCCGCTGATAGCACCTACGTGCGTTTAGGAGACTTCGCCCACGTGAAAATCACAGATTCTTCAGACTTCGACCTGTACGGCGAGGTAGTAACCAACAACTACGCTCCGGCAGACAAAGAAGCTTCCGCCCATTTACCGTCTGTTTTGTAAGAAACGGAGCTAAAACGGAGAGGTAAATATGATTAGATTAGACCTCACAGGTTTTTGAAACCTGTGAGGTCTTTTTGTTTTAGAAATTTGAGGCAGTTGGCATAGACGCTCGCAGGTCTTGCAGACACTACGAGGTCTTTTGAGCAAGCGATATTGCGGTAGGAGGCAGAACCCGCCCCTACCCCTCCGAGGGGGGTATACGCCTTTAATGGAGATGCAGGCAGTACCCCTATGGCGCGGAAGTAACTTCCGTGCCTTGCTGCAACGCTCTGAAGTCACGGAAGTAACTTCCGAGCCATAGAGAGGTAGAAGAAAGGAATACGTGACAGAGACAAGGCAGTGGCTAGTCTCTACGGGTCCTCATCACCATTATTGCAACTTTCCCAATTCCAGTCTTTCCTGAGCGCGCCTCGCTTTTGGCCCTGGAAAGACAAAACTAAGCGCAAAGGACAATTCAGGCCGAAAGGGCAGTGCGAGAAGGGAAGACGGGGCCTCGCGGCCGTGAGCGCACGGAGGGGAACCATGCAACAATCAAGCATAAGTGCCCCGCATCAACCCACCGCCACGCCAGCAATGGCAATAGACGTGCATTTACTAATAACCCACGAATCATGCGGCCTAGCCAAAGCAACAGCAAACTGCGTGCACCTCTACCCAAGAAAGAAACATTCAAAGCAAGAATTATAGAAGAAGGTTTCCTACACGACACCATCCACCCAGCGCTTAGAAACGTACTACGGGTATTATTCTGAAAATAGAGTTTACCTTTGCACGGCAAGCGAACTCAAAGCCGCTGTACCTCAGATATGAAAGTTTCCTGTATTGACTATAGCGCCACGGGTGCCTTTTCTTCCCTTGTGCTGGATTACCTCCAGAAGGATGCCAAGTTGCAGCCGTTTTATGCCCATTTTCCGGAAATCAGCGCATTTTCTGCGTTAATCAAGGAGCGGAACTTTCCGGCGGAGCAGCGGCAGACGTTAGTGGAGGAACTGCACCGGCAGTACCAGGGCGTGGAAATGTCAGAGGCAGTACAGGCCAATATTTCGGCGTTAGCCCAAGAGCAGACCTTTACCATTACCACGGGGCACCAACTCAACCTTTTCACCGGTCCGCTATACTTCATTTACAAGATTGTAACGGCCATCAATACGGCCCGCGCACTGCAGAAAGCCTACCCAGACCAGAAGTTTGTGCCGGTGTACTGGATGGCCACCGAAGACCATGACTTTGCCGAAGTGAACCATTTCACCCTCTTCGGGAAGAAGTACGCGTGGGAAAGCGATGCCAAAGGAGCTGTGGGCCGCTTCTCTACCGATGGGTTGAATGAACTCCTAGACGAGATGCCGGAAAGTTATCCGCTGTTTGAGCAGGCTTATACCGAAAGTGCGACCCTAGCCGAGGCCATGCGCCACATTGTGAACGGCCTCTTCGGTGAATACGGGGTGGTGTGTCTGGACGGTGATAGTGCGGTTCTAAAACGGGCGTTCAGCCCCATCGCGCAGCGGGAATTGACCGAGCAGGTAGGATTCTCGGCGGTGACGAAGACCAATGCAGCCCTGGAAAAGCATTACAAACCACAGGTGATGGTGCGGGAAATAAACCTGTTCTACCTGGACCAAAACCTGCGCGAACGCATTGTGCGGGAAGGAAACCAGTACCAAGTGCTAAACACCGACTTGGTTTTCACGCAGGAACAAATCCTGCAACTAACCCAAGACGAACCTGAGAAATTCAGCCCGAACGTGGTGCTTCGGCCGGTGTACCAGGAACTGGTGTTGCCTAACCTGGCGTACATTGGCGGTGGGGCCGAGGTGGCGTATTGGTTTCAGCTCAAAGGCTTGTTTGAGGTATTAGGCGTGGCGTACCCGGCAGTGATGCTGCGTAATTCGGCCATGTACATCACCAAAGCAAACGCGCAACGCTTGGAGAAGCTGGGCTTTACCGTAACCGAGATGTTCAGGGAACTGCCTGAGTTGAAGAAACGCCTGGCCGAACTTTTAAACCAGCAGGAGGTAAATCTTGCCCAGCAACGGACTACCTTGGAGGAAGTGTTCAAGCAGGTGGAGGAACTGGCCCAAACCGTGGAGCCTACCTTGGTGAAAGCCGTAGGGGCCGAGGCTCAGAAAGCTCAGAACAGCCTGCAGATGCTGGAAAAGAAACTGAACAAAGCCGCCGAAAACAAAAACGACACGGCCTATAACCAACTGGCCAACCTCAAAGAGAAGCTTTTCCCTACGGGAGTGTTGCAAGAAAGGGTAGACAATCTGCTCACCTACCAAACCAATAATCCGGCCTTCATTCAGGAATTGGTAGACGCGTTTGATCCGTTTGCCTATTGCTTTACCGTGCTTCAGGAAGAATAAACATGGCGTTGAAAGCAGATCTCAGAAAAGAATATTTACTAAAGCGGAAGCAGTACTCCCCAGAAGAAGTGGAAGCTGCCAGTAAAAGCATTTCTGATCTTTTCTTTTCTGTCTATCAGCCTCAGGCCGGGCAAACAGTCCATACGTTTTTGCCTATTCGGCAGCACCAGGAAATCAACACAGGGCACATTATCCGGCGGTCATGGGAGCAAGGGGTGCAGGTGGCGGTTCCGGTAGCCAACCCGGTGGACTTCTCCATGGCCCACTTCCTGTTTACCCCAGAGACCCCGCTACAGGAAACCAAATGGGGAATTCCTGAGCCGGTCAACGCTTTGCCCCTGCCTGAGTCTGAGATTGACATTGTCCTGGTTCCGCTGCTGGTGTTTGATTTGCAGGGGCACCGGGTGGGGTACGGGAAAGGTTTCTATGACCGTTTTCTGGCTCTTTTGCCCAAAACGAGCCAAAAACTGGGGTTGTCCCTAGAGCCACCCATTGAAGTGATTGATGATGTGCACGTCAATGACCTCACGCTAGATGCCGTAGTGACGCCCACCCAAGTGTATAAGTTCTAACCATTCCCGCAGAGGAATAGTGGACGGTAACTGACGGCAATTCCCATCAATTTATGACAATGTTTTTGGCTCGAATTTCCAAAAATAGGCCAAAAAAGTTCAGGGTGCCGTAGGGGTAAACCCAACATAGACTGTCTCTCAGAGACGAGTAGCTCCTGCTTTTCATTATTGGTTTGCCGTTAACTGCTTTTGCTGGGCGTATCTTCCGCAGAAGAAAGAGAAGCCAGCAGACATGACTGGCTCTAGTTAAGTACAGCTTTGCGCTTGCAGCTACTTTGTCTTGGGAACCCCTGTGCTTCCGGCTGAATCCCCCACCAATTTCATTTCTACTTCAGGCTGCCGTTCTGGTGTAAGACCTTCAGCAGAAGAGCTGATTTAACTTTTTATAAAAGGCGTACTCTGCCCGGTGTTTGTAGAAAAGCTGTAGGGTGCTGCAAAAAAGAGCAATTTTTTCAGGCTGATTTTAGGAGATATTTAGATTAATGAATATACTCCGCATTCGTTTTAGGTTGTCTCTCTCTAACCTCCATAACTATCTTCTCACCTAACTAAATCTAACAAAGCATGAAAAAAACGTTACTTCTCTTACTGGTGCTTTTTTCTTCGCTGCGCATGGCTTTTGCGCAGCAGCGGGAAATTACCGGTAAGGTAACCGCCTCAGATGATGGCACTGCCTTGCCGGGCGTTAGTGTAGTGGTCAAAGGAACCACTAATGGAACCTCCACAGACGCAGATGGTAACTTTAGACTGCGGGTGCCAGACAATGCGGCAGTTTTAGTACTCAGCTACTTGGGGTATCTCTCAAGAGAAGTCTCCGTTGGAAGCCAATCTTCCCTCAATCTTTCTCTTTCGCCAGACAACCAGCAATTGGGGGAGGTAGTGGTCACCGCGTTGGGCATTGAAAGAAGTGAGCGGTCTTTGGGCTATTCAACCCAAGAAGTGAAAGGCGAGAACCTGACCTTCACCAAAGAACAGAACGTACTGGGTTCTCTGGCCGGTAAAGTAGCTGGGGTGCAAGTATCGGGTTCATCTGGGGCTAGCATGGGCGGAACGCAGAAGATCCAGATTAGAGGGGTGAACTCCGTGACGGGTGGCGGACAGCCGTTGGTGGTAGTGGATGGTACTCCCATCTCAAACTCCAACTTTGCCGGCAGAAACGGCCCTGACTACGGAAACCTGGCCCAGGATATTAACCCCGAGGACATTGAATCTGTCAACGTACTGAAAGGGCCTACCGCATCGGCGCTGTATGGTATCCGGGGTCAGTACGGAGTGATTATGATTACTACCAAGAAAGGCAGCAAAGGTCCTAAAAAAGTAGTGGTTCAGTTGAATTCTGCTTTCTCAGTGGAGAAAGTGGGCAATTTAATGCCCATGCAAAATGTCTACGGCGGCGGCGGAAGCCAAACCTGGAGAACCCTTGCCAACGGTGAAAAGTATGTAGACGGCACAGATGAAAGCTGGGGGCCTAAAATGGACGGTACGCTGGTGCGGCACATGCACAGCTTCTACCCGCAAGACCCCATGTATGGCAAATTGGAGCCCTTTGTGGCGCATCCAGACAACATCAAAGACTTCTTTGAAACCGGATTCAATCTCAACAACGGAATAAGTGTAGCCGGCGGAAATGAGAATTCTACGTTCCGGTTAAGTTATAACAATACCTACATTGAAGGGGTGGAGCCCAATACGTGGCTTAAGCGGAACAACTTAGGGCTAAGCGCTTCTCTTGACCTGACGAAGAAGTGGAGCGTGTCCACCAACATCAACTATGCCACCAATGATGCCCAGCGTCCGGCGCAAGGGTATTATGAAGGCTCCCGAAACTTCACCCAGTGGTTCCAGCGCAACCTGGACATGAATAGGCTGAAGGATTATAAATACCCAGACGGTACTTTCTACCACTGGAACATAAACAGACCTAACGCCGCCGGGGTAATCTCCAGCTTTGAGCCCATTGACTGGAACAACCCTTACTTTGAAGCCTATGAAAACACCAACGGTGATAACCGGGACCGCTTCTTCGGAGATGTAGGCTTAACCTACCAGGTATTGCCAGACTTAAAGCTAAGCGGCTTTGTGCGGTCAGATATCTATGTGCAGAACATTGAGCACCGCGAAGGGGCCGGCGGAAGATACCAAGATGCGTACTCGGTTGGAAAGTACCAGAACAGAGAAATGAACTATGAGTTCCTAGCGCAGTACACCAAAGACTGGAACGACTTCTCCTTCAACTTCAACTTAGGCGCCAACCTCTTTGACCGAAACTACAGCTACCTCTCCCAAGCTACCGTGGGTGGTTTGTCTAGCCCAGGATTCTACAACATTGAAGCCTCCCGTGAACGGCCTACCGTTTCTTCTTACCTTTTGAGAAAACAGCTGCAAAGCGTGTACGGCATGGCCACTATAGGGTACAAAGACACCTACTTCCTGGACGTTTCTTTGAGAAGAGACCATTCTTCTACTTTGCCTGATCCTTACTATTATCCATCTGTATCGGGCTCATTTGTGTTTAGTGAACTGCTGAACTGGAAACCACTTTCGTTTGGTAAACTTCGGGCAAGCTATGCGCAAGCCGGAAACGATGTAGCGGTTTATGCCACTTCCCTCAATTATGAGGTAGGTGGTTTGTATGGTACTAACAACACTTCTTATGTACCAGACGTCTTGAATAACCCCAACATTGAACCTTCGTTTGCCACCTCCTATGAAATAGGCGCTGACCTTAAGTTCTTCAACGGACGCTTAGGGGCAGACTTTACCTATTACCAGCAGCGAAACAAAAATGATGTTATTGACCTGAATGTGTCTGGCGCCAGCGGGTATACGTCATCTTATATCAATGCCGGGCTTATTGTGAACAGAGGGATTGAGCTGGCCTTGACAGGAACTCCCCTGCAATCAGAGCGCTTCTCCTGGGATGTGGCCCTGAACCTGGCCAGAAACAGAGGCACTGTGAAAGAGCTGTACCCAGGCTTGGCTTCCCGTTTAATTGAATCTAATACCTACAGCGGGGTTTCCATGTACCTATACTCCAACGTAGGGCAGCCCTTCGGGACTCTGGTGGGCCAAGCTTATCAGCGCGATGAGGCAACCGGTAAGGTGCTGTTAGGTGCCAACAACCTGCCTTTGTACACCACCGCCACGCATGATTTCGGGAGCGTGCTGCCAGATGCTACCGGTGGTTTCCAGAATACGTTCCGGTTTGGGCAGTTTGACCTGAGCGCCATGATTGATTACCAGTTTGGTGGTCAGTTCTTCAGCTGGTCTCGCATGTTAGCCGTGAAGGCCGGTCTGGCCGAGGAAACAGCTGCGTTGAATGATAACGGGAAAAACGTGCGCGACCCACTTTCTGAAGGTGGAGGCGTGAAAGTAAACGGGATCTACGGTCCTGGAACGCCGCTTGCCGGGCAGGAATTCACCGGATATGTAGACGCTAGAGCTTACTATAGAACCACCTTGGGAACGCGGGTATACGAAGAGTGGCTGTATGATGCTTCTTACGTTAGACTAAGAGAGGTGCGGCTTGGCTATACCTTAAGCAAAGCCACGTTAGGTAAATTGCCTTTTGAGAAAGTAGGCATCGCTTTCATCACCCGCAACCCGGTTATGATCTGGCAGAAGGCGCCTGAAGGACTAAACCCAGCCGAGCTGGCGACGGGTGCCTCTTCCTTTAGCTGGTTAGAAACCGGAGGACTGAATACCGTTCGTTCTTATGGCGTTAACCTGAACATCACTTTTTAATTAGAGAAGACCATGAAGAGAATCTATATACTATTGCTCGCCTGCCTTGCCCTGGCAAGCTGTGAGTTTGACGAGGATATAAACGTAAACCCCAACAAACCCAGCGAGGCTTCTGGCGGACAGTTACTGGCCAATGCCATGCTGTACTTGCCGGGGCTGAGTTCTTCGCCACAGGGCGAGTTTATGGCCCAATACTTATCTGAAACCCAGTTCCCCGGAGGCTCCCTTTACCCGGAAGGCGCTACCAGTTTCTACGGACTGTACACCGGCCCGTTGATGAACCTGGAAGAAGTGATCAACTCTTCCACGTTAGACGGAAGAGAAGGACCGGTAGAAAACCAGAAAGCCGTAGCGAAAATCTTAAAGGCTTATTTCTTCTGGAACATAACCGACAGATGGGGCGATGTTCCTTACACCGAAGCCTTGAAAGGGACCGATAATTTCGCCCCGGCGTATGATACCCAGGAATCCATCTACAACAATCTTTTCGCCTTACTAAAGGAAGCGAACGGGCAGATGGTGACCGGAGATATCCAGAATGATATTGTCTACGGCGGAAAGATGGACAAGTGGAAAAAGCTGGGAAACACCATCCGGCTATTAATGGCGCTCCGGTTATCTGAAGTAAACCCCACCAAAGGCAAAGATGAATTTAACCAAGCATTAACGGCTGGTATCATGACCTCTAACGCTGACAACCTGGTGTTCAAGCATCTGGCCTTGGAAGTAAATGAGAATTACTGGTACAGTCAGGTAGGCAGACAGCAACGTTTATGGTGGGCACTAAGCCAGACACTGGTGAACACCATGAAACCTACCGCAGATCCTAGACTGGCGATCTACGCAGATCCTAACGAAGACGGAGAATACGTAGGGCTGGCCTTCGGGAAACCCGAGGGCGGCGTTCCTAATGATTATGCTTTGCTTGGCTCCGATATCTGGAAGCAAGATGCTCCAGTGTACCTGGTAACCTATGCCCAAGCCTTGTTCGCCAAAGCAGAAGCCGCTAAACGTGGCTGGATTGCCGATGCCGATGCAGAAGCCAAAACGAATTACGAAGAGGGGATCAGACAATCTATTATTCAGTGGACGGGAGTAAATACCGGCGTAAGTGCCTTTTTAGCGAAGCCAGGAATTGCGTATGAACCTGCTAGAGGCTTAGAGCAAATTGCAACCCAACGGTATGTGCACCTATTCATGCACGGCTATGAAGCGTGGGCCGAGTATAGAAGAACCGGGTATCCTAACAACTTAGTGGCTCCCGGCGGAAAAGCAGTCCCAGCTAGATTGATGTACCCTGCGAACGAATCTGCCAACAACACCACCAATTACAATGCTGCCCTGCAAAGATTAGGCGGTACAGATGGCTTGTATGGCAAAGTGTGGTGGGATAAATAATCTTATACCATCATCTTATAAATAAAAAAGGCCGGTTGTTTACCGGCCTTTTTTATGAAATTACCCTGAAAACAGGATGAGACTTAATCTGGTTTATTTACTGTTCTTCAAAAAACGAAAGCAAAGCCCCGGCATAGGCATCGTTCCAGCCTTCCACCAAATCATCATAGGCCTCGTCTGGGATGTTGGTCTGCTTCACCTCCATAGAACAGCCCTGTTTGTGCGAATGAAGTTTAATGGTGACAATGGATTCTTCGGGTTCGCCTTCAAAATACCACTGCTGTACTATCTTCTTGTTTTCCTCAAATTCCAGGTTCTTGCCTACAATGCTGCCTTCCCAGAGCGAAAACTCGGTGCCGGGTTCTGTAGACATTTCGGCTGGTTCACCGGTCCATATTTCTAAGGTGATGGGGTTGGTTAAGGCTATATACACTTCTTCTGGCGTGGCGGGCAGCAGGTAATATTTCTTGAATTCTTTCATGGGCTAAACGGTTGAGCGACGAGATAACTACGGCAAGTTACAGATACTACTTTGAAGGACTATAGTTCTGTGATGTCTCCTTTAGGTGAAATCTTAAATCGTTTACGGGTAACAGTGAGCTTTCTGGTGTTGGGTACCTCCTTGTATTCGGCATCAAACCGCCAACGGGTGGTGCTGTCTATGTGCACAATGGTGAAATCCTTCTGAATAGTATATTGCTCACTATGCTTGATGCCTGGTTCCTCTCCGCAAGGGGTAAATTTCAAGTCCTGTTCATCCAGCGTTCTTCCGTCTGGGGTGTAGGTTCTAATTCTGGGCAGCGTTTCATCTGTGGGAAAAAGCAAGACAAGTGCGGTTACGTCTTTATTGACGGAAAAACGCCGGTAAGGGAGTTCGTGCGGTTTCAAATAGCTGCTGGCCACCGTGGTGTCTAACCTGGAGCCTAACGTGTAATCAAAGGAGCACGTAGCTTTAAACGGTAAGCCTAGCACAGGCAATTCAGAAACAAAGCTGGAAAAGGAAACCGCCGGAACGGCATCTACCACCTGTTCTACCGATGGGTTGACTTCATATTGGGCCGTGTTGTCTCTGGAGCAGGACGTAAGGAAGCAAAACAGCAGCAGCAAACAGGAAAGCAGTTTTTTCATAGATGCTTTATACGGAAATTCCTATATAAAAGGATTGGACGCAGGAAAGAAGCTGCTTCTAAAAATCTAGGTAAGCGCTTTAAACTCCTGTTTCTGCCGTATTTTCTGAAAAAGAGCTGATAATTGCATCCTTCTTCCCTTCTATGGCGCGGAAGTTACTTTCTTGCAAGGCACGGAAGTAACTTCCGCGCCATAGAGGCCATAGAACGGGAGAGTAGGAAAATAAATGATTTGTATTCCCGTGCCGTTGTTGGTGAGAACACCAACAACGGCACGGGAATAAGGCTACCTTCTTTTCTCCATGTCATCCTGAAAGGGTCTTGGTAGCGAGCGCTAGTAACGTTAAAAAAGAGCGTTGCTAGTTCGCTCACCAGGTCTTTCCAAGATGACAAAAGATATATTTTAATTTCTCCTGCTGCTTAGATGTCTTCTAATTAAGTCCTTTGTCATAAAAAAGCCGCAGCCAATTGAATGGCTGCGGCTTTTGCAATTTTTAGATCCCAAGAAAACTATTCTTCGTCCTCAGGTTGAGTGGCTCTTCCGGTTTGAGGTCTCTTGTTATTCTGCTGCGTTTCTTTGTTGATCTCCGTTATGTCTACGGTTTGGGAGAAATCGCCTAGCAGGTATTTAGAGAAGTAATCGGCGGTCATCCAGAAGGAATACTCGGTCATGTCGCCGTAGCCGTGGCGCTGGCCTGGCATAATTACCAGGTCGAAGCGTTTGTTGGCTTTGATTAGGGCATCGGCCATTCTAATGGTATTGGCCGGGTGTACGTTGTTATCCACATCGCCGTGGGTGAGCAGCAAGTGTCCTTTCAGGTTTTTGGCTAGCTCTGGGTTTTTGTCGATGGCGTACTGGAACGTGGTATCGCCTTTGGCGGTGATTACTTCTTTCACGCCGTGGTGCTTCTCAGACCACCAGCGGTTGTAGATGTTGTTCTCGTGGTTACCGGCGCCAGACACCGCTACCTTGAAGAAATCTGGGTACACCAACATAGCAGCCGTAGACATGAAACCTCCGCCGGAGTGACCCGTGATACCTACTCTGTCAATATCAATGAAGGAGTGTCTGTCTGCCAGTTGCTCTACGGCGGCTTTCTTGTCAGCCAAGCCGTAGTCGCGCAGGTTGCCATAGCCGTAGGTGTGGTACCATTTAGAGCGGGCCGGGTGACCACCGCGGTTTCCTACGGTAATCACAATGAAGCCCATTTGCGCCAGACGGTCCATGCGGTCCATGCTTCTCCCGAAGGCTTTGTTCACGGCTTCAGTCTGCGGGCCTGGGTAGATGTACTCAATGATAGGGTATTTCTTGGTAGAGTCAAAGTCAAAGGGCTTGTACATGACGCCGTACAAATCAGTAATGCCATCATCGGCTTTCACTTTGAACGGCTCGGGGAATTTGTAGCCAGCAGCCATGAGACCAGACAAGTCAGCGGTGCCTAAGTCCATTACCTTTTTGCCGGTGTTGTTGTACAGCGCGAAGGTAGGCACGGAGTTCACGCGTGAGGCGCTATTCACGAAGAACTTGCGGCTGTCGTTCATGCTTACCTGGTGGTCAAAGTTGCCGCTGTTCAGAAGCTTCAGGCCAGAACCGTCAAAGTTCACGCGGTACAAGTGCAGCAAATAAGGGTCTTCCTTGGCTTCGCGACCGTTGGCGGTGAAGTACAGCACGCGGGCTTTGTCATCAATGCCAATGATCTCTTCGCAGTGGTAAGCACCCGAGGTAATCTGGTTTTTCAGCTTGCCGTTGCCGTCATACAGGTAGAAGTGGCCCCAGCCGTCGCGCTCAGACCAGTGGATCAATTCGCTGCCGCCGTTTACCAGGCCTATGCGGCTTACTTCCACGTACGTGTTGAAGCGCTCGTCAATCAGCGGCTTTACGGTGCCACTAGGAACATCCAGAGATAGCACGTCAATCTTCTTCAAATCACGGCTGGTACGGGTGAAATACACCTTGTTGTTGGTGCCGTGCCACAGATTGGCGCGGAACTCGTCATCGCGGGAGCTTTGCTTGGCCGGGGCGGGCCACACCGAGATTTCCTGGTCTTTGAAGGCGGCGGTGTTGATTTTCTTGGCCGTTTTGTCAGCGAAGTTGAACAGCATCAGTTCTCTGATAGGGGCTTCTTTCTCGCCGGGCATCTGGTACTTGTACGTTTCCAGGGCCGGACGACCAGCGGCGGTGTTGTGAATCACCCACAGGTCTTTCACTTTGCGGTTGTCGGTGCGGGTCATGATGAAGTACTTGCTGTCCGGCGACCACATGATGAAGGCGGGTTTGCGGTTCTTCTTGTTTTTCTCGCGCTCCACGTTGGTTTCGCCCTGAGAATCGCCGTAGGAGTAATTCTCCACCCCATCAGTAGTAAACTTGGTTTCTACAATGGTAGAGTCTTTTTCGTTCTTGAGGGCTTTCTCGTAGTTGGCGCGGTCCATCCAGTACAGGTTGTGCTCTTTGGCGAACACCACAAATTTCTGGTCTGGCGAGATGGAAGCCCACATAGGCTTGCGCTTCGGTTTGTTGTAGTCCTTCAGTTCGGTGAGCTTGCGAGTAGCCAGGTTGTACTGGAAGTAGAAGGTCTTCTTCTCCAGTGAGTCGGCCGCTTTCTTATCAATACGGTCTTTCTTTACCTGGTCAATGGTGCTCTTCACCTCAAACTGCACGTTCTTCTCGTCATCCGTGAATTTGAGGTTTTCCAGCGGCAAGTGCTGCGCATCAAACGGGTCACGCACCACCAAGGTAATGTCGGCGGCCAGTTTATCGGTGTTGAAGATGGCTTGTTTGGATTTGGTAGCCGGGTCTACCAGGTACCAGTTCTTGCCGTTGGAAGTCTCATATTGGTACCAAAACCTATCAGACTGCTTTAACCAATGTGGGTCCAGGCTGGTAGTGAAGATAAGCTTTTCGAGTTTTTTAGGGGAGAAGCGGGAGGCTAGCTGGTAATTGGCTTTTACCGGCGGTGCGGTCTGGGCCTGCCCTCCCAAGCTTACCAACAGAAAGGCAGCCAGAAAGTAAAGGGTTCTCATGTAAAGGGTTTCGTTTGTATTGTTTGGAAGCTGGAAGTTACGGAATTAAGAGCAGATTTTAAGTGGGATTGGATGGAGGAGAGGTGCTTTTCTCTTGTGGTATGAATTATTTGTTGTGCGTAGAGTTAGCGTCAGCGCTCTACGCATTTGGTGGGCAGCCAATCTCCTGATTGGCGAGACGGATAGACTGATTACTTTCTACTTCTTTTCTTCCTTCTCTTTCGCTAATTGCTTTCTATGGACATTCGTAACTCTTGTCTCCCTCGCCGTTGTTGGTGTTCTCACCAACAACCAAGACTGCCGCTCCAGTTAGCCTTTACTTCCTACGTCTTTTCTTACTGAACTCTTGGCGGCAGATGCGTCCTGCAGGCGTTTGTCACTTTTCTCCTTGATGAGAAAAGTAACCAAAAGAATCAAGAAGCTCCGAACTCGCTGCCGCTCAGACAGGCGGAGCTTCAATTCAGTACCACCAGGCAGCTGTCCTTTGTTGCATAGGGAGCTTACGGCATTGCTGTTGGAACCGCTGCTGCTTGCGCTTCCCCTTGCTTCGGGCTACGCAGGCGGCCCTCCGCTGGGGAAGACGCAGGAGAGCCCTGTTGCTGTTTGTTCCGTTGCAATTCCTGCATCGTCCTGCGGACGTGTTTGGAAGTGGCTTGTGCTTTTGCCTTCTTTTTCTGAAAAGCAGCCTAAAATGCCATAGGCGGAAAAGCTCCCATCCTAACTTATGAGGGGCTGGGGGTAGTTATTTCACTCCACGCGTCATTTCTCTTTTGCCTGGAGGGCCGGGCAGCGCCTCTACGGTAAAGCCGGCGGCTTTCAAGCTGCGTTTGAAGCTGCCTTTGGCGCAATAGGTGACCAGAGTGCCGCCGGGCGCGAGGCAATCGTACATTTTCTGGAAGATGGCATCGGTCCAGAGGTGGGGTTGTTTTTCTGGGGCGAAGGCATCAAAGTAGATGAGGTCGTAGCTTTCTGGGGTTGGGGCGAAGGCTTCTAAGTCTGTCTCCAGTTTGCGGAGGGTGAAGTGGGGAGTGATGGAAACGGGTTGCTCCCAGGGGGCCTCGTGCAACGGTTTGAAAAAGTCGAGCAGTTCTGGGTTGAGGATGAAACGGTCAAACTGTAGCTGCGCGACTACCTGGGGCGTGAGCGGGTATTTCTCCAAAGTGTCGTAGTGAACATCGGCTCCGGAAACTAGGGTGTGTTGCAAGGTGAGCAGGGCATTGAGGCCGGTCCCGAAACCGACTTCCAGCAGTCGAACGGTGGGCTGGCGTTCCAGCGTGGCTTCCAGTCCCATTTTGATGAATACGTGCAAAGATTCCTGCAACGCCCCGTGTACCGAGTGGTAGTGTTCATTCAGTTCCTGCACAAAAAGGGTGGTGGAGCCGTCCTTCGTTTGTCTTACTTCAAGATTCATGAGCGGAAATTAAGCATCCTAATTGAATTAAAAAGTAGGAATGAAGAATTAGGAATGGGGAGCATCTGTTTCAAGCTCTTTTTTAGAAAACACGCTGGAAGTGGAAGATGGAAATAGGCCCATAATTCTGGTAGTAGATGAAATCTTCATCAAATAATTTACCCCTGCCGTGAGTGGGCACAGCTATTTTGAATCTAGTTTCCTGAAACAAGCGCTAAAACAGAAAAGCGCCTTTTACAGAAAGGCGCGTAAAAAGTAGCGTAGACAATGGCAAACAGGAAACTAAGATGGTGGCAATTCTTAGTTCAACATCAGTCTATGTAGCCTTCAAATTCAATACTGGACACCTTGCCTTTAGCCAGGTAGAACCGGAGCCAGGAGGTGCGTTCCCAGTCACAAACTTCAATGACGTTTTTCTGCTCTTTGATGAACAGTTTATAGTCCAGCAGTTTTTGCAGCAACTCCTGACGAGGACAACCTACTTTGATGCCGTTTTTCAAGGCCAGGTTCGGACTTTTGATGTCGGCGTAGGAAAGCAGGAAGCGCTTGGTGTAGATGGGGTAGTACAGCTCCACAGTGCTGGAGTCAAAGTTGAGCTGAAAAAGGGTGTCTATGTAGCGGGCCTTGTGCTGGTTGGTGACGGTGTCTTTCAGCACCTGAAATTTGGTATGGATCTGAGCCGCATAGTGCTGTAAGACCGGTTCCTCCACGGGTAGGAAAGGGTTGTTAATGAACGCGGCCGCTTTAACCACCTCAGGATGTTCCTGCGCTAGCAATTGCAGTTGTTCATAAAACGCCTCCATGCGGGCAAAGTTGTTGAAATTTGGGGCGTATGTTTTCTTGGGAGAAATAGATTTAGGTCTAACCGCGGCTCTGGCTACCCGCGGACTGTCAGGTTCCTGATTTACTTGACAGCCACCATGCGCCCAATAAGGGAGCAAATACAAAAGCACCAACAGCCGCCACATACCCAAAGGAGAATTAAAAGAAAAAAGTCAGAATGGTGTTCTGTATACGTAGAAATCCCTTACTAAGCTACATGCTAGCCCCACATTTTAGCAAATTTAATTTAGAATCGATGTCCGGTTGAGTTCCATTAAGATACAGAATTATTCCTGCTGCTGCAACAAAAATCAGCAAAAATACCAGACTCTTAACTATTACTTGAAGGTAGGTAATAGGTTGATAGTGAGCTAGCTAACTTGTGTTTTAATTTAGAGGTATCTCTGGGGAAAGGACTCCAAAGCTACTTTCTAAAACGGCCTTCTGCGGGTGGACGGCCAGCCATTTGGGCATCAGTAGATTCTTCGTGGGGCACTTCCCGCACTTCAATCCTAACGGAATTATGGTTTGGGGTAACCGGTTGACCGTAGGCATCGGCGTACTCCTGGGTTATTTCGGCCCCGAAGAAAATGATGAGTGAAGAATAGTACACCCATGACAAGAGAATGACCATTGACCCGGCAGCACCGTAAGAACTATTGAAGTCGCTCTGCCCCAGGTACCAGCCAATGAGGTATTTCCCCAGCAGAAAGAGGAAAGCCGTCACCAAGGCACCTACCCACACATCGCGCCAGCGAATGATGGCATCTGGCAGGTATTTGAAAATGAGGGCAAAAAGCAGTGTGATAAAGCCCAGGGAAACTACCACGTCCAGAATGTAGATGAACACCACTGCAATGCCGGGCAGCAGGCGCTGCATGTAGTCCGTCAGGACACCTATGATGGCGCTTACCACCAAACTCACCAGCAGCAAAAAGGAAATACTGAGAATCATGCCGAAGGACAGGATGCGGTCCATGACCAGTTTCAAAATGCCGTTCTTGGGCTTGGTCTGCAGGTTCCAGACATTGTTCAAAGACTCCTGCAAAGTCACAAAGATGGTAGTACCTGCAAAAAAAAGCGTGCCAATGCCTATCCAGGTAGCCAGCGGACTGGGGCCTTCCAGGTGCAGTTTGGTAATCATGGACTGTATTTCGGCGGCAGCTTCAGCCCCCACCAATCCTCGTATCTGACCGTACAACTGTCCGCTGACGGCTTCTTCGCCAAAAAAATAACCGGCAGAGCGCACCACAATGAACAAAAGCGGTGGTAGCGAGAAAATAGTGTTGTAGGAGAGGGCCGCGGCCAGCCTAAGAGAGTTGTTTTTCATGAACTCCGAGGCGGAATTCGTGATAAGAGCTAAAATACCTTTCGTTGTATATTTGGCCATTCGGGTAGATTCAGATATTGTATGTATTGAAACTACGGGAGAAAAGCGCAATTGTTGAATTTCAGGTTTGATGAATGATTGGGAGATTGAATGAATGAGAGAATGGGGCAAATGAAATCATTCTCTCATTCATTCAATCTCTCACTGAAAAGAAAGCGTGAGTTGCCCCGAGGCCAGGAAACGGGTTTGTACACCGGTAGCGGTTATGTACAACGTGTCTGGGTCAATGGTGAAGTTGGAGCCGCGCAAAAGAAAACGTTCCTGCAGTTTGTTCTCTTTCAGGCCGGTTTGCAGGGCTTCGCGCAAGGCCGTCAGGTGACTTTTAACCGGAACCGTCATCTGCTTTTCCAGTTCTGCCCTAAAGCGGTTCTGGAGGAGCCATTGGGCGGTGTTCACTAGTTGGTCGCGGGTTTGCAGGGTGTATTCCAGATTCTGTACCTTAATGCTTTGGGTAGCGGCGTCATAGAACGGCGTGCCCTGCAACAACACTTTCCCGCTGAACTTCTTGGTGAGGAAAGCCGCTTTGGTCTGGCCACTTACGTCTAGGGCCAGCAGCAACTTGGTGCCTTTTCCGCTGATGGTAAGGTCATGGATGGTGAGTTGGTGCTTGCCTTCTTCAAAGCGGAAGTTCTGGCCTTTGACTTCTTTCTGCAGTACCTGCGTGAGGTAGGTATAGGAAATATCACTGGCAATGTTGAGTTGCGCCACAGGCGGAAGCGCACGGGTAGGGGTGTAATTGGGCAGCGCCGCCAGTTTGGTTTGGTTAGGCTTTTGCCCCGAGAGCACGTTGATAAAGGCGTCTATCCCTACTTGCAGGCTCAGTTGGTTTTGCTGAAGTTCCAGCGGGGTAAGCCGAACGGCCTGCGGTTCAATGGAAAGCCAAGTGTTGTATTGTTCACTAAGCTGAAGCGGTTCCTGCAGTTGTTTCCACGCCAAATTTAAGTAGGTGGGCAGCGGAATGCGCTTTTGCAGTTCCTGGTCTAATTGCAGCAGCATGGGAGCAATCTGCGCTTTCAGCTTAGATTCTATAAAAGGAGCCAGATTCAGGTTGAATGGGCCTAAAGAGAGCGTGGGCTTCCGGTTGCCCCA
Organism: Rufibacter sp. JT3400010; assembly: GCF_054956755.1. Classification (NCBI taxonomy): domain Bacteria; kingdom Pseudomonadati; phylum Bacteroidota; class Cytophagia; order Cytophagales; family Hymenobacteraceae; genus Rufibacter; species Rufibacter sp. JT3400010. Next base: position 100,455 of record NZ_JBUDXA010000003.1, on the reverse strand, counting down.
GGCGAAATCTCCGTTGGTGTAGCTTTTCAAGGTATAATTAGGCTGAAGCTGCAGGCGACTCTCGGTACGCACGGTCACCTCAAACTCCGTTTCCTCAGTCTTCTGTAGTTTTTTACACAGCTCGCAGGCATTCCACTGCCATCGGCCTTTGGCCCAGATTCTAAGCGGAACCTCCATGGATAACTTGCTGAACTCGGCCTTCAGTTTCATAGGACCGGCTTTGGTGACTTTGACCATAAGGTCATCGTCCTGCAGGTTATCGTCCTGGTAAATAACGCCGGTCAGTTCCTGGTTCAGGATTTCCTCTAGAGCCGTAACCGGAACGGAAATGGGCAAAGTAATGGTAGAAAGCTGAGGCGCTGGCAGCGGTTGGGGAGCCACCGTAGTAACCTCTGGTTCAGTAGCCTTCAGGGAGGTGGACTTCTGGCAACCGGCGGCAAGGCTCAGGCAAAACAGTATAGAAACGTAAAAAGGAAGAGAATGCCCTCGCATACTGTGGGTAAATTGGTGGTTACAGAAGCAGAAAGCAAATTTAAGCCCGTTTTATGAAAATAGTGCTAAAACAGGCTACCCTTTGGCCGTAAGAAGTTGGTCCAGAAACTCGCGCACCTCTTCTTCAGAAGATAACAAGGCGCAGGCCCGCAGGGTGGCTTTGTAATAAATGGCAAAGAAAGGCGTGCCGGTTAGCTTTACCTCCTTGCTAGACACCGGGTTTTCAGCGGCATCCATCTGCAGGAAGGTAATGTCTTTGTACATGGGATCATCTGAAAACTGTTTGAACGAAGGAGCCAGTGCTTTACAGATCAGGCAGTCTTCGTCTATGAATTTGACAATTACGCGCTCTTTGGCGAAGATGATGGAGCGTAGTTCAGTATCTGAGGAGGTATGAATAGCCATTGGAAAAGTATGTTTCTACCTGAAAAGTAACGGAGAATACCGCCATAGGTTAAAGAAGATGCCCATTAACCCCAAAACAGACGTTTACTCTTTCTGGAGCAGCCACTCTTTTTTGGAAATGGACGCCTGTTCTAGCGCCGAAGACAATTCGTGGTCTGAGGAGAACTGTAGTTGGGCAAGGCAGCGGGCTTCTACATGTAAAGCCACCTGCTTTTCCTGAAAAGGCCACGGCGAAACCTGCACCGTTCCGGTTTTCAGTTGGGTTACCTCATACCGTATCTGGTCTGGCCCGTTGCTTATCTCCAGCGCACGCTCCATCTCGGGCAGTTCGTTCCGGCAGAGAATAAGCGAAAAGCGGTCGCACCACTGCATGAAATCATACGCGTATTGGGCCTGCGCTTTGTTGATCTTTAGGCTGTGCCGCCACTTCTTCTGGGAGGCAAGTTGCTCGTCCAGAAAGTCGTCCCACAATTTTTTCTGGCCGCGTAGTTCCTCGTACAGAAAAGAGAGGTGCATGCTGGTGAGCAGACTACGCCACCGCCCTTGGAAATAAGCTTCCCGCATCACCTGCTGGGCCTGTTCCAAAGAGAAAGGCAACTGCGTAAAATTGGCGGGGGCACCGGCCGGGGTAAGGGCATATTTGCCGGTTACGTCCCGCTGGCCGTCATCATGCTGCGCAATAGCCGCTAACGTTTGCAGAAAGTGAAGTGGCCTTTTTTCTGTCTGCCACGCAAAGCCAATCTCGGCGGCCAACAAGGCGTGCGCCTGCTGGTAAATAATCTCCCAGCCTCTCTCATGTGGGTTTACAATCATTGCTTTTTTCTGCCGTGGGCGGTCATCTGCTAAAGAATAGAAAAGTGTACGGCTACCGCCGAAGATTGGCGTTCTGTTTAGCCCTTGTTTTCTGAAAAATAGCCTAAGAGCATGTTTGAATTTCTCTTTTGCGCTACAAAAGACCATAGCAAGAACCTGCGAAAGCGTTTTCGCCAGCAAACCAGAAATTTAAACATGCTCTAAAAAGCAGAACCCCGACCGTTCCTGAGAACCACCGGGGTTTGACTAAATTCCTATTATTGACTCCTAATTGTTTATTCTCTTCAAGTGCAGCAGCATGTCATCGGTCATGGTGTGCAGGTCGTACTGCGGGTTCCAGCCCCAATCCTGGCGGGCGGCTAGATCATTGATGCTCTGTGGCCAGGAATCTGCTATCTGCTGGCGGCTGTCTGGGGCGTACGTGATGGAGAAATCTGGGTAATGGCGCTGAATGCTGGCGGCAATCTCTTGGGGCGTAAAGCTCATGGCCGCCAGGTTATAAGACGACCGTACTTTCACCTGCTCTATGGGCGCATGCATCAAATCCAGGGTGGCTTTGAGGGCGTCTGGCATGTACATCATGGGCAAGCGGGTGTTCTCACTCAGGAAACATTTGTAGGTGCCGGTAGCCAGCGCCTGGTGGTAGATATCCACGGCATAGTCGGTGGTGCCGCCGCCGGGCAGGGCTTTATATCCAATCAATCCTGGGTACCGAAGGCTGCGCACGTCCAAGCCGTATTTCTGGAAGTAGTACTCGCACCACCGTTCACCGGCCTGCTTACTGATGCCGTACACCGTGTTAGGGTCCATGATGGTATTCTGCGGCGTGTTCTCGCGCGGCGTGTTCGGCCCGAAAACGGCAATGGAAGAAGGCCAGTACACTCTCTCCACCTTCTGCTCCAGCGCGAAATCCAGCACATTGAACAACCCGTCCATGTTCAGGCGCCACGCAAATTTGGGGTTTTTCTCGCCAGTAGCGGAGAGGATGGCGGCCAAATGGTAGATCTGCTTGAATTTGTAGCGCGTTGCCAGTTCTGTGAGGTGCTGCGGGGTGAGCACGTCCACAATCTCAAAAGGACCGCTCTCGCGTAAATCGGCTTGCTTGGGATATTGAATGTCAGCGGCCACCACATTGGCATCGCCGTACATCTTTCTTAGTTCAAGGGTGAGTTCAGAGCCTAACTGTCCGCAGGCGCCTATCACTAGAATGGCATTTTTTTGTTTTGTCATGCTGGTACTGAATAGGAAAACAAATGTACGTTATTCTCTTGGGTCTCAAAAGTATGGTGGGGCGGCGGGCTTTTGTATCTTTGGCAAAAGAAGCCGGCCCAGCCGTTCCTTCTGTGTACTTCTTTTTGAGGCAATGAGATTACAGCTCTTATTTTTTGCATGGCTTTGCATTTTTACCGGTGGTTGTGCCAAAACACCACGTGTGGGAACTTCTGTGCCGTCAACGCAAGAGCCATTTGAAATAAGAACAGAGGAGTTGGCATTGTATGACTACAGCAGGGACAGGGCAGTTCCTGTGTTGCTGTATCACGCACTGGCCCAGACAAACGCTTCAGCCAAAAGAAAATTAGCCATCCTGAACCACGGGTATGGTGGCAAGAACTCGGCGTATTCGTTTATTGCCCATCATCTGGTGGCGCAGGGATATATGGTAGCAAGTATCCAGCATGAATTACCCAGTGACCCACCCATGCCCCTCACGGGAAATGTTTATGACGTAAGAATGCCACACTGGCAGCGGGGCGTGCAGAATATTCTTTTTGTGCTGCAGGAGCTGAAGAAGACAAGACCAGCAGTAGATGTTGACCAGCTTCTTTTAATAGGGCATTCTAACGGAGGGGACATGGTTATGCTTTTCGCGCAGCAGTACCCGGCGCAGGTGCAGAAGATTATCTCCCTGGACAATCGTCGGGTGCCTCTGCCAAGAGCTTCTAGGCCGCAAGTGCTTACGCTAAGGTCAAGCGACCAGCTAGCAGATGCAGGGGTTCTACCCACACCAACTGAACAAGCGACCTTCGGGACAGTAGTGATAAACCTGCCTGCTACCATTCATAATGACATGTGGAATGGCGCTACGGCCCAACAGAAAGAAGAGATGCTTCACCATATTTCGCAGTTCCTGCGAAAGTAGAGAGTAAGACAGGCGGTTATCGGCTAGTTTTTCGTAAATCAAGCCTAAACTGAGAATGTAAACCAGAAATAAGCAACAGATCATACTATGTACGAAACCTTAAAACCAGATTTAGAGCAGCAGTTAGCCGAAATCAAAGCCAACGGCTTATATAAAAGCGAGCGCGTGATCACTACACCGCAGCACGCCGAAATCATGACCCAGCAGACCGGCGAGGTCCTGAACTTCTGCGCGAACAATTACCTAGGCCTTTCCTCACACCCGGCCGTGTTGGAAGCAGCCAAACGCACCTTGGATACCCACGGTTACGGCATGAGTTCAGTACGGTTTATCTGCGGTACCCAGGACATCCACAAGCAACTGGAGCAGAAACTGGCCGAGTTTCTGGGCACCGAAGACACCATTCTGTACGCAGCAGCCTTTGACGCGAACGGCGGCGTGTTTGAACCCCTGTTTGATGAGCAAAGCGCGATTATCTCTGATGCCCTGAACCACGCGTCCATTATTGACGGCATTAGGTTATGCAAAGCGCAGCGCTACCGCTACGAGCACAACAACATGGCAGACCTGGAAGCCAAACTTCAGGAAAGCCAAGGTGCCAAGCACCGCATCATTGTCACCGACGGTTCTTTCTCCATGGATGGCACCATTGCCCAACTGGACAAAATCTGTGACTTGGCAGACCAGTACAGAGCCTTGGTATTGGTAGATGAATCCCACTCCAGCGGTTTCATTGGCAAAACCGGCCGCGGTACCCACGAGTACCACAACGTGATGGGCCGCGTAGACATTATCACGGGTACGTTGGGCAAAGCCTTGGGCGGCGCTATGGGCGGTTTCACCACCGGCCGGAAAGAGATCATTGACATGCTGCGTCAGCGTTCGCGCCCTTATTTGTTCTCTAACTCCCTGGCTCCGGCTATTGTGGGTGGTTCGCTGGCGGTATTGGAACTGTTGAGTTCTACCACTGAACTGCGCGACCGCCTGGAGTGGAACACCAACTACTTCAGAGAGAAAATGACGGCTGCCGGGTTTGACATTAGGCCGGGCGTACACCCCATTGTGCCGGTAATGCTGTATGAAGCCACGTTAGCCCAGGAGTTTGCGGCCAAAATGCTGGAGAAAGGTATCTATGTGATTGGGTTCTATTACCCGGTGGTAGCCAAAGGCGCAGCCCGCATCAGGGTACAGCTTTCCGCCGACCACACCCAGGAACATCTGGACAAAGCCATCCAAGCCTTCACCGAAGTAGGCAGAGAATTAGGTGTTTTAAAAGGATAGTTATAAACCACTCAATGCTAGAAAAGAAGAGGCTTGCCAATTAGATATTGGCAAGCCTCTTTCGCTTTTAATAGGTTGTTTCTGAGCCACTAAATAATGGTAAGTAAGCTACCAGGTAATCCTAACTAAGCGACTAACGAAGTAGTGAATTGAATTAGTCACCAAAATGAATTGAATGTGCTTTCTTCCATAAGAATGGGGAAATTTAAGTAAGTAGTAAATTATTTTTCCGCTTAAAACTTCTTGCAAAGTACAATGTTGAAGGAAATAATTATATTTTTATTAGTGCCCTATTTCCTGTTCACCTAGGTTATTGTATGTAGGAACATGAAAGAATGTGTGGGCTTTTTGCTTCACGCCTCTTGCAGCTTTGTTGGGTATAGTTAGTTATGAGAAGGAATCTCTCCGCTGTTATTTTAATAGGAATGGAAAGCAAATACGAGTAAAAGCTATTCTGTATCAAAATTGAATTTCAGGATCATTACTAAGCCTATAATTGGTTAAATCATACCTGATTTCTTGCCTGTACTAGGTAAAAGGGCAGTAATAGCCTTAATAATCATAAATAAGTCAGACCCAAATAATTTTGGATTGCATACATGAAGCAGGACGAAGACACCTGCTGAGGTAGTATTTCTTCATGCAGGTAGCAAATAGACCTTAAGCCGGGAGATTGTTTTGGCTGTGGCAACCTCCGGTAAGGAGAGGAGAATCCCTTTAGGCTGGAAGCTAAGCAAACGTAGTAGAAGCAAGGAGAAGGATAGGCAAAAGGCCCCAGGCAGCTTCTTGTAGATAGTTTCTTTTTCTCAAAATAAATCTAAAACGTCTTGAAAGCAGGTACTATACTAGGCTTTGAGGACGTTTACATTGTGTAGAAAATAGGTTGTCAGCAAAGTAATGATTCCCTACTTTTGCCCGGCACTCCTTAGAAAAACCTGTTCTTTTCTTTCAGGGGAAACAAAATGGCACCACCTGTAGTAACAGGAATGCGCATGTCCAGTATAGGGGACCTATACTGGAGCAGAAGAAAACAACGTTGAAAGTGGTCCCGCGAACAAGCTAAATGAAAGTGTTCTTAAAATATAGCAGAAGTACTTCCCCTGGGTTCCCCACAGCATGTAATAGTGAGCTATTCCCTGCCTCTTCTCCCCAAGAAACCCCTGTCATATTTACCGCTTTCTCCTGTTTATTTCCCCTGTGTATATAAGTGAAAAATATATTGAGAAAAGATACAGACAAATTAAATAAAAAGATGCAAACAGATAAAAAGCAAGAACAACATGCAGGATAAGTTAGTGAGAATTGGCGTCTTCTATGATGGTAATTATTTCCTGCAGGTAAGCAATTATTACGCCTACGGCCATCAGCGTAAGCGCAGGATAAGCATTTCGGGCCTTCATGAGTTTATCAGAGACCAAGTAGCCGAAGAAGAAAACGTGGATGCCCGCTTCTGCCGGATTGTGGATGCCCATTATTTCAGGGGCCGTCTCAATGCGTATGAAGCCAGCCAGCGTGGCGATACCCTATACTGGGACCGCGTGTTTGATGACATTCTGATGTCTGAAGGCGTGACTACCCATTATCTGCCGGTACGGACTACGCCTGAAGGCTACAAGCAAGAACGCGGCATAGACGTTTGGTTGGCCCTTGAGGCCTTTGAACAAGCCTTTTACAAGCGATTTGATGTGTTGGTGCTGATTTCCTCAGACGGAGATTATGTACCCATGGTGCGTAAGGTGAATACCTTGGGTACGCGCGTAATGGCCTTAACCTGGGAGTTTGAGTACACTACAGACAATGGCCAGCGCATGACCACGCGCCCGTCACAGGATCTGCTGGCCGAGGTAACGTACCCTATGGCTATGCACGGTATTATTGACCAGCGTATAGCTCGCAATGATGCCGCCATTCAGCGTTTATTCGTGCAGCCAGACCACAAGCGAAGCACTACCGTGGTGCAGGAGGAACATTATGATGACGATGCTCTGGTAGAAGGGCACGGCGAGGGGGAAATCATGAGCCTGAAAAACGGGTACGGTTTCATTAAATTCCCGCCAAACAACCTGTTCTTCCACTTCACCAACGTGCTGGACACTGACTTCAATGAACTGCGCGTGGGCGACCGCGTGGAGTTTGAGATTGAGAAGGACGATGAAGGCAATGACGTGGCCAAAAGCGTAAAGCTCCTCTAACAGCCTGACTACCTGTTCTAGAAGCGCCTCTGCCAAGCAGCCTGACTAACTGCCTGCGCAGAACTCCATCAATAGCCTGACTACCTGTTGCCGGAGAACGCTTGAAAGCCAAAAATGCAACTGAAACAGAAAAAGGGGAGCCGTACAGGCTCCCCTTTTTTCATGGAAATTGGGCTAGGTTTCCTAAACAGCCTAAGTTTCCTACAGCGGAGACAAAGCCTTGGTTTGGTCTATGAACAGGAAGGCATCATACCTTTTAGGCAAAATGGTTGGCACGTAATTCCCTCTTTCCGCAGCAGGATTGTAAGAGACGCCAATGGCTCTGTGGCCCCGGCTCTGCATGGCCGCCGGAATGTCCTGTAGTTCGCGCATCAGCAGCAACTTGTTCTCTGGGCTGTGCCGGTGCAGGATCTCTTCCCAACTGTTGACCATAGCGGCCGGAACATTCATGACCCTGGTGGCTTCGCCCCAGGCATTAGCGGCAATTACCTGGCCTTGGTAAGTGCCAAACCCCACCAGATACACGCCTTTCTGGGCATGTTGCTCGCGCAGTAACTGACCCACGTTTACCATGCCAGAAGCTGCCATGTCTGTGTAGCGGGCGTCGCCTACGTGGGTATTGTGGGCCCAGACAATAATTTTAGCGCCATTTCCTCTGTGTGCTACCAGCCGGTTCACCGTTTCCTGCATGTGCCGGTCCCGCACGTTCCAGGAAGTGACATCACTTCTGATCATCTGGTAATAATACCGTTCGGCGTTCACGGCCACCAACGCGTTTTGCTCGGCATTAAAAGCGGCTTCGTCATTGGCTGGTTGTCTTGTCCGGTGCGCTTGTACGGCCTCCAGCAGCGTTTGAAGTTGCGCGGCGCATGAAGTTCCCTGGCTGGTGGCTTGGGCGTATAATTGCTCGTCTCGGTTGTAAGGAGCCAGGCAAGACTGCGCATTTCGGGCTAACTGCGCAATAGTTGGGTCTGCCTGTTCCATGTACATACGTACCGCTTCCAATGATTCCCAGAGGCTATACACATCCATACCATAGAAGCCTACTTTCTGGTTTTGCGGCAGGGCTTGGTTGTGTTGCCGGAGCCACTCAGAGAAAGTGGCTACCTCCTGGTTAGACCACATCCAGGTAGGCCACCGCTGGAACGACCGAACGGCCTGCTGGGCGGTTCCGCTGCCCTGGCCCTGAATGTACTGGTTCAACGAATAGGCAAATGGCCAATCTCCTTCCACCGTAATCAGGTTAAATCCTTTCTCCTGGATGAGCCTTTTAGAGATTTCGGCCCGCCAGGTATAGAACTCAGACGTGCCGTGTGAGGCTTCCCCAATCAATACATACTGGCTGTTGCCTATTTCATTCACCAGCAGGTCCAGGTCGTCGGTATTCTGCAAAGGGTACACTCCCTTGGTAAGAAAGTCTGTTTCCTGCTGCATCTGGTCCAGTTCGTCTTCATCAGAGGAACAGGAATAGAACCAACCGCTGAATACCAGCATCCATAATACACTTATCTTTCTCATGCCTTTCCCTTCTTAAGCTTATAGATTGTTTGGTAACAGGAAGAGTGATAAACCTAAGCTTCTTACATATTCCTGAAGTATGCTTTAACGGATAGCTGAGAACGGGGTAACTTGAATTTGTACGGGTTTTTGTGGGTGCAAATACCAGAAAGCAGTAAGCTCTATTGCGGTGAAGCGTATTGAGATTGTTTAATTTTAATTTGGTTACGGAAGCCTTGGGATTATGCAGTCCCAGAGCTGGCAACCCCTGTAACAGGTGCATTGGGCGGAGGTAGTATTTCCGCCAGCGGCGGAAGCCAGTAGGGTGTGCCGTACTTGGGATTCAGAACTAGTTTGTTGCGCATGTCATCTAACGGGCTTTCTTCGTGCAGCTTGTGGAGCAGGTGCCAGGTAGCCGTGGCATCTGGCAAAGCCCGGTGCCATCTGGTAAGCGGAACACCGTAGACCTTACACATATCGGGTAGATTCCGCGGAGACGGTTGGCGCAACCGGCAAACCGATAAGGTGTCCAGGAACGGATGTTGCACCGGTCCCAATTTCAGGCGGCGGTAGGTGCTGTACAGAAAACCCAAGTCAAACGGAGCATTATGCGCGACCACCGTACTGTCACCAATGAACTCCTTCAGGATAGTGAAGGCGGTGCGTTCCTCCATAGCATTGGCTAAATCTTGCTGCGTGATGCCGGTAATCTCCGTGATTTTGGGGGGCAACTCGCCTTTCAACTGCACCAGCGTATGGAACCGGCCGGTAATTTGCCTGTGAGCGCTTTTCACGGCGGCAATCTCTATCACCCGGCCTTTGCTGCCACTTACCCCGGTGGTTTCAAAATCAATAGCCGTCACATTGCTGAGAATGGGCGTGAGTTGCGGGAAAAGCGGAAGGAAGGGAGCGTCTGGCATGGAAAAAATGAGTAGCTTGTAGTCCTATACGCAAGAACGGAAATCTGTTTTCTCGCCTGTTTTCAGAAAGTAGACGCAAAACAGTTTGGGCGCAGGGTGGTTGTAAGCGTAGTTCAGAAAAAGAAAAATAACAAGCGTGAGTAATACTCAATATGATGCAGTAGTAGTGGGCTCCGGGCCTAATGGGTTGTCGGCGGCTATTCTGTTGCGGCAGGCGGGGTTGGAGGTGCTGTTGATGGAGGGGAAAGACCAATTGGGTGGCGGCTTGCGCTCCCAGGAATTAACCCTGCCGAGCTTTGTGCATGACGTGTGCTCGGCCATCCATCCCTTAGCAGCCGGATCGCCCTTTTTCAAGACACTTCCGCTGCAGGAACACGGGCTGGAATTTCTGTATCCCGAAGTATCGGCAGCGCACCCCTTTGACAACGGCCGGGCGGCAACCTTGACCATGTCCTTAAGCGAAACGGCCCGAGGCTTGGGAGCAGACGAGCAGGCGTACCTGAACCTGATGCAGCCGCTGGTGAAAAGCTGGCCTGGTTTGGCGCCCGATGTTCTGGGGCCCTTGCGTATTCCCAAACACCCCCTAGACATGGCGGCTTTCGGCCTGAATGCCCTCACCTCCGCCACTTTCCTAGCCGACCGGTTCAAGACGCAGGAAGCAAGGGGTTTGTGGGCCGGTATGGCCGCGCACTCCATTCAGCCCTTGTCTAATCTCACTACTTCGGCCATTGGCCTGGTCTTGATGGCGGTGGGGCATTTGCAGGGCTGGCCGGTGCCTAAAGGTGGTTCCCAGCAAATTGCCAACGCCCTGGTGTCTTACTTCACTAGCCTGGGTGGAAAAATTGAAACCGGACGCTATATTACTTCTTTGGCGCAACTGCCTTCGCACAAAGCACTGTTGCTGGATGTAACGCCCAAGCAGTTATTAGAAATGGCTGGTGAAAAACTGTCACCGCTTTACCGGAGCCAACTGCAACGCTACCGCTACGGCATGGGCGTGTTCAAGATAGATTGGGCACTGGACGGTCCCATTCCGTTTACTGCCCCGGAATGCCGCCAAGCCGGAACGGTCCATCTAGGAAACACGCTGGAAGAAATTGCCGCCTCTGAACGAGAGTCCGCGAGCGGAGGACACCCGCAGAAACCATTTGTGCTCCTTGCCCAGCAAAGCCTCTTTGATGCTACCCGTGCCCCCCAGGGGAAACACACTGCCTGGGCCTATTGCCACGTACCCAACGGTTCTACCGTAGACATGACCGAGGCCATTGAACGGCAGGTAGAGCGTTTCGCGCCCGGTTTCCGGGATTTGATCCTGAAACGCCATACCATGAACACCGCGCAGATGCAGGCCCATAACCCCAACTACATAGGCGGCGACATCAACGGCGGCATTATTGACATGTGGCAGTTGTACACGCGCCCGGTAGTCACGTTGTCGCCTTACCAGACCTCGGCAAAGGGAATTTATATCTGTTCTTCGTCAACTCCGCCGGGCGGAGGCGTGCACGGCATGTGCGGTTTCCACGCCGCCCGCCGGGCGCTGAAAGATGTCTTCCATCTGACGGCCCCAACGCTGAAATAAGAAATATTCAGTACCAGATAGGGGTACAGGCAAGAAGAGCGGTCTTATTAACTCATGAAGGGAAAAAGTCCACCGGAAGCACCTAGTGCGGAAGGTGGGCTTTATTCTTTAGTAGCAGTACTGGGGAAAGGAATGCTAACCTGAAGCAGACTTCGCTCGCGTCCCGCGAGTGTGAGCTACTTTCGGCCTCTGGCCGATTCTCTGCTCTTTTTGGATAAACGTATACAAAGCGGCGGGACGCCGCAGGTAACTCACACTCGCGGGACGCGAGCGAGTGAAACCTTTACTTTTATATAGTCCTACTTACTCTTCCAAAGACGTTTTAAGGTAGATTATCCAAAATCAGTCCTGAAACAAGTAAAGCTGATTTGCCTTAATATTTTTCCATTCCTGTGGCGGGTTGCCAGTCAGATTTCGGTTCAAAGTGGTTCCATAGGGTTTTAGACACGGCTCTGATGAGGGTGTACCCTGCGTTTTTGTATTCCCAACTCTCGTCTTTCTGGTTTTTGGTGATGATGCAGAAGACATAATCGCCGTGCGGCGCATTGACCAAGACTACTTCGGAACGCGATTGGTTTACGGCTCCCTGCTTGGAGGCTGTGTGCACATGCGGCGGAATCTGGGAGAGCGCCACATCATCAAAGTAAATACGGCCCAGGTTGCGGTACATGCGCTCACTCGCCGAAGGGCTAACCGCCCGGCCCTCCCTGATCATGGAGACCAAAGTGGCCATTTCGCGGGGCGTGGTCTGGCCCCATCCGTACTTCTGCCAGTTGGCGCGGCGGCCCGGCGTTCGGGAATTCATGCGGGTATATTGAAAGCCGTTTTTCTCCAGCCAGGCATTGATAGAAGTTCCTGTTCCGGCCAGTTGCTGGAGCCACAAGCTGGCCGTATTGTCTGAAGTGGTGATGCTCAGCATCTGGATTTTACCCAAAGCTACTGTTGCGCTGTCTTTGAAATTGCCTACAATGTCTTCGCCCGCATAGTATAAGGAGTCCCGGTACCGGAGCACGGTTTTCGGGTCAATTTCTCCCCGCTCTATCTTGTCAAACATGCCTACCATGATAGGAACCTTGATCATACTGGCCGTAGGGAAAAGCGTATCTGCGTTGATGGCTACCGTTTTGCCAGTCTTCAAGTGCCGCACATAAATACCCACCTCGCCCTGAAAGCCTTGGGTAAGCGCTTGTAATTTTTGGGTGAGTTTGGCGTCGGTTTTTTCCTTGACCGTTTTCTGCCCGAAAACCGGAAAACCGTAGGAAAACAGGAGAAGAAGCGAGAAGAGTGAAAGGTAGCGCATGGTCATCTGGTTGATGCCCAAAAGATACATATTTTATCTTATCTGTGGCGTTGGCAAGAACGAGGAGAGTTTTTAGCCTGGTTCTTGTAAAGCGGCCCCAAAACGCACATGTAAGCAAATATAGGGTTGTGCGTAGAGTTAGCGTCAGCGCTCTACGCATGAGTTGGGCAGCCAATCTCCTGATTGGGATGACGGAACGGCATTGGCACAGACGCTCGCAGGTCTTCTAGACGCTACGAGGTCTTTGGGGCAAGCAAAATAGCAGTGCAAACCAGAAACACTCCTCCTAAGTTAGGGGTGCCCGAAGGGCGGGGTGGTGAAAAGACCAGCAGACGTACTTTCGTTGCGCCGCAGCGAGGCTAGTCAGAGACCACCCAGCACCGTAGGCACGAGTCTGGAGACTCGTGCCAGCTAAAGAAAAAGTAGGTAGCAGGCGAATGATTGTAAATGAATTCCCCCATTCTCTCACTCATTCAATCTCTCATTCAATCTCTCATTCACCAACCTACGCCGCTGCTACTTTCTCTACTACCTTGGGTTCAATGTCAAAGAGGAAGTGGTTGAGTTTGGAGCGGAGGTCGGCGGCGGAGAGGTTGCGGAAGACTTCGCCGTTGCGTACGAGGGCAATCTGACCGGTTTCTTCAGAAACGACCAAAACTACGCTGTCAGTGACTTCAGACAAGCCGATGGCGGCGCGGTGCCGGAGGCCCATAGAGGCAGGCACGTCGTTACTTTCGGTTACGGGCAGAATACAGCGAGCGGCTTTGATGCGGTTGCCCTGGATGATGACGGCCCCATCGTGCAGCGGACTGTTCTTGTTGAAAATGGAGATGAGCAGACGTTTGCTGACAATGGCGTCAATGGCATCGCCGGACTCGGCGAAGTAGCGAAGTTCAGAGCTTCGCGCGAAAACAATCAAGGCACCGGTGTTCTTGCCGGCCAGTGATTTGGCGGCTTCAATGAAAGGCGTGATAGAGAGTTTGTCGGCGTTTTCAGAGCGGCGCCACGGAAAACTTTTGAACAGACGCTCGTTGTTGAAGGCCGTGGTTTTCCCAATCATAAGCAGAAAACGCCTGATTTCGGGCTGGAATACAATAATGGCCGCCAAAACGCCCACGCCCATGAACTGCCCCAGAATAATGGTAAGCAGCTCCATACCGGCAGCCTTCACCACCAGGTACAAGAGATAGATGGAGAGCAGGCCTAAGAAGATTTTGAGGGCTACGCTTCCGGTCAGGAGTTTATAGAGCTGGTACAAGAGTACCGTCACCAGCAGGACATCAATAATATCCAGCCACTCTATCTCTAAAAATCCTATGGAAAACAATGAAATCACGCCGTCAACATCTTTTTTACAATCTCAATAGTATGTACTGCCTCCTTTACGTCATGCACCCGCAGAATGTCTGCCCCGTTCAGTAACGCGAGCGTATTAGCAACAATTGTGCCCGTAAGGGCTTCCTCAGGACCTACGTGCAGCGGTTTGTAGGTCATGGATTTTCTGGAAAGCCCAATTAATACAGGTAACTCAAATACCTCCAGTTCTTTAAGGCGGCGCAACAGCTGGTAATTCTGGTCTACATTTTTTGCAAAGCCAAAACCAGGGTCCAGCAAAATGTCTTTCACGCCAGCAGCTCTCAGCAAGGCCACGCGCTCGGCAAAAAAGGAGAAGACCTCTTCCAGCAACCCGTTTTCGTACTGGTTTAGAGAAGCCATGTTCTGCGGGGTGCCGCGCATGTGCATGAGCAGATAGGGTACGCCTAATCTGCCCGCCGTGCTAAACATGGCTTCATCCAGTGTGCCGCCAGAAACGTCATTAATGAGATGTGCTCCCTGGCGTATGGCTTCCTCCGCCACCCGGGCCCTAAACGTGTCAACAGACAACAGCGCCTCTGGGAATGCTTTGACGAGCGCCTCTATAATGGGTACTACGCGATTTAACTCTTCCTGTTCCGAAACCTCGGGGGCACCCGGGCGCGTAGAATACCCGCCTATGTCCAGAAACGTAGCTCCGTCTGCGAGCATCTTCTCTGCCTGCCGTAACGCCTGGCCTACTCCGGTGAGGCGGCTGTTGGCGTAAAATGAATCTGGGGTGACGTTAAGGATACCCATGACCGCGGGTTGCTGCAACATGACCAGTCTGCCGCGGCAGTTAAGGGTTATTTTTTTGCAGAAAAGTGTATCTTTCGCGGTCAAATCGCCTATATTCATTTTCTTAAAAGTAAAACGAAAAACTTGATTCACCAAACCGCCCAGGAGTACAATCGCGTGATAGAAGCGTGCCAACGCCTGTTTTTGCAGAAAACCCAGGATTACGGCACCGCCTGGAGAATCCTACGGCTGCCTTCCATCACAGACCAGATTTTTATCAAGGCCCAACGCATCAGGTCCATTCAGGAGAAAGGCACCCAGAAGATACAGGATGACATTACGTCTGAATTTGTGGCCATTGTGAATTACTGCGTGATTGCCTTAATGCAGGAGCAATTGATAGCGCAGGGCGAGACCGAACAGGCGTTGCCAGTGGAGCAGGTACGAGGCCTGTACGAAGAGGAAATCAGGAAGACGCAGGCCTTGCAGGAAGACAAAAACCATGACTACGGCGAGGCTTGGCGCAGCATGCGTGTAGAGTCCATGACCGACCTGATTTTAATGAAAATATATCGCACCAAACAGATAGAAGACAACGCTGGCCAAACGTTGGTGTCTGAAGGTGTGGAAGCCAACTACCGCGACATGCTCAACTACGCTGTTTTCTGCTTGATTAAACTAAATTATCCGAACCATGGCACTCCGTCTGCTTAGTAGATTCGCGTGGATAGCGGTGGGCGCCTTGTTCATCTTCTCGGGCCTGATCAAATTGAACGACCCGGTAGGCACCGCTATCAAACTGGAAGAATACTTTGAGGTGTTCTCGGTAGATTTCTCCTCGGTGTTTCTGTCGCTGAAACCGTTTGCCCTTTATTTTTCCATTCTCCTGAGTACGCTGGAGGTAGTGCTGGGCGTGGCTTTGCTGGTGCGCTGGAAGCTGAGCACCGTACTGTGGCTGCTTTTCTTTTTGACGTTGTTTTTCACGTTTCTCACGTTTTACTCGGCATACTTCAACAAAGTAACCGATTGTGGCTGCTTCGGAGATGCCATCAAACTCACGCCGTGGCAGTCGTTCACCAAAGACGTAGTACTGCTGGTGCTTATTCTGGTGCTGCTGTTCACCCAACGGCATCTGGTGTCACTGGGGCAGATAAACCGAGGAGTGGCCGGTGCTATAGTAGTGGTGGCGTTGCTTTTTTCAGTAAGCGTAAGCGTGTACGCCTACCGGCATGAGCCGTTCCTTGATTTTAGAGCGTACCGTGTGGGAGCCAATATTCCGCAGTCCATGAAGCCGTCTGCCCCGTTGCGGTACCAATATATAATGGAGAAAGGCGGCAAAGAAGTTTCTTTTGAAAGCTACCCCACAGACACCACCTACAAGTTCAAGAAAATGGTGCCGCTTAACCCCCAAGATGGTCCCAAAATCACAGACTTCAATATCTGGAACGACCAGGGCGATTTCACGAAGGAGATGTTCCTGGGCAACCGGCTGCTGATTCTGGTGAAAGACGTAAAGAAGGCCGACCAGGAGAGCTTCAAAGAGATAAACAGTTTACTGGCCGGTCTGGAGAAAAACCAAAGCCCTAAAATTGTGCCGGTGGTGATTACCTCCAGCAGCAGCCAGGAGTTTGACGTGTTTCGGCACGAAGTGAACCTGGCAGCGCCATACTTCTTCGCCGATGCCACTGTGCTTAAAACCATGATCCGGTCTAACCCAGGCCTGCTGCTGTTCAAGAACGGCATTGTGGTAGGCAAATGGCACTACAATGACATCCCTGCGTTGCAGGATGTGCAGGAATTGGTGCGATAAATGAGAGATGGAAAGATTGAATGAGTGAAAGAATGGGGTTTTGAATAAGTGAGAGAAGAAGTAAATGAAGTTGTATTGCTGGCTGAGTAATACAACTTCATTTACTTCTTTGGCGGTTGCGCTAACTCTTCTCAACTCTCTTAAGGCTCATAATTACGCCAACAACTTCTTTCCCTATCAATCTCAATCGTTTCAAGGCTAATTTCAAAAAAATAAGCCGAAAACCTCATTCCACAATCCTTCAACATTCTCTCACTCATTCAATCTCTCACTCATTCAATCACCATTATGTCTTCAGAAAGCGCCGTTTCTAAAATCTTCCTGGTAGGAATGCCGGGTTGCGGGAAATCGACGGTGGGGAAGGTTCTGGCTGAATTGCTGGGTTATCGGTTTCTGGACTTAGATACCTTGGTGGAGGAGCAGGAGGGCCAGACGGTGCCGGAGGTGTTTGAGCAACGCGGGCAGGCTTACTTTAGGGAAGCCGAGGCGAAAGCATTGCGCCGGGCGGCGGAAAGGGTGGAAGATGTGGTGCTGGCAACGGGGGGCGGAGCGCCTTGCTTTTGTGAGAACATGGCCTTTATGGTTTCCCACGGGATACCGGTCTATTTGAAGCTTTCTCCCCAGGAGTTGGTTTCAAGGTTATCTGCGCATGATCTGCAGCTACGACCGCTGTTACGGAACAAAAGTGCCGCCGAATTGCAGGAGTATCTAGCGGTTACGTTGGCCGAGCGGGAGAAATTTTACAAGCAGGCTTCCTGTGTGGTGCCCGCCGGAGAAGGCGCTGCGCAGGAGGTGGCCCAAGCCGTTGTCCAGCTTTTATTCCCGCGCTGACGCTTGTTTAAAGGCGTGTCTAGATAATTTTGCCTATTTTTGCACGTTTCACAGCAAGAAACGTTTCATCTAATTTTACCTACTATGAAACCGAATCATAAAGGATCTGCGACTCTTTTCAAGAATCCGGTGCTGGAGCGTCTTACCCACACGCATATTGCCATTCCTATTACCATCTTTCTAGTGATTGCCACCGGTCTGCTCGTTTACGGCTTTACGTACGGCTTTCTGGACGTACTTTCGGCCGTGGGGTTGTTTTTGGCGGGTTGGCTGATTTTCTCCCTGGTGGAGTACCTGGCGCACCGCTACATCTTCCACATGGAGCCTACTAATGAGTTCAAGAAGAACATACAGTACACATTTCACGGAAACCACCATGACTACCCTAAAGACAAAACCAGATTGGCCATGCCGCCCATTGTGAGTCTGTTTATTGCTTCTTTTTTCTTTTTCGTGTTTAAACTGGTGTTCGGGTCTATGGTGTTCGGCTTGGTGGCCGGATTTCTGTTCGGGTACGCGCTGTACCTGTTCGTGCACTACGCAGTACATGCTTATGCGCCGCCTAAGAACTTTTTGAAAACCCTCTGGATTCACCACAGCATTCACCACTACAAAGACCCGGAACGGGCGTATGGTGTTTCTTCTCCGCTTTGGGATTGGATAATGGGTACCATGCCGCAGAAAAGCCGCAAATAACGTTTTACTAATGATTTTTATAAAAGAGGCCCGAAAGGCCTCTTTTTTTGTGCCAATACTGTTTGTGTCTCCTTTTATTAATCCTGATTAGTGAGCAGGATTAAGTTTGTTTAGATAAGTTATGAGCCTATTTGTCAGCTAGTTTTTGCTTTGTTCCATTTGAATTAGGGTTCGAAATAATCATAAAGCTATGCTTGTTTTCTTGTTTTTTGCATTTTAGATCTAAAACTGATTGTAATTTTTTGAGGTGGTAAATAAAAGTGCTTCATCTTTCTTCTAAAAAGTTGGATTTATAAAATAAAGTAAAAGTGAAGCTTGCTAAGTATCCTATAAATTCTTGGGATTAGGCTAATGAATTGAACTCTTTACTACTTCTCTTTATCGTGTGTTTATAAGTGCTTGTCGTGTAAATAATGCAATTCATAGTAATAATGCGTCTATAGTGTATGTTTAATTGAATAATTTAAAGATAATATATGCTTGATTGCTTTCTGGTGCAATGGGTTTATGTATTGAATTGGATTGATGTATATACATACCTTTGTGCCAGTAGTAAATACAATATTGATATAAATCAAAAAGCAATAAAGGTATGGTAGCAATTTTACACAATCTAAAAGTAATCCTTCTGGCAAGCATCTTGTTTATAGCAGGGGTTTCTGCCACGGTTGCTCAGTCACTTCCAATCAATGTTATTGGTACTTCTTATACCCAAAATTTCAATAGCCTGCCACAGGCTCAATATAGAGTAAACAATACCCGAGTGTGGGAAAATGAAGGAACGCTTCCTGGGTGGAGTGCTCAGCTAGGAAACAGCAATACCACAACTATTGAGATCACGGACGGAGATGTTACTACTGCAGGTCTGAAAAGCTATGGTTCCAATGACTACAATGACAATCGTAGCCTAGGCGGATTTGCCTCTTCCTACAACCAGTTCATCTACAAAGTACGGTTCCATAACGCTACCGGTAAGTCTCTGACCAACATCGGGCTTGAGTTTGTGCTGCAGCAATGGTTTGATGGATCATCTGTCTCTAACCTTACTATGGAGTTCCGCATCAATGAAAGAGGAAGTACCACTGGTGCCTGGAATCCGGTTGCTGCGCTGCGGGGGCCTGTCTCTTCAAACAGAAATGTCATTTTGAACGGTAACTTAACTGCAAACCAGAAGCTGGTTAAAGAGAGTTTGGAAGGTGTTGTTCTTAAAGCAAACCAAGAGTTGACCATTCGGTGGGTAAATGCCGTGAGTAGTGGCAAAGATCTTCTGGCTATTGATAATTTCAAATTAACAACAGAAGAGTTCAAGACTGTTGCCCCAGTGGTGGTGAGTACTGGTAAGAAAATATTCTATAGCAGTGTTTGGCTTGGAGGTGAGCTGAGTGATTTGTCTGCCTGGAATACCAACCCGATCTATAGCAAAACCGGATGGGCGGGTGCTGGAGAGGCGCCTACCTCGTTCTCAGATCCTAACCAGGTGTTCATAATACAAAGCCCGTTGTTTGGCAATCCTGAACTTACCAAAAGCATTAAGCTGCCTGCTAGTTCTAAACTTGTCATAGGTACCGGGTTGCCAATTGAGTTCACCATCCCTGCAAACGTTCAGTTAGAGGATGTAAACGTTGAGGTGGCGGCTTTGGCTATCGTTAATTTCGATAGTAAGATATTGCCTACTCTTGGAAATGTAGACGCCACCAGTACTATTATTTACAAAGAAAATAGCAGCGAAATAAAAGCTGGTAAGTACGGAAACCTTAGAATTGATAACAAAGGAGCCGTTAAAAAGTTAAGCAACAAAGTTTTGATTACGGGTCAGTTAGAGTTGAAAAATGGTTCAAAACTAGATTTGGGTGATTTTGACCTGGTAATGGGTGACAACAAGCAGCCCGTTCTATTTGATGCGCAAAGCTTCATCACAACCAAAGGAAAAGGTCGTTTAAAAACAAAGTTAGCCCCTGGTGACAGTGCCATCTTCCCGGTAGGCTATGACAACAAAGCATTGCCAGTGAAGCTGAAACTGAAAACAGGCAGCGTGGCAGATACCTTCAGCATTAGAGTAATTGATGGCGTGTACACCGCCTATGAGCAGAACGTGCCTAATGGCCTTTCTTATGACAACAACCAGATGGTAGGTAAAACCTGGATTGTGGATGAAGGAGTAGTGGGTGGCACAAACCTGGAAATGACCTTGCAGTGGACTGCCGCAGACATGCCTGCTGGTGCCACTATCCCAGAAAGCGCTTTCCTGATGCACTACCACAACAAGCAATGGGATAAAGGAAGTGCTGCCAAGATTGTTCTGCAAGATGGCGTTTATTCCCTTACCCGTACAGACATCACCTCTTTCTCTCCGTTTGCGATCTCGGGCCAAAGTGCCAAGGGTACAACCCCAACACCGCTGCCCGTTACTTTGACGTCTTTCCAGGCAAAACGCGTAAATCAGCAAATTCAGTTGAACTGGGCCACCGCTTCTGAGAAGGATAATGACCATTTCACTATTGAGCAAAGCATTGATGGTATAACGTTCCAAACGGTAGGGAAACAAGTAAAAGGAGCCGGAAACAGCATGGTAGCACTTACTTACAGCCAAGAGGTATATGATGCCAACCCAACCAAGACCCAGTATTTTCGCTTGAAGCAAACAGATATAGACGGAGCCTTCGAGTACTCTAAAACAGTAGTTGTGACCCCGGCTAATGCCGCATCTAAAATGCAGGTGAAAGTAGCAGCTTATCCCAACCCTACTCCAACCGGTAAAGTAAGCCTGGAAGTTTCCAGTGCCTCTGAAACTGCAACTATCACAGTCTTCCACAGTGCAGGTAAAGTAGTGCTTCAGAAGCAAGTGCAACTGGTGTCAGGCTCACCGGTAGAGCTTGATCTAGCAGACCAAAAAGCAGGTGTGTATCTGGTGCAGGTGCAGACAGGTACTACCAAAGAAACGCTTCGCGTGATAAAACAATAAGGTAAACTCCTTTGCCTAAAACAGCAAGGCCACCTACTTAGGTGGCCTTGCTGTTTTAGGTCTGTTTCAGTTAAAATGAAGGTAAACTACCTACCCCTGATTTTGCGGAGCAGCCACAGCACCAAGGCAATCACTACTACAATGATAATAACGGCCATCCACATGCCAGCCTCGAAAATGTCACCAATGAGATCGCAACCGGAGAGCGTCATGGTGATCAGTAGCATGAACGCAAAAAAGTATGCTTGTAAATTTTTCATGTCTATAAGTTTAAATCAGTTATAATGAATCGGTTTATACTATAAAACCATCTGCTATAATGTTACTGTGTTTCATACAAAAAGGTTGAATACAACAAGCAGACTGAAAGGGTTGCGGAAGGTTCGGCTAAAGCCGAATTGCTTAAAATACTTTGCGTCTATGGTTGCCTCAATGAAGAAGCCGAGCCAAACCGTTATGCAGGAGCTTATTTTCCTGATGACGTAGTTGAGCCTCAGCTACAGAAGCACTTGTCAGAAATAGGAGAAGTGACTTGTCTGTTTTGGCCCTTTTTTCTGGAAAAGAGGTTGGAAAGGGAGGTGAGCGACTTATGTCAAATCGCATAAACCACTTTTCATTGGTTAAAGCCTCGCAAGTCTTCAAGGCCTGTGAGGTTTGTTAAAGAATCATTACCGTAGTGTGTTTATGAAAGTAAGTTTAGACGATTTGGTATTACGTCTTACTAAGTCAATTCAGAAAGAGAGCCGTTTAATTCCATGGCTCAATTGAATAATGCAGACACTTTGCCCAGAAAGGCGTGTAAGTACAGAAAGTGCCCATAAACAGAAAGGCCCGTCTGCAAGACGGGCCTTTCTGTTTATGGGCAAAACATTTTGTTATCTGATTGCAATTGCATCTGGTCTACCATCTGGATCGTTGCTTACTACACCTTGAGAGTGTACGCTTCCGCCGGTAAGGGCTAGAATACCCGCTACGTGCGGAGCAGCGTAAGAGGTTCCACTTCCAGTAGTGTATCCGCCACCTTTCCAGGTGGTAAGAATGTTAGTGCCTGGGGCAGAGAAGTTAACGGAGCTGCCGAAGTTAGAGCTTGGGTGAAGGTTTCCGTAAGAATCCATGTTAGACACTACGTATACGTTTGAGTTGATTACGCGGGCAGGAGAATCGGCTTTGCAGTCTATGTGACTGTTACCAGAGGCAACTACTACATAAATACCGCGGGCAGCCGTTTTCTTCACCAGGTCATCCAGCAAAGAGGAGGCAGCTACCCGAAGGCTCATGTTCACCACATCGCCGGGCTTGCCGTTTTTGTACACGTGGTTCAGCGCTGAGTAAATGCGGGTAAGAGTACCGGCGCCAGCATCGTCAAATACCCGCAGCGCCACAATAGAAGCATTAGCGGCTACCCCAACTACACCTTCGTTGTTATCTTTTGCGCCAATGATACCGGCAACTGCAGTACCGTGGCCGTATCCGTCTTCCCATGAGGAAACCCCAGTGATGAAAGACTTGCTTCTTGCTTTGTCTACGTTCAGGTCTGGGTGGTTAGACTGCACGCCTGAGTCAATCACCCACACGGTCTTACCCGTACCGTCACCATAACCCACGCGGGCAATGCCCCAAGGAATAGTCTGGTTAGAAAAAGAAGAGGTAGTGCCTGACGCGTCACCTAACATAACTGCCTGCTCAGGCTCCACGTATGCTACAGACTCATCTGATTTTAATTGCTGCACCTCATCTTTGCTGAGGTTACCGGTAAAGCCATCAGAAGTTCCGTTGAACATGTCACTGATGCGTTCCCGCTTGATGCCTAATTTTGAGAGTAAACGATCTCTTATCTCTTGTTTAGAAGCAGTGGTGCCATCTTTCAATACAACAATGTATTTGCCGTCAACAGCATTAGACGTGGTGGCAGGAGATGCCGGCGCAAGAGCCGTTTCTTCTAAAAGCTCATCTTTCTGACAACCAGCCATGGAGAAAACAGAGGCAAGAGCGAAGAAAGAGACAGCTTTTTTGAAATTAGGTGATTTCATGAATTACAATTTTTGTGGGTCAAAAAGATTTTAGTGTAACCTTTGGGTGCACTTTCCCGTAACCGACGCTTTCTTGATATAGTTCACTTGGTTCTGATAAAAGATTGACTCTCCTTTGCTGCAAACCCTTGAAGGATTAATGTGCTTAAAGAGAAGCAAATTCTTATCAAAGCCTGTCCCTGCCTCAAAAACGAGGGTAATGCAAGAGGTTGAGGAGAGATGATGAGCTAGTACCAAAGGAGCCATTCGTTTACTTTGAATATGCACACCTGTTTATTGCGTATTTCGGCTGTTTGAACGTCTTGTTCATATTTATTTATAACCCTTTTCAGAACGGATATAATTAAATTACAGTAACAAGATGTCCTTACTGGCAGCAATATAATAATATTTTGTTATTATCTATAAATTAAGCTAAAAAATGTTTGAACATATATTAACATATTTATATTTGATTATCTTAATATGTTTAAAGAGGGTAAATTTTAAGCAATAGGCAGTCTAAATATGACGGTTTGGGTTATTGCTCTTATTTTCAAGCAATTATATGTTAATATGCGCTTTTTTAATCTTGTTTTGGCTGCAGAAAGCTACTTCTGTATGGTCTTGAAGAAGAAGCACAGCGTGAAGTTGGTTGGGGATTATAGAAAAATCATTCTTGAAACAGTGTTATAAGCGGTTTAGCAACCCTTTCTCGCTTGATAGATGCTTTTTTAGTAGGTTAGCTGTATAGGAGAAAATTAGTACTTTTGCATCAGCTATGGTAAATCCATTTCCATTTATAGCGCTCACTCCACCGTGAGGCCATTTCCTGAATGTTCCTACTCTGGGCGCCAGTCCTTCTATTTCTCATGTTTCAATGCTGCTAATGGTGTTCCAAGCTTTTGTTGGTAGCACGCAGCGGTGCATCTATTTCCTAACTATCGATTTTCAAGAATGAAGCTTTATTTACGCCTCTTTGACTTCAGCCAGAGAGTAGATTATAAAAAGGAAATCTTGGCCGGGCTTACCGTAGCCATGACCATGATTCCGGAGTCTCTTTCCTTCGCCATTTTAGCCGGGTTCCCGCCATTGATGGGTTTATACGCCGCCTTCATCATGGGGCTGGTAACTGCTGTGTTGGGCGGAAGGCCAGGCATGGTGTCAGGTGGGGCTGGTGCTACGGCGGTGGTGTTAATTGCTTTGATGCAATCCCATGGTATTGAATACGTGTTTGCAGCGGTGGCTTTAGCCGGTATTCTGCAGATCTTGGTAGGGTTGTTCAAGCTAGGCAAGTTTATCAGGTTGGTGCCCCAGCCGGTGATGTTCGGTTTCGTGAACGGGTTGGCGGTCATCATTTTCATGTCGCAGGTAGAGCAGTTCAAGACGGTGGTAAACGGAGAAACCACCTGGCTCACGGGTGCTCCGCTGTACATCATGGCGGGTCTGGTTGCGGTAACCATCGCAATTATTTTGGTATTGCCTAAGTTCACCAAAGCGGTGCCTCCTTCATTAGTAGCCATACTGGTAGTGTTTGGTATTGTAATGGGTTTCGGGATAGAAACCAGAGTGGTCAAAGATATTGCCTCCGTGAGTGGCAGTTTGCCGCCGTTTCATATTCCCCAAATTCCTTTTAACCTAGACACCCTACAAGTGATTTTCCCCTATGCCTTAATTATGGCCGGCGTGGGACTCACCGAAAGTTTGCTCACGCTGAACCTGGTAGATGAGATAACCGGAACCCGCGGCAACGGAAACCGCGAGAGCATGGCGCAAGGCAGTGCCAACCTTTTGAACGGCTTCTTCTTCGGTATGGGTGGTTGTGCCATGATCGCGCAGACGCTGGTGAATCTTTCGGCAGGCGCGAGGGCCAGGTTGGCGGGTATCATTGCGGCACTTACCATTCTGGTCATCATTTTGGTAGGGGCTCCTTTCATAGAACGGGTGCCCATGGCGGCTCTGGTGGGCGTAATGGTGATGGTGTCCATTGGCACCTTTGAGTGGATCAGCTTTAGAATCATCAACAAAATGCCGAGGCATGATGTGTTTGTAGGCATCTTGGTAGCTGTTATTACCATCTGGCTGCACAACCTGGCGCTGGCGGTTTTAATTGGCGTGATTATCTCCGCGTTGGTGTTCGCCTGGGAAAGCGCTAAGCGTATAAGAGCCAGAAAGTACGTAGATGAAAACGGAGTGAAGCACTATGAACTATACGGGCCACTGTTCTTCGGCTCGGTGGCTGCCTTTACCGAGAAGTTTGATGTGCAGGGTGATCCAGCGGAAGTGATCATAGATTTCAAAGACAGCCGCGTAGCCGATATGTCCGGCATTGAGGCACTGAACAAACTAACCGAACGCTACCACAAGGCCGGTAAAAAACTGCACCTGCGGCACCTTAGCCCAGATTGCCGTCTCCTCCTCCAAAACGCCGATGCGGTGATTGATGTGAATATTCTGGAAGACCCACACTATGCTATTGTAACGGATAGAGGCTGAGTTAGGTAGTAGGAGTAAGCTGTATTTTAAGCCTGTTTTGGAGAAGATAAGCTTGGAACGCGCTCTTTTTGCGAAGTAGATCTCGCTGGCGCGAGCCTCCGGTTCGTGTCCGCACGCATTGGAGATCATCGTTGCCGCCCCTTTTGTCATCCTGGAAAGATCTTGTGAGCGAACGGCAGTAGCGCTTACTACAAAGCCTGTCTAGTTTGCTCACAAGATCTTTCCAAGATGACAAAGGGGAAAGAGGAGTTTCCTGCTGGCCAGGGTAGAAAATAGCATTTCTGAAAAGCGAGAAACAGGCACACGTAGGAATGCGTGCGGACACGAACCGGAGGCTCGCGCCAGCGGAAAGCGTTAGAATATAGGAATAAGCAAAAAGCAGCAAAGCGTTTCGGGGCAGATTTGTCATTATCTGCCCCGAAACGCTTTGCTGCTTTTGAAGATGAAAGTCTATACCACGTAAGACAAGCGGAATTCTGGGATCTCGATGTTCTGATAGCCCAACTCAGTCAAATCGTCCTTCAGTTGGCCCATCACAGATTTTTCGCCGTGCACCAAGAAGATGCGTTTAATCTGCTCTTTGTCCTGGCAGTGAAGGAATTTGGCAATGTCGCCGTAATCTGCGTGGGCGCTGTATTCCTTCATGATCATCATCTCGGCTTTCACCTCCACCTCGTCGCCCATGATGTAGACTTTCTCCGCGCCGTTCATGAGTTTGCCGCCTAAGGTAGACGGTTCGCAGTAACCGGTAATAAGCACCGCGCTGTTGGGGTCAGATAAGTTGGTTTTGAGGTGGTGCTGAATGCGCCCGGCTTCCATCATGCCCGAGGACGAAATGATCACGCAAGGTTCGTCTATCTTGTTTAGTTCCTTGGAGTCGTCCACCTCCGTGATATAGGTCAGCTGCGGAAACCCAAATGGATCGGGGTCATCCTTGATGTATTCTTGCATGGTGTCCCGAAAATATTGCGGATTATCGCGCATGATATCGGTGGCGTACACCGAAAGTGGACTATCTACAAATACCTTCACATCTGGCAGGCGACCTTCCTCGGCTAGATAGTTCAAGGAGTAAATCAATTCCTGCGTACGGCCAATGCTGAACGCAGGGATCAACAGTTTGCCTTGCCGTTCTACGCACACTTCCTGCACAATCTTCTGCAAACGTTCCTCAGTGTTCTCCAGGCTGTCATGCACGCGGTTACCGTAGGTAGACTCGCAAATGATGATCTCGGCCTGCGGAAACGCCTGCGGCGGATTCAGAATCCGGTTCGCAAACCGCCCGATGTCACCGCTGAAGCACAGAGTGCGCTCCTTGCCATCATCTTGTAGCCGGAGGTTGATAGCGGCGCTGCCCAGCACGTGGCCGGTGTCGGTGAAGAGCAGTTCAATGTCTTCGTCAATCTGGTAAGGCTCGTCGTACGGTACAGTTACGAATTGTTGAAGGGCTTGCTCGGCGTCTTCCTCGGTGTAGAGGGGCGTAGTGCTGCTGTTTCCGTTGCTGCTCTGAATACGGGCGCTGTCCATCAATAAAAGTTTGCAGAGTTCCAGGGTAGGTGGGGTGGCGTAAATAGGGCCGGTATAGCCTTCGCGCACCAGCAAAGGGATCAGGCCAGAATGGTCAATGTGCGCGTGCGACAAAATGAGGCAGGTGAGGTTCTCGGGCTCGAAGTCAAAGGAGCGGTTCCGTTCCTCGGTTTTGTCGCCCATGCCCTGGGTCATGCCACAGTCCAGCAGAATGCGTTTTCCGTTTTCTAAGGTTACTAAGTGCTTGCTGCCGGTCACGGTCTGGGCCGCTCCGTAAAAAGATATGGTCATAGAAAAGTACGTCTGAATAGGTGGAGGTTGTACGGGCAGCAGCCTTTTCAGATACAGGAAATTTGTTTTGGGGCTGATTTCTGAAAAACAGGACGAAAAGAGATGCAATGTACTTTACCTCTTTGTCATCTTGAAAAGATCTTGTGGGCGAACTAGAAAGGCTTTGAAGTAAGCGCTGCTGCCGTTCGCTTACAAGGTCCTTTCAGGATGACAAAGAGGGGAAGACGAAGAGGTGTATTCAGCAATGCGTGCGGACACGAGCGGGACGCTCGCACCAGTGATCTGGATATCCGTGTGAATTCTAATGTAGGGTAATTCTTGGTGGTTGCCCTTTTCAAAAGATGAAAAAAGTGAAAGCCCCTGAATGACAATCATTCAAGGGCTTCTACTTTAATTGTGATGAAGTGCTGTTTAGCGCCTGATCTACAGAAACCAGACCCAAAACAAACTTACAGTAATCCTCTGAGGCGCTCGGCGGCGCTCTCTGGGGTGATGTCGCGCTGGGGGTCTGCCATAAGCTCGTAGCCTACCATGAACTTCTTTACCGTGGCCGAACGGAGCAGCGGCGGGTAGAAGTGCATGTGCAGGTGCCAGCCGGGATAATCCTTGCCATCAGTAGGTGCCTGGTGGATACCCGCCGAGTACGGAAAGGAGGTGTTGAAAAGCTTGTCGTAGATAGAGGAAAGCCGCTTCATGATATCGGCGTAGCCGAGTTTCTCTTCTTCCGTGATCTGACCCAGGTGCCCGAAGTGACGGCGAGGGATCACGATGGTCTCAAACGGCCACACAGCCCAGAAGGGCACCAGCGCCACAAAATGTTCGTTCTCCACCACTATGCGGGTTTTCTCCTCCAGCTCCTGGATTAGGTAATCAGAGAGCAGGCTGCGGCCGTTCTGTTGGAAGTAGGCTTCCTGCTGTTCGGTTTCCTTGGCGGGTTCGCCAGGTACGGAGCTTTGGGCCCAGATCTGGCCGTGCGGGTGCGGGTTGCTGCTGCCCATCACGCTGCCCTTGTTCTCGAAGATCTGCACGTAGCTGATCTCCTCCATGGCGCCCAGTTCCTGGTATTGCTCCTGCCACAAATCCACCACTTTCTTGATCTCAGAGGTCTCCATGTCAGACAAGGTGAGGTCATGGCGGGGCGAGAAGCAGATCACTTTACAGATACCACGCTCGCTTTCTGCTCTGAGCATACCATTGGAGAAGGAGCCGGAGGGACTTTCAGCTTGTAAGGCCGCAAAATCGTTCACGAACACAAAGGTGGAAGGATAATCCGGGTTCTTTTCGCCGTTGGCACGCACGTTGCCTGGGCAAAGGTAGCAAGTGGGATCGTACTGGGGACGGGTGTCCTTTTCAGTAGTTTCCTGCTGGCCTTGCCAGGGGCGCTTGGAACGGTGCGGAGAGACCAGTACCCATTCGCCCAGCAGTGGGTTGAAGCGGCGGTGCGAGTGTTCTGTAATATCAAATGAATTCATAGTTTCTAGAGGTAAGGAATGGAAGAGGGTAGAGATTGGCTATTTCTTGGAGAAATCTGTAGGGACTAAACTGCTGCCGTCCACAATCTCGGCCACGTAGGTCTTGAGCGCAATGTTGTACTGTTGTTGATAAGCCTGGGTCATCTGGCGGGTGAACTCGTCCAGCTTGTCCAGTTTTACCAGGTTGATGGTGCAACCCCCAAAACCACCGCCCATCATGCGGGCACCCAGTACGGCATCAGACTGTTTGGCTCTGTCGGCCAGGAAATCCAGCTCGGGACAGCTTACCTCGTAATCATGCTGCAAACCCTGGTGCGAGGCGAACATTTTCTGCCCAAACGCTTCCAGGTCTCCACGCTCCAGGTCCAGGCAGGCGTCTTCCACGCGCAGGTTTTCCTGCACTACGTACAGACAACGGCGATACACCACTGGGTCAAACTCGTCTTTGTGGCGCTCCAGCATCTGCTCGGTTACATCGCGTAAGCTATTCACCTGCGGGTAGAGTTTCTGAAGCAGGGCTACACCGGTTTCACACTCCTGCCTACGAGTATTGTACTCACTGGAGGCCAGCGAGTGCTTCACCTGCGTGTCGCAGAGCACAATACGATAATCTGTGATGTTGAAAGGGTAGTACTGGTATTCTAGGGAACGGCAGTCCAGTTTCACCACATGATTGTGCTTCCCGAACATGCTGGCAAACTGATCCATGATGCCGCACATGACCAGCGCGTACTCATGTTCGGCCTTCTGGGCCATCTTCACCATGTCAAAGCGTTCTATGCCATAGGCGTACAGATAGTTCAAGGCATAGGCAAGTCCGCATTCCACCGCTGCGGAAGAGGAAAGACCTGCGCCAATGGGAATATTTCCCCCAAACACTAAGTCAAATCCTTTTACTTCATAGTTGGCTTTCTGCAGCTGTGCCACCACGCCCAACAGGTAATTAGCCCAGCCAATATCAGTACGCTGCACGTTGTTGAGATCAAACTCGGCACTTTCCTCCATATCATAGGAGTATGCCCGCATGGTGTTGCTGCCGTTGGGTGCCAGGGCGAAGTAAATTTCTTTGTTGATGGCGGCGGGCAGCACAAAGCCTTCATTATAATCTGTATGCTCGCCAATCAAATTTACGCGGCCCGGCGAACGAGCTACTACCGGCTCTGATTTATATAGTTCCTTGAATTTAGCTACAATGTCTTCAACCATGGTTTCTGCTTTAAGGTCTAAAGGCACAGCACTTTAGTAAATGCTGTGCCTTTAGAGGTAAACGTAATTAAGATGCTTTTGATTAGGTATCTCTTACCAGAAAGAGATGTAAAGGGCTGCTAAGATACCGCAGATCAGTACAGACAATACGGCAAAGGTGGTGGTAGTCTTGAACATAGAAGAATCAATCTCCAGCCCTTTAGGGTTGTTTTTGCTCTTAGGATCCAATAACGTAATGATGATCATCAGCACCATACACACCACGAACACAATACCCATCCGGTCCAGGAACGGAATCTCAGGAAACTGGAACTTAAGGAAGGTAGAAAGCGGAATGGTTAATACTGCCGCGGTTAAGGCCGCCGCAGACGTGGTACGCTTCCAGAAGAAGCCCAGGAAGAAGATGGCAAATACACCCGGAGAAATAAAGCCGGTGTACTCCTGGATGTACTGGAATGCCTGGTCCAGTTTACGCAATTGCGGTACTACCAAGATGGCAATAATGAAGGAAGCCACTACCGTGATTTTACCGAAGCTCACCAATCTTGCCTCAGAAGCGTTCTTGTTGAAGAACTTGCGGTAGATGTCCAGGGTGAAGATGGTAGAAATACTATTTGCTTTACCCGCCAAAGAAGCTACAATAGCGGCTGTAAGGGCGGCAAACGACAACCCTTTCAAACCAGTAGGCAGCAAGTTCAGCAATACCGGGTACGCGTGGTCAGGAATGATATGACCAGCTTCATTCGCCATTTCTGTCTGGAACAAACCGTTCTTGTGCAATACATACGCGGCAATACCGGGCAATACCACAATAACAGGCATCATCAGTTTTAAGAAGGCAGCAAAAATAAGACCGCTACGGGCCGTTTTCAGGTCAGCACCCAACGCGCGCTGTGTGATGTACTGGTTACAACCCCAGTAGTTCAGGTTTACAATCCACATACCGCCAATCAAAACAGAAAGACCAGGTAAGTCCATGTAGGCATCGCGGGTTCCGCCTTCGCCGTTCGGGATCATGATTTCGCCTTCAGAAAGAATCATACTGAAGTGGTCAGCGGCCTCTTTGCGCAGGAAGCCTAAACCGTCCCAGGCACCAGTACCGCCTAATTGGTCAGATACCAGGTCTAGGGCAAGATACGTAGTGGCCAAACCACCCAGCACCAATACAAACACCTGAATTACGTCTGTATAGCCAATCACTTTCATACCACCCAGGGTGATGAAGATAGCGAAGATGGCGCAACCGTACATAGCGTAATCAAAGTCAATGCCGGTAACCGTCTCAATAGCCAGGGCGCCCAGGTATAGGATAGAGGAAAGGTTCACAAACACGTACACCAACAGCCAGAAAACGGCCATAATCGTACTCACCCCATCGTTATATCGCTGAGATAAGAACTGGGGCATGGTGTAAATCTTGTTCTTCAGGTAAATTGGAATGAAGAAGACCGCCACAATGATGAGCGTAAGAGCGGCCATCCACTCATAGGTAGAGATGGCAAGTCCCATGGCGAAACCAGAACCGGACATCCCGATAAACTGCTCCGCAGAAATGTTTGATGCAATCAAGGAAGACCCAATGGCCCACCAGGTAAGGGAACCCTCGGCCAGGAAGTAGTCCTTGGAATCCATCTTTTCTTCTTTTTTCGACCGGTAAATCCAGTAGCCGTACCCCGAGACAATAAAGAAGTAGACCAGGAAGACAATGTAGTCAATGGTTTGTAAGCCCATAGTAGGAGTGTGTAATAGTAGTTTGTTAGTTTAAGTTGATGTATGCAAAAGGTGAAGTTATATTTTTAATTGTATTTTATGTGTCTTTCAGACAAGAAATTACTGTTTTTTCATTTTAAAGCCGTTTTTGTTGCGCAAAGCATCAATACCAAACTAAGGATAGCTTTTTGTGGAGAGGCAGGAAAGTACGTTTCTGCCTGCTAAAGGTGCAGTAATGCATTAGCCAATTCATGCCAAAAACGCATTTTGCTTACAGAAACAGTTAGGCTAGGGTAATGTCCGCGCCAGAAGAACTTCCAACCCGCCAATTACTGGCTTGTTCCAGTCTCTTTCTTTGATTGCCTGAAGTCTTCGCAAAGCAGAGATCGCCTCCACCCTAAAGTGGACTTCTGAACTACCAAGTAGGTTTAAGTGCTGTTTTGCGAAAAGGAGGCCAAAATCACTGGACAACTTCCCGTGCGTGATGAAGCCTTCCTCAACTTTCTCCTGACTTGGGTATGCACTTCCCAAACAATTAACCTATCTGAACTTAGGGATACAAGTCATAAGGCCTATCATCAGCCTGGCTACTTTTATTCTTACTAGCAGAACTGCTAGAAGAACACTTAACCAAGGTGCTCTAAACTGTAGCGGTCCTCATGTTTAGTTCTCCAGTCATAACAAGGAAATAGTTCTGCTCATGCTACAAGGCAATCACGTAAATATATAGCAGAAACTTAATCAAATCCATGAATTTATCTTTTAATAGGTATTGGGTAAATACTTTGGAAAATGAATCTGGTAAGATACATGTAGGAAGTGTTCTATTGACAATTTTATATTTTATAAACAAATTGTAATATTTAGCTAAACAACGCTTAAACTTTCTCTGTTATTAAATCTGTAACGTATACGGGCTAGTGAAATCCATTATTAATATATTTTAAGATAAACTGCTATGTAGATAGTATAAACACCATTATGTTCAGTTGTCATAGGATTGCTTTTGTTCATTCTTAAATCTTAACACATGAAAAGAATTTTACCTATTAATCAAAGGCTTCACGTTACCCAGCCTCCCCAGATAGGGAGGGTAATGAGCCAGTGGATTTATCTGCTGTTGGTGTGCCTATTGGCCTCCACTTTCACGCATGAGGCAAATGCCCAGGGAAGAACCATCACAGGAAAGGTGGTGAGTTCACAAGGCGAAGGATTGGCGGGTGTAACGGTTATTGTAAGAGGCACCAGCACCGGCGCTTCTACTGACGCCAACGGTAACTACACGCTGTCTCTGATAGCCGGACAGGAGAATGGCACCTTGGTTTTCTCGTACATTGGGTATTCTTCGCAGGAGGTGCCCATTGCCGGCCAGACCACGGTGAACGTGACCCTGCAAACAGATGAGCAAACCTTGAACGAAGTGGTGGTGATCGGTTACCAGACCATCCGGAAGGAAGATCTGACGGGCGCGGTTTCTGTCGTGAATGCCAGTGATGCCCGCCGGGTGACCGCCAATACCGTGGCTGAGTCCTTGCAGGGATTAGCCGCAGGGGTTACCGTCAGAACTACCGGAGCGCCAGGGGCAGGAGCTAAGATTGACATAAGGGGTACGGGTACTTTTGGAGCCAATGAGCCTCTGTACGTGATTGACGGCATGCTTTCCAATGCCACGCCAGACTTCAACCCCAATGACATTGAGTCTATTCAGGTATTGAAAGACGCCTCGGCGGCGGCCATCTACGGTTCACGGGCTGCCAACGGCGTGATCATCATTACCACCAGAAGAGGAAAGGAAGGGCCACTGCAGATTGCCGGAAGCGTGAAAACAGGTATCCAGCAGTTCCGGAAACGGTGGGACTTAAGAAACAGCTCTGAGTTTGCCGAACTAAACCGCCAGGCTTACACCAATGTGGGAGCAACACCCCAGACCAGCGTTACCACAGAATTTGACCCTAACGTAGACACAGACTGGCAGGAAGCGTTAATGCGCACTGGTTCTACCCAGGATTATAACCTGAGTCTTTCTGGGGGTAGTGCCACCGGTACATACCTGGTTTCTGGAAACTACTTCAATAACAAAGGCACTATCATTGACAACAGTTTTGAGCGCGCTAACTTCAGGGTGAACACCACGGGAGAACGCGGTAGGTTCTCGTTTGGAGAGTTCTTCCTGTTTTCCTATACCCATGATGATTACCTGGAAGGTAACCCGTTGGTGGACATGCTGCGCATGCTGCCCACTATGCCTATCCAGAGCAGCAGGTATGTGGGACCCAGTAACCCAGAGGGATGGGCCATTGGGGATCAAACTTTTGCTAATACCTTCGGGGAAAACCCGGTAGCCCTGCAAAATCTGTTGCAACGGGACTTATACAGTTACAGAGCCAGAGGAAACGCCTTTGTGGCCTTTGAGATCCTAGACGGCCTGTCTTACAAATTCAACGTAGGGCTGGAATCTAGCTTTGATAATTTCAGAGGCTTCCGCCGCCCAGGTGTAATCCGGCAAAGTACCCCAAATGTGCTGGCCACCGCAGATGAAAACCGGGCGCAGTTCCTCTCCACCTTGTTTGAGCACACCGTGAACTTTGAACGTAAGTTTGGAGAGCACAGCGTGAGTGCCGTAGCTGGGGTTAGTAACCAGATCTTTAGGTACGACCAGATTTATGGCCAAAAGCAAAACCTCCCGTTTAACTCCTCTGGTCAGTATTACACGGTTCTAAACCAGGGCAACAACCCCATTGTGGGTAGTTTCCGCAACGAGTGGGCCATTCTGGGGTATTTAGGGAGGGTTAACTACAGCTTCGCCGATAAATACCTGTTAAGTGCCTCGTTCAGAAGAGACGGAGATTCCCGGTTTGGCCCTAATTACCGCTGGGGTAACTTCCCGTCTGTGTCGGTGGCCTGGCGCTTAAGCGAGGAGCCGTTCTTTACTTTCCCAGCCGTCAGTGACCTGAAGTTGAGAGCCTCTTACGGAGCGCTGGGGAACAGTGAGGTGCTTTCGCCCTGGCAGTATTTCGGGCGTATTAGTCCTTTCCCCAGAGCGGTTTTTGGTCCGGAGCAAACGATCTTCCCAGGAGCGATCAACATTCAGTTAGCTAACCCAGACCTGCATTGGGAGGAGAAGAGAACCACCAACTTTGGGGTAGACGCCTCTTTCCTCAACAACAGATTAAGCGTAACGGCTGAGTATTTTATTTCTACCACCGAAGATGTGCTCACCAATCTACCTGTACCGTTGACCACCGGAAACGCCGCCCCTGCCGGTACCACCAGTGCGCCTCCCGTGAATGCCGCCTCTTTGCAGAACAAGGGGGTTGAGCTTTCTGTCACCCTGCGGAGCGCCGAGAATCCTTTTAAATGGGATCTGAACGTAAACCTTACCCATATCAAAAACGAGGTGCTGGAGCTGGGTAACTTGGGTGCCGGAAGAACCTACATTCAGTTTGGCGATGCCAGAACAGAGGTGGGCCGCGCCATTGGGGAGTGGTATGTGCTCAAGACCGACGGTATTTTCCAAACCCAGGAAGAGGTGGCCGCCCACGGGGTGCAGCCCTGGGCCAAGCCCGGCGACATTCGGTACGTAGATGTGGACGGCAACGGAGTGTTGGATGTAGACAAAGACCGTACCTATGTGGGCAGTCCCTGGCCTAAAATACAAGGTGGGTTAGTCTGGAACGCTTCCTATAACAACTTCAGCTTTTCCATGCAGTGGTACGGGGTGGCCGGAAATAAAATCTACAACCGACCTCGCTTCAACACAGACCGTGGCAATGAAAACGCCTCTTACCGCAGTGATTATTCCCCCTGGACGCCTAACAACACCAATACAGAAGACCCCAGAATCGGGTTCGGGAACACAGATGAAGGCATCCAATACAATGCCAGACCTGACACTGACCGTTGGCTGGAAGACGGTTCCTACCTACGCCTGAGAAACCTGGAAATAGGCTACACCCTGTCACCGGCTCTTTTACAGGGCATTGGGTTGCAGTCTGCCCGGGTAAGCCTGAGCGGCCAGAACCTGTTCACTTTCACCAAATACACCGGGTTGGATCCTGATATAGTGGGGGTTAACATCTTTGAGCGCGGCTTAGACAATGGCCAGTATCCTGCCTTGCGAATTTATTCCCTGGGTGTTCAGTTCGGGTTTTAAGGATGTTAGTACTTGACTTAATGTTTATTGAGAAATGAAAAAGATACTCAACTATATAGTAGCCTTCACCCTTGCTGGCGCAGCCATGGCATGTGAAGACACGTTGGAGATAGAAAACCCCAATGAGATAAGCGAACAGAACTTCTGGCGGTCAGAGAGCGATGCCCTGGCCGGGGTGAATGCTGTTTACGGGGCATTTTACAGAAATGGCACCTACGCGCGTTGGTTGCAGATGTACCTGAACCCCCGGTCAGATGATGGGTTTGCTTCTACCGGTTGGGGAGAATTGCGCAGTACCATTGATTTTACCCAGGTAGACTTAAACTTTGAAGGCACCCGTAATATATGGGACCACCACTACCGGGCTATCTTCCGGTCTAACCAGGTCATCGCCAATGTGCCTGCCATCCAGATGGATGAAACACTGAAGCAGCGGTATGTGGCTGAGGCCAAGTTCTTAAGGGCGCTGCATTACTTTAACCTGGTCACGCTTTTCAGGTCTGTGCCCTTGGTGCTAGAGCCCTCTAAGCCGACAGACTTGCCCAACCAGGCCACTGAAACGGAGGTATGGACCCAGATTGAAAGAGATTTAGCCGAAGCGGCTCCCAATCTGCCGCCTTCCTATGATGCCGCCAACTTGGGCAGAGCCACCAGAGGAGCCGCGTATGCGCTGCTAGGGAAAGCGCATTTACAGCAACGGGAATACCAGCCCGCCTTAGATGCGTTTAGCTGGTTGGTTACTGGCGAAGGCCGAACCTTGTATGATCTGGTGCCTAACTACCGTGACAACTTCCTGCATACCACGGAGAACAACAGAGAATCTGTCTTTGAAGTCCAGTTCCTTGCCCTCCAGTCTACCACAGATGAAGATGCGCCTACCTCTAACCTGGGCAACCAACGGGGGCCTTTCTTCGGCCCCGGCCGCAGAAACCAGGCAGATCCGCAGGCAGGTTTCAATGACATTCAGATGCGCCGGTGGGTTATAGATGAATTCATGCAGGAGAGAACCACCAGCAACGCCGTTGACCCCAGGTTGTACGCCACGGCCATCTATAATGGCAATCCGGGGACCTTCTATGGAAGAACGTTTGACCAACTGGTGCCAGACAACCTCATGCAGAGCGCCTGGTACCGGAAGTACCTGAACGACTACCACAGACTGGACGAGACCTTTGAAGGACCCATCAACTTCAGGGTGATTCGCTACGCGGATGTGCTCTTGATGTACGCCGAGTGCCTGAACGCCTTGAACCGGACCGCCGAGGCTTACCCCTATGTAGACCGGGTACGGCAACGCGCAGGGTTGGCGCGGCTATCGGTGGCTCGGCCGGGCTTGTCTCAGCAGGCGTTCATGCAGCAACTGGAACATGAGAGAATCACAGAGTTAACCGGCGAAAGCACCCGTTGGTTAGATCTGCTCCGGTGGGGCTACCTGGACGATGCTGCCCGCTTGAACCAACTGAAAGCCCGTGACCCTGAATTCAACAACTATGATCAGAACAGGGACAAATACCTGCCTATTCCGCAGAGCGAGATAGACATCAACCCTAATCTGCGACAGAATTTCTAAGCTGAAGAATCCTGCGGGAAGGCTGCACGTGCAGCCTTCTCGCTACTTTTTTTAAGGAGCATGACCAACATGAAGAGAGCAAGAAGAAGTGAGATGAAAGCAGGCAAGGGAAAGGTGTGGCTGCTCATTGGCTGGGTTTTGCTCTTTGCTCAATGCAAAGGCAGTGAGGACGAGCCGGTAACCCCGGTAACGCCAACGCCAGATACAAGCACCACTTTTACCAATCCGCTGATAGGCAGCGGGCCAGATCCGTGGGTGTGGCAGCAAGGGGGCACCTATTATTACACGCACACCCTGGGCAACCGAATTGGCTTAATCAAAACGCTGGCTATCTCGCAGTTGCAGAAGGAAAGGTTTACCACCGTCTGGACCCCGCCCTCTACCGGACCATACTCCAGAAATATTTGGGCCCCAGAAATACACCA
This sequence comes from Rufibacter sp. JT3400010, assembly GCF_054956755.1. Taxonomy (NCBI): domain Bacteria; kingdom Pseudomonadati; phylum Bacteroidota; class Cytophagia; order Cytophagales; family Hymenobacteraceae; genus Rufibacter; species Rufibacter sp. JT3400010. The sequence goes on along the minus strand of NZ_JBUDXA010000003.1, from coordinate 62,584 downwards.
GATAGCCGGGAAGTGGTACATCTACTTCGCCGCCGATGACGGTAATGACGTGAACCACCGCATGTACGTGCTGGAAAACGCAGCGGCAGACCCCACCACCGGCACCTGGGAATTCAAGGGAAAACTCACCCCTACTACTGACAGATGGGCCATAGACGGTTCTGTGTTTGAGCACAACGGGCAGCTATACTTTATCTGGTCGGGTTGGGTGGGTTTCAATGACCCGGGCATCCAGCAGATCTACATTGCCAGAATGACCAACCCTTGGACCCTGGAAGGCGACCGCGTCATGATCTCACGGCCAACGCTCAACTGGGAAATGAACGGCCTGGTGAACGAAGGACCCGAGGTGATCAAAAATCCGGCCGGTAAACTCTTCCTGATTTATTCTGCCAGCGGCTGCTGGACAGATGATTATTCTCTGGGAAGATTAACCCTGCGCGACAACGGCAACCCTATGAACCCCGATGACTGGATCAAAGCCCCCACGCCTATTTTAACTACAAAATCAGCCAACAACGCGTTCGGGCCGGGGCATAACGGCTTCTTTACCTCGCCAGATGGCACCGAGAATTGGATCATTTACCACGCTAATTCCTCCAGTAACCAGGGCTGCGGCGACACCCGTACACCCAGAATCCAGAAATTCACCTGGAACCCAGACGGTACGCCCAACTTCGGGGAACCCGTCAAAACCGGTACGCCTATCACCCGACCTTCCGGAGAGGTGAAATAATGCGTTAGTTTGCACCAGGTCATGTCAAAATGAATTGAGGGGGAATTAGTAAAAACAGCCTGAAAACGGAGAGTAGAGAAGCGCCTGTTTTCGGCGGTAGCCGATGGAGGAAACTGTTTTAAGCCTGATTTCCTGAAATAAGGCTTAAAACAGTGCCTGATAAAAGAAAACAAAGTAACCTCTACGTTGCTTCTCACTTGTACGCGTGTACGTTCCAGAAACTGAACTATGAAACGGAATAAACTTTACCTGATAGCTTTTGTTTGCTGCCTGCTTTTCCAGAACTGCGCTAGAAACGGAGTAGCGTCACAAGGCGGTAAACCTAGAGACGTATGGTCTAAAGAGCAGGCCCAAGCCTGGTATGGCAAACAAGGCTTCTTGATAGGCCCCAACTTTTCGCCTAGCACCGCCATTAACCAACTGGAGATGTGGCAAGCCGAAACCTTTGACACCGCTACCATCAATCGGGAGCTAGGCTGGGCCGAGGCGATTGGCATGAACACGGCGCGGGTGTACCTGCATGACCTGCTCTGGCAGCAAGACTCTGTGGGGTTTTTGAAGAGAATGGACACGTTCCTGAACATCGCGCAGCGACACAAAATCAAACCCATGCTGGTGATTTTTGATTCGGTGTGGGACCCGCATCCTAAGCTGGGGAAACAGCGGGAGCCTCGGCCGCACGTGCATAACTCCGGGTGGGTGCAAAGCCCGGGGTACGAGGGTTTGCAAGATTCTACCCAATATCCGCGTCTGGAAAGGTACGTGAAAGGGGTGATAGGGCGATTCGGCAGAGACCAACGGGTGCTGGCTTGGGACATCTGGAACGAACCCTATAACCTCAACGAGGGAGCGGCCTACGGGAAGCAGGAGTTGCCCAATAAACTGGCCTACGTGTTGCCTTTGTTGAAGAAAAGCTTCGTCTGGGCGCGGTCGGTGAATCCGGTGCAGCCGGTGACGGCGGCAGTCTGGGCGGGTGACTGGTCTACGCACCAAGGTTTAAGCCCCATTCAGAAGGTAATGATAGAGGAATCTGACATCATCACCTTCCACAACTATGACAACCCGCAGGAACTGGAAAAACGGATTGTCTGGCTCCAGCGCTACGGCAAGCCCATAATCTGCACCGAGTACATGGCCCGGCCCAACGGCAGCACCTTTCAAAGTTCGCTGCCCATTGCCAGAAAATACAACGTAGGCATGATCAACTGGGGCTTCGTGGCCGGAAAAACGCAAACCATTTACCCTTGGGACAGTTGGGAAAAGCAATACACCGCAGAACCTACCATCTGGTTCCATGACATTTTCAGGAAGGACGGCACGCCCTACCGCCAGGAGGAAGTAGATTTAATCAAAAGTATGACGGGGAAAGCCGCCTCCACTAAGTAAAAATCAAAAGCCTGTCTTTCAAGGCTGGTATCCAGAAAATAAGCGTAAAACCTGTGTACAAGCAGAATGAACCAACGGTATTGTAAGCTTCTAGTAGTTCTCTTTTGCCAGGCATGGCTGCTGGGGTGTAAAACCGGCACCGTTGCGCCTGCGCCCGAAATCAAGGAGACCGCTACTGCAAACAAGTCCCTCTTCTTCACCAATCCTATCGCCGAAGGCGCTGATCCCTGGGTATTGAAGGTGGGGAACGTGTACTATTCCTGCGGAGCCTCCAACAAAGGGATTTACGTGTCCCAATCCTCTAAACTGACCAAACTGGGGGAGCGGGTGCCGGTCTGGAAAGCGCCTGACACTGGTTGGAACGCGCACAATATCTGGGCCCCTGAGATCCATTACCTGCAGGGCAAGTGGTACATCTACTACACCGCTGGCAAAGAACCGGGCGGGCCGTTCATCCACCAGAAGTCTGGGGTGCTGGAGTCTTCCACAGATAGCCCCTTTGGGCCGTACGTAGACAAAGGCATGCTGTACACCGGCGATAATCTGGCCGAGCCGGGCTCTGAGAAATGGGCCATTGATTTGACGCCTTTCTACCTGAACGGACAACTGTACGCCGCTTGGTCGGGGTGGGAAGAGAATGCCTTAACGGATAGAACCAAGCAACATCTGTACATCGCCAAAATGAGCAATCCCTGGACCATCAGCACCAACCGGGTAAAAATTTCATCACCCACGCAGCCCTGGGAAACGGGCGGCGAGCTGGACCTGAACGAGGGTCCCGAGCTGCTGAAGAAAAAAGAGAAAGCGTTCCTGATTTATTCTACCCGCGAGTCCTGGCTCAAAGATTACCGGCTGGGCCAGTTGACCTTGGCAGATACGCTGTCTGATCCCATGCAGCCCCAAAACTGGGTAAAATCAAGCGCACCGGTTTTCCAGGGCACGGAGCGGGTGCTGGGAGTGGGGCATTGCAGTTTCACCACCTCGCCAGATAATTCTGAGGACTGGATTCTGTACCACGCCAAAAAATCTGCCACTCCCGGCTGGCAGCGCGACATCAGAATGCAGAAATTCACCTGGACGGCTGACGGTTACCCCAACTTCGGGCAACCCGTTCCGGCCGGGGTTCCCGTGCCGGTGCCTTCCGGCGAACAGTAGTACCATCTTTGCTTGAACTTACGTAGCGTAATCAGTGCCTTTGCAGAAAAACTCAACCAAACCGTCCGTTCCTTTGCCTATGAAAGCCTATCTCTTCTCCCTCTCTGCCGTGGTGGTCAGCCTCCTGACCTTTTCGTGTAACAAAAATCAAAGCATAGTCTCACAAAGTAGTGCTACAGCGCCGGTTACTTCCACCCAGGCTGTCACTTACCAAAACCCCGTACTTCCCGGCGATTACGCAGACCCGTCAGTAGTGCGCGTAGGCAATGACTATTGGGCCACAGCCACTTCCTCTGAGTGGGCGCCGCTGTACCCTATCCTGCACTCAAAGAACCTGGTAGACTGGGAAACCGTGGGCCATGTGTTCCCCAATAAACTGCCAGACTGGGCTGAGGCGCATTTCTGGGCTCCCGAAATTACTTATGACAAGGGCAAATACTACATCTACTACACCGCCAAAAAGAAAGGCGGCAACCTGTGCGTGGGCGTGGCCAGCGCAACCAAAGCCACCGGCCCCTACACAGATTTAGGTCCTTTGGTCTGCCAGGAAGTAGGTTCCATTGATGGTTTTCCTATAAGAGACGAGAAAGGCGATTTGTACCTCATTTGGAAAGAAGACGCTAACAGCGTGGGCAAACCTACCCCCATCTGGGGCCAACGCATGAACGAGGAAAGAACCGCGCTCACGGGCGAAAAATTTGAATTGTTCCGGAACGAGAAAGGAACCTGGGAGGGTGGTCTGGTAGAAGGCCCGGCGTTGATCAAACGCAACGGTTACTACTATATGTTCTACGCCGGTGATGCCTGCTGCGGACGAGCGTGTACCTACGGCGTGGGCGTGGCCCGAGCCAAGGAGTTAAGGGGACCCTGGGAGAAATACGCCAATAACCCCATCATGAAGAAGAACGAAGCCTGGACCTGTCCCGGTCACGGCACTGTAGTCTCAGACGAAAAGGGCCGTGATTACTTTCTATACCACGCCTACAGCGCCAACAACACCGTGTACCCCGGCCGGCAGGGGCTGTTGGATGAAATCACCTGGGGTGCAGACGGCTGGCCGAAGTTTGAGAACAGTTCTCCTTCCATCACCGCTACGGCTCCGTACAGAACCAACGCCAAAGACGTGATAGATGTCCAGGAGGAATTCACGGCCAGCAAGTTGGCCCAGTCCTGGCAGTGGTTTGTGGAGCAGATGCCTCAGTACTCGGTGCAGTCAGGGCGTTTGCTGTTGCAGGCAACACCAGAGAAGATAGGAAGTGTGTTAAGCCAGCGCACGGTAGAAGGGGCGTACACCGCCACGGCCGCCATCAACCAAAAGCAACTGGGCAGCGGGGTAGCGGCAGGGCTGGCCGCCATTGGAGATCCGCAGAATGCCATAGGCGTATCAGTGCAGAACGGGGAGATTTCGTTGTGGTCGGTGAAGGAAAATAAAGAGACGGTGCATTCCAAAGTTGCCGCCCCGGCTGGAGGTATGTTGCAGTTCAGACTCACCGCCGCCAAAGGAGACCAGCTACAGTTCGCCTGGAGTGCCAACGGCACTACCTGGACTCTCTTGAACGAAGGCAAACCCCTTAACGGTGATTTCCTACCTCCTTGGGACCGGGGCGTGCGCGTGGGCCTCACTGCCAAAGGACCGGCGGGCAGCACCGCCGCTTTTGAGTGGTTCCGGCTAGTTCATTGATTGTTGAAGCAGTTCTTTAGGGGTGTTTTAGGTCTGTTTTCCTGAAAGCAGAACCTAAACACCCTTTTTTTATAGCTGTGTATTTCGGCAGGGCCGACATGCAATTTCAGATGTACGGGTAGTCTCTGATGGTTGCTGATTACGTTTTCTGCTACCGTAGGACAGGTCGCGACCTGTCCGTACATTCTGCATTTTCTGAAAAGGAGCATGGAAAGGGCAGCCATAAGGGATTGCTCCTACGTTTTGCCTTTCAAGGCGGTTTTGCCGAAAAAGCCCTTAATACAACTCGCCTTAAAGAATGTTTTCTGGAATAGCGCGTGGCTCAAGCAACCAAAAGTCTGGTTCAGGGTACTACCTAAGGTTGATGGCTTTCACTCTTTTTTAGGCATGGACAAGGACATAAAACTGGCGGAAGATTATTACAGGTTCCAAAAAAATGAATGGAGAGTAGCCCGGGTGTTCTGGTCTTTGATGGCGATGGTGCTGGTAGCGGCGGCGTTCGGCCTATTTGGGAAAGGTCTGCTGAGTGACAGGAAGGTTACGGCCCATGGTGTTCAGTTTGAGTACACCCGGTTTATGCGGGTTGAAAAAGGGACTGAACTGCACATACAGGTGGGCCAGTTAGGCAAGAATGCTCAAGTCATTTTAAATAATGACTATATCAGAAAAGTAAGGATTGATCAGGTGGTGCCGCAGCCCGTGGCGGTAGAAGTAAAGGATCATAAATTGATCTACACCTTCCATTCGGTGCAAAACGGATTGATCATTTTCTACCTGATCCCTCACAAAACGGGCTCACATCAACTGGACGTAACGGTTGGCAAAGCCCAATTGAAGGCGCATCAATTTGTGTATCTATAACGTCAAATAACGTCAAAACCTGCAGCTATGGAATCAATCGTTTTAAGGGCTCTGATTGTTTATATCATGGTGTTCATTATCCTGCGCATGGCGGGGAAGCGTACGTTGGGCGAGATGACAGCCTTTGATCTGGTGTTGCTTTTGATCATAAGCGAAGCCGTGCAAAATGCCCTGGTAGATGAGGATAAATCCATTACCGGAAGTATGCTGGTGATTCTAACGCTGGTCTTCGCCGATATTATGGTTTCCCTGGCTACCAACAGGTTCAGGTTTCTGGACAGTGTCATCAATGGTATTCCCTTGATCATTCTGGAAAACGGCAAGCCGCTGCTAGACCGCATGGACAAAGCCAGATTACAGGAAGATGATATTCTGGAAGCCGCCAGAAAGTCGCAGGGGCTGGAAAATATGGACCAGATTAAGTATGCCGTGCTGGAAAAAGACGGCTCTATCAGTATCATCCCTTTCCACCTGAATGAGCAGGGCATTAAGCCTGATATTATCAAGGAAGAATAGCTGGAGAACCAGCGGAAACAAAGGGAAATTACGCCTCCATACCCGCGGTAAGGTGCTGGTAGTCTTTGATCACGGTTTTCAGGAACTCGCGGTCTGTTAGGTTGGGCTGCACGCCCATTACCTCTTTGGCCCGTTCCGCGATGCGTTGTAACAGCGTTTCATTTTTGTGTTCAATGGCTTTGGAAAGCAGCTTTCTGATCAAAGCCATGTCTTTGTCTGAGAGAACGGCTACCTCGGGGAAGACAAGGGTGTAGTTTTCTTCTAACGGTACCTGAAACAGATTCTGTCTCTTCACGGGCGTAGTTTTAATCACACAGGTACCCGCCGCCAAATCACCTACCCGTTGGCCTTTCCCGTTAATGGCAATAGTAGCGATGGCCACAATGCCGTAGAACCAGATATCCAGAATCCGGAAAAGCCACCGCAGCAGGTAATCACCCAGACTAGGTGATTGGCCGTTCAGCTTGATGACTTTGATGTCTTTGGCTCTTTTCCCCAGGCTTTGCCCGTTCAGGAAGATTTCGCAGAGCAGATGATAGAAGGTGATGGGCACCATGGCAAGTACCACCATGCCTATAATAGCACTTTTAGAAGTGTTGCCGGAGGCAAAGACCAGGGAGAAAACGATGGAGCAGCAGATAATCCAGCCAAAAACCACCACAGCATCAATCAAATACGCCAGAATTCTATCTCCCACACTGGCAATGGCGTATTCTACCTCCACATTCTGGGTAGTTTTAATCTTGATGGTGTCCATTTAAAAGAAAATCTGCTTTAATAAGTAGCCTAAGTTAGATATATTTGGAAGGAAACAAAAGCACGAGGCATGCGCGAGGCCGCTTTCATCAAACAGAATTCAGCTAAATGGAAACGGTACGCCACAGAACCCACGGCCAACCCAGATGAGTTGGCCGATAGGTTTATTGAGCTAACCGATGATCTGTCCTTCGCCCGCACGTTCTACCCAGATTCTGACAACACAGATTATCTGAACAGCCTCACGGGCAAAGTCCACCAGACCATTTACCGCAACAAGAAAGAGAAGAGTAACCGGTTGGTGCTGTTCTGGAAGCAGGAATTGCCTTTGCTGTTCCGGCAATACCACCGGCAGCTGTTTTTTGCGTTTCTCATCTTCGCGTCGGCCTGTTTTATTGGGGCGTTATCGGCGGCGTATGATGACACCTTCGTGCGGCTTATTCTGGGCGACCAGTACGTGAACCAGACGCTGGCCAACATCAAGAAAGGCGACCCCATGGCGGTGTACAAACAAACCGATGAAGCCACCATGTTCCTGGCCATCACCTACAACAACATCAAGGTAGCGTTTATGGCCTTTGTTATGGGTTCTTTGCTTTCTGTGGGTACTTTCTGGATTTTGCTGCAAAACGGAGTCATGCTGGGCGCTTTCCAGTACTTTTTCTACAAACAGGGCCTGTTGCTCACCTCGGTGCTCACCATCTGGATTCATGGTACCCTGGAGATTTCGGCCATTATCATTGCGGGGTGTGCGGGTTTTGTGCTGGGCAACAGCCTGCTCTTCCCCAAAACTTTTTCCCGCATGGAGTCTTTCCGGCAAGGGGCCAAACACGGGCTCAAAATTGTGGTGGGGCTGGTGCCTATTTTTATCATGGCCGGTTTTCTGGAAGGTTTTGTGACTCGCCATACTCAGATGCCGCTGTATGCCAGTCTCTTTATCATCGGGACTTCGGCCGCGCTTATTGTCTTTTACTTCCTGTTATATCCTTACTGGCTGCAAGCCAAATTATCTGCTCATGAAAGACCAACTGATGGAGTTTAGGCTGGAGCGCGATACCGGGCAGAAAATAAATGCCACTATCGGGTTTCTCCGGCAGAACTTCAGGCCGCTTTTTACCTGCATTTTGTGGTACGTGGTGCCGTTTGCGGTTCTGTCCGCTATTTTCTCGGGCATTTACCAGGGTGCCCAACTAAAGGCCCTATCCGGAACGGAGCGCTACGGTTCTCTGGGCGCCTTTGCATTTGCCCAAAGCCTGCTGTCTCTCCAATACTGGGTCAGCCTGTTTTTTACGTTGGTGGGGTTTGTGCTGCTGTGCCTGACGGTCTACTCGTACATGCTGCAGTATAAACAGAACCAGGGACAGGTAGAAACCGCCCAGGTCTGGGAAAGCGTCAAAAGCAATTTCATTCCCTGCCTGTATTCCAGCGTGGGCGTAGGACTCATGATAGCGTTGGCTTCGTTGCTGCTGTTGCTGCCGGGTATCTACGTGGCGGTGGCGTGTAGTATGTTCATCATGGTCATGTTGCACGAAGAGGTAGGTTTTCTGGATGCCGTGGAGCGTTGTTTCTACCTGGTTAAAGGCCACTGGTGGTCTAGCTTCGGATTTCTGTTGCTGATGTTCTTGATACAGGGAATAGTGGGGTTTGCGGCCTCTTTGCCGGCTATTGTAGTGTACGTTCTCCGGATTCTGCACTTGCCGGGCGGCGAAAGTGATGTATTGTTGGTAGTAGCCACCGCCTTTACCACCTTCATCAGTTTGCTCCTGTATGTTCTCACCATTACCTCCATCGCATTTCTGTATTTCGATCTGGTAGAGAAAAAAGAAGGCATAGGTCTGCTGGAGCAGGTAAACCAAATAGGTGCCCAATCCCGCGCCTCGGCCGGAACTGACCTTTATTAAGCTGTGTTCGTGCGTTTCTGTCTACTCGTTTTTGTGCTGTTTCTCTGGAATTGTGCCTTAAACGGAACTGCGTTTGCCCAAACTACGGCCCAGACTTCCGCTCCGGTGGCTCCTGTGCCTTTGGAAATTCGCTACCCTAATCCCGAGAAGTTAAAGGAGTTCCGTGCAAACAGAGATTTCCAGTACCAGCAAGATGTACGTCCCGATATGTCTTTCTGGGAGCGTTTCTGGCGCAAAGTGGGGAACTACATTTCCAGGTTGCTGACCTCTAAATCATACGACAGCTTTTGGAAGTACGTGCTGTACGGCATCGCCATTGGTACCACCGTGTTTGTAGTTCTGAAACTGTTTCAGGTTGATTTTGTAGGCTTGTTCGGCAGAAAACCAGCCGCTGCCGCTATCACCTATGAAACGTACCGCGAAAACATCCATGAAATAGATTTTCAGGCGCTCTTGGAAGAAGCCGAAGCCCAAGGCGATTACCGGCGGGCCATTCGGCTGTACTACCTGCGTACCTTGAAAACCCTCACCGACCAAGGCCTGATTGACTGGAAACCGGGGAAAACCAACTGGAGCTATGTGAACGAACTGAAAAGCTCTCCGCTGAGAATGCCGTTTGAGCGCGTGACCCAACTGTTTGAATACGTCTGGTACGGCGGCACTTATTTAGACCAGCAAAAGTTTGAAGTGGTGCGCCAATCGTTTCAGAAGTTTACCCAGTCTTTTTCCAAAACGGCATGAAAAACTACCGTTCCTACGCCCTGGGGTTAGGCCTGCTGTTCGCCGTTTTTGTGGTGGTGGAATATTATCGGCCCAAGCCGATTGACTGGAAAGAGACTTTCTCCAACAAAGACAAGATTCCGTATGGCACCTACGTGCTCTTTGAGCTGCTACCCGATTTGTTCAAAGAACAGCCGGTCACGTCTGTGCGGTTGCCTATTGTGAACCAGGTGGAGGAATCTGTTTTAGGCCCAGATAGCGCAAAACAGCCCATAAACTACATCTTTGTGAACTCGGCTTTTCAGGTAGATAAGCTGGAACTGGAGGCGCTCCTTCAATTTGTGGAGGCGGGGAATGACGTGTTCATCAGTGCGCATCGGTTTTCCCCTCGGTTTCAAGATGCCTTGGGTTTCAAAGTAGAAGACTCCTCAAAACCGAAGCAGGATTCTTTAGGCGTTCTCTTCACGCACCCACAACTTCAAAAGGTAAAACCGACGGTCTATGCGTGGCAGAAAGTAAACAAAATCCTCACCTTAGATTCTGACCTGAAAACAGTAGTGCTGGGGAAGAATACCGCCGGAGACACCAACTTCGTGCAAATCAATTACGGAAAAGGTCGCTTCTTCATCAGTTCGGTGCCCTTCGCTTTTACCAATTACCACGTCATTGAACCGAGGCAAAATAAGTATGCCGCGCTGAGTTTGTCACATTTGAAAGTACAGCCCGTTTGGTGGGATGAGTACCAGAAGCAAGGCCCCGCCGGGAGTGGCTCGGTGTTCAGGGTGTTGCTCAGCCATGATGCCTTGGCCTGGGCGTATTACCTGACCTTGGGTAGCCTGCTCATTTTTGTGCTGTTTGAAAGCAAACGCACCCAGCGTATTATTCCCGTTCTGGAGAAACCCAGAAACACTACGCTGGAATTTGTGCGGGTCATTGGCAACCTGTACTTTAATTCCCAGGACCACCGCGGCCTGGCCGAAAAGAAAATTACGTATTTTCTGGAGTACCTGCGCCTGCACTACCATGAAAATACCAATGAACTGGACAAAGAACTACAGGACCGGATTACCCAAAAATCAGGGGTACCAGCTTCAGCCATGGCCGAGCTTTTCCGGGTGATTAGGTATGTAAGGTCTACCGCCAGCCTGGAGGAACAGAACCTTTGGCAACTCAATACACAATTAGAAAGCTTTTACCGGCAAGCCACCCGCCGTTAACTCAATATGATGGAACCACTAGAAGACGCCGCCCTTGGGCTGGCACCTACTACAGATTTCTCTGCGTTGCAGGAAGCCGTAGAACGCATTAAAATCGAGCTTAAGAAACGGATTGTGGGGCAGGAAGCCTTCATTGACCTGTTGCTGGTGGCCATCTTAGCCGATGGGCACGTGCTTATTGAAGGCGTGCCCGGCATCGCCAAGACGCTCACTGCCAAACTGCTGGCCCGCACCATTGACGTAGGCTTTAACCGTATTCAGTTCACCCCAGACCTCATGCCCTCAGATGTGCTGGGTACGTCGGTATTCCATCCGGGTACGGCCACGTTCCAGTTCAAACAAGGCCCCATCTTCTCTAACCTTGTCTTGATTGACGAGATAAACCGGGCCCCGGCCAAAACGCAGTCTTCTTTGTTTGAGGTCATGGAAGAACAGCAAATCACCCATGACGGTACCCAATACCCTATGGCCGACCCGTTCCTGGTGCTGGCTACCCAAAACCCGATTGAGCAGGAGGGAACCTACCGCTTGCCGGAGGCGCAACTAGACCGCTTCATGTTTAAGATTCTGGTGCATTATCCGTCTTTGGAAGAGGAAGTGGCCATTCTGGGCGTACACCACCACCGGCCTGCGTTGCAGCGCGAGGTAGACGAAGTACAGCCGGTGCTCAACGCAGGTCAAATATCCGCCTTGCGGAAGCAGGTGCAGGAGGTACACGTAGACCCTAAAGTACTGGAATACATTGCCAGCCTGGTAGTACAGACCCGTGCGAACAAATCTCTGTACCTGGGAGCTTCCCCGCGCGCTTCCTTGGCATTGCTGAACAGCGCCAAAGCCTTGGCCGCCATCAGAAACCGTTCGTTTGTAACGCCCGAGGATGTGCAGGAACTGGCTCCAGCGGTGCTTCGGCATAGAATCCTGCTCACACCCGAGCGGGAAATGGAAGGCGCCACCCCAGACGATGTCATCAAGCAAATCATTCAGAAAACCGAGGTTCCCCGCTAGTGTTCTTTCTATGCTACTATGGCGCGGAAGTTACTTCCGTGACTTTCTTCTAAGTCGGTAAGTCACGGAAGTAACTTCCGCGCCATAGTATGTTTACAACCCTTTTTTCGCAAATCGACCCTAAAATCCCGTCGCTAGTGTCCTTTCTCCGCAGCCTGTATTTCACCAAGTACTTTTACTATGCCGTGTCTGGCCTAGTAGGCTTGTTTGTGCTGGCGTTCTTTTTTCCGGCTTTCCTGTTTCTGGTGAAGATTCTGCTGGGCGTGTTGGTGCTGTTTGTGGGCATGGATATGGCGGCCTTGTTCCGTCACCCGCAGGGAGTGATGGCGTCGCGCAGTATGCAGGAAAAACTCTCTAACGGAAGTGAGAACCCGGTGTACCTGTACGTGGAGAACTATTACGCTTTTCCGGTGCGGGTAGAAGTAATAGAGGAATTGCCCTTTCAGTTTCAGAAGCGCGATGCCAGCTTTCTGGTGCAGATTCCCAAAGGCGAGACGCACGTGATTGAATACCTGCTTAGGCCGGTGCAACGCGGCGTGTACGCTTTTGGAGCCACCAACGTGTTCGTGAACGGGCCTTTGCACCTGACCCGCCGGCGCTACCGCTTCGGGCAGGGGCAAGAAGTGCCGGTTTATCCGTCGTTTATCCAGTTGCGGCAGTATGAGTTTCTGGCGGCCTCGCAGCACCTTTCGGCCATGGGTATCAAGAAAATGCGGAAAGTGGGGCACAGTGCGGAGTTTGAACAGATCAGGTCTTACGTAGCCGGTGACGACCAACGCACTATCAATTGGAAAGCCTCGGCCCGTAAATCTGAATTGATGGTGAACCATTACCAGGACGAGAAATCGCAGCAAGTGTATTGTCTTATTGACAAAGGCCGTGTGATGGAAATGCCCTTCGCCGAGTTGAGTTTGCTGGACTACGCCATCAACGCTTCCTTGGTGCTGTCTAACGTGGCGCTGCGCAAAGAAGACAAAGCGGGCTTAATCACGTTCTCAAACCACATCAGTTCGGTGCTGCCCGCCGAGCGCCGTGCCTCCCAACTACAGAAAATTCTGGAAGTACTCTACAACCAAACCACCAAATTCCAGGAAACCGATTTTCAGCGGCTATACGTCACCATTCGTTCTAAAATAAAGCAGCGCAGTTTGTTGCTCCTGTTCACCAATTTTGAAACCCTGAACGGTGCCAAACGCCAGTTGCCGTACCTGCGCAAATTAGCCAAACACCACCTGGTACTGGTGGTCTTCTTCGAGAATACTGAAACGAAGGAGTTATTGGAAAAACCCGCCGAAAACCTGGAGGAAGTTTACCTGAAAGCCATCGCGGAGAAGTTTGCCTATGAGAAACGGCAGATCGTGAAGGAATTTACGGCCCACGGCATCCATTCAGTGTTAACCCCACCCGACAAACTCACCGTCAACGCCATCAACAAGTACCTGGAATTTAAATCGCGCGGGTTGCTGTAGTGACAGGGTTCTGTAACGGCGCCCACTCGTTTTGGCTAGTTTTAGAAAAAAAGAGCGTAAAACTGCGCCAGCCAGAAAGTACATATCTTTCTTGGCTGCTTTAGAAGAAGTGGAAAGTACGATTCATCAAAAAGCTACTGACAGATTTTACTTGTCAGTAGCTTTTTGATGTGGTGGGGCAGTAAGTTGAAGTCCTTTTATACTCTTGCTACGTTAGGATTCCTTACGTTAAGATTCTCCGGAGATCTGCTGGAATTCGCTTTCTTCTTTGTCTTTTTCCTTTTGTTTAACCACACCAGAAACCCGGTGACAGGCAGGCTGGCGCAGATCAGGCTGATAAAGAAAGCCAATACCTTGCCCGGCAACCCCCAGACGGCTCCTATGTGGAGGTCATAGTTGAGCAAAGACAATTTATCGGCGAAGCCGGCTTCATCGTAACGGTCGCCTTGTACCCTGAACAGCTCCAGCGTGTACTGGTCATAGTAATATTCGTTTCGGTTATACCAGGAGCCATGGTCCTGGTACGCGATAATCTCCAGAGCATCATCCTTGTCCTTCAGAACTGGCGTCATGTAGAAACCCTGCGCGTCTGGTTCTACGGCAATGGTTTTGTACCAGGCCCTGTCCAGCGCAGATACGGTGTTGTTGGCCAGCAGCGCCGCCTGGGTGGTATCTGAATGCGGATGGTGGTGATCGGGTTTCTCTTTTCCGCCGGAAGTGACGTAGTACAAGCCGTCTTCAAACCAGGTAAAGCTCCAAACCAAGCCGGTCACGCCCAACGCCAACGCCAGTAACAAACTGTAGAAGCCTAGCACATTGTGCAGGTCATAGTTCACCCGTTTAAAGCTGCCGCTCCATTTGATCTTAAAGCTTTTATCACGGTTAGATTTGTTCCATCTTTTGGGCCACCACATGACAAGGCCGGTCACCAGCAGCACCAGAAAGATAAGCGTACACACCCCCACAATAGGGCGGCCAATGTTGTACGGCAGCCAAAGGGCGCGGTGCCCATCAATAATAAACCGGAAGAAATCAAATTCGCCCTGCCCAATGGACTTCTGCTTCTGTAGGAATTGACCGGTATAAGGGTTCAGGAAAATGGCTGTGAAACTGCGTTTCCCATTCTCAAAGCTGCTGAAACCCACGGCCGCCGCTTCCTCTCGGTTGCTGTACGTAAGGCCGGTGGGCTCTGCGCCGGGCATGTACGCCAGGGCAGTGTCTAGCAGTTGGCTGGGCGGCACAAAAGCCTTCTCCTGCACTTCCACAAACCGCCAGGGCTCCAGGGCATCTTTGATTTCCTGCTGAAAAGCGTAAAAACAGCCCGTAATGCTCACAATAAACACCACAATGCCAGACACCAGCCCCAGCCAGAGGTGAAGCCAATCATTGATGCGTCTTGCTACGCTGGGGTTGGTTGCTTTTTTGCCTTTCATTTGGTTGGAGAATTAGGGAAATAAAAACCAGCTTCGGCAAGGACAGGCCGGAGCTGGTGGAAATACGGGTTATTTCAGTCTGGCAATGCCGCCCAGGAACGAGCCTTCAATCACGGCGCCTTTGGTAGCGGTGGCGGTGGCTACGTCAGTTTGGTAAATGGTCTCTACGCCATTGATGTTAAGGGCGGTGTACACTTTTCCTTCATCCAGCAACGCAGCAAAACTTCTGCCGCCATGGCCTTTGAACTGCGGCACATTGACTACCAGAGTGATGGTTTTGGCAGATAAGTCCACAATGGCAAGCCGAAGGTTGTTGTCAGACCATCTGTCTTGGAGGGTAGGGGCTACCACCGTCACGGCGGCGAACAGCTTGTTGTTTCCAATGTAGATGGCGTGCGCTATTTTTCCGCCGTTAGGTGCTGCATCTGTGTTGAAGAAGTAGTTTTTGTCGAATTCTGTAGTTCCGGCCGCTATTCTCAAGATACCGGCGGGCTTGGTTGACTGGCTGTAGCCGTTGGAGTAGCTGCTGTTGGAAACGGTGTACAGGTCTCCGTTCTCGGTCTTGAACAGGCCAGACTGGGTATTGAACGCTCCGGCCGGACCCGTGCGGGTGTCTTTGATTACTTTCTGCAGCCCGAAGCCAGGGTAGTTGTAGATGGCTACGTAGCAGGTGTCTGTATTGGTGGTGGCGTAGGTGGTGTAGTTCACCGGGTAAAACGTCTGGAACAGTTGGTTGCCTCTCACCTGCATACCGGTATGGAACAGCCAATCTCTGTTACTTGGGTGAATGCTGTTCATGGGCACATCTGCTCTGTTGGTGATAGCGTTGGAGGCAACATTCACCGTGTAGAACTTGGCATTAAGGCCTGCTGTGGGAGAGGCTGGCAAAGACGCGCCCACCATGGTGGTTCCGGTGCCGTCTGCGTCTATGAACTGATTGTTGGCCTCTTCAAACGTAAGCCCGGTTCTGGTGGTCAGTTGGTTTGAAGCGTTCAGGGTAATGGCATTGACATCCGTAATTCCTAGCCCGCCAATGCTGTAGAACGTGCCGCCGCCAAAAGCATAATCACGATAACCCGACTGCAGGAGACCGTTCCCGGTTAAGGAAATGGTGCCGCTCATGAGGTTGCTGGTCTGCACTACGTAGTTAGTGGTAGCCGTGGAAGTGGTGACACCCACACCTAAGGCAAACACCTTGTCAGTTTCGGCTACCGGGGTAGGATCGTCGTTTTCGTTATCATTACAGGAAAAGGCAGTAAAAGCTACTCCCGCTAGAAAGCTGAATTTGGCTAGTCTTTTGAATGTGGACTTCATGTAGGTAATTATTGGTTGGTGATGTTATTTATTGATGAAATATCTGGCTCGTAAGAAGAAGGAACGGCCGGGCTTCTGAAGCAGGTAATTGTCAAAGAGTTTGCTATCGGTCAGGTTCCGGCACTCCAGCGACAAACCGTATTTGCCATTCTGCAGCGTGTAGTTAACCATGGCATTGTGAGCTACCTGGCGCGGAATGATATCATTGTTGTTGGAACCTAAGTGCTGCGGAGTGAAGTAGTACTCCTCCACGTAGTTGAGGTTGTAGTTGAGGGTAAGCACATTGTCTTTTGCGCCTAGTTCAGTGAAAGAATACCCTACTTCCGCATTTCCGAACAGGTACGGCATGTTGGGAATCCGATGATCGTAGCCCAGGTTCTTATAGACAGTGGTACCCGTAAGGTTGGTGCTCGTCAAGAATTCCTCTTTGTCAATAATGTTCTGGTAGGTAAGGTTTAAACCAACCTGGAACTTGTTCTGCCAGGAGTATCTGAAATCACCCTCTATTCCGTTTGTAACCACATTTCCCATGTTGATGTACTGCCGGTCAATAGGCTGGGCTTGTCTTTGATCCAGACGGATGTAGTCATCTGAATTGCGGTAGATGTAATTGGTCTCAAAGGCAAACTGGTGATCTGTGCGAAGCTTGAAGGAATAACTGGCCCCCACATTTATATTATCACTGTTCTCAGGCTTCAAAGCCGAATTCCTCCGGACAAATAATCCGTCGCCCAGCAATTCTATCGCCTCTGGCAGGCGGTAAGTGTGCTCATAAGAGGCTTTTAATTGCAGTTGCGGCAAAATGAAACCGGCTAACGCTGTACCATATCCTATGTTATCGGTTTTGGTCTGGATGGCTTGGTAGTTGGGGTTACCCGTTCCGTCTGAGACTTGTTCAAAGGAACTGGCATTAAGCAGATAGAGCTTGGAGAAGGCCGTGGCGTTGAACCGTTTCTTGCTCATTTGCCAGGCAAGGCCCATGACCTGTTTGTTCAGGCTCTGTGGGTATTGAAATGTCACGTTCTCCGGGTCTTCCACGTCACTGGATTTTCGGCCGAAATCAGACAAAACGTAGTTAAACGACAGGGAATGGTCTGGAAAAAGTTTGTAGCTGAGGTTGGCAGTTACCAGGCCTTCGTTGTCGAGGTTCTTCAGTTGGGTACGAACGGCTTCAGCCGTAGTGGTCCTCTTTGTTTCTTGGTTCCAGTTGTATTGCAGGCGGGTAGTGTCTATAAACCGGTTCTGGGTCATGTTATAGGCGCTGTACAGACTCACGTCCAAGCCTTGCACAAAGAGATCCGCTTTCCGGTACTTCACTGTCGGGATCAGGGAGGAGGAGCGGGAAGTCCTGGCCCCAAAGACTTGCTCCATGGTGACGCCGGTCTGAATTTCTTTGTCATTGCCCGAGGCAATAAGCCCAATAAGGAGCAGATCAGCGTATTTTTTGCCGGTAATGCCACTCTCCAACTGGAGCGTTCCAGATTCATAGGCGTCATGGAAGCGCTCTACTTCCTGCGGTTTCTCGGCCTTTTGCCCAGTGGTAAGGTCAATGGGGTTCACCTCTACCTTGTAGTTATTGTCTGAGTACGTGTAGAAAGCGTTCGCCCGAAGGGTAAGCCCGGTTCTGGGATTGGTGAAGGCTCCGTTGATGGAGGCTTTATGCGTATTGAAGGAGCCAAAACCGTACGAAAGGTCCAGGAAGTTAGGGTTCGCCCGGGTCACAATGTTCACCGCACCGCCCAAAGCATCTGCCCCCAAATGGTTGGGAAGCACGCCCTTGTACACTTCTACCCGTTCGGCCATGGTTACCGGTAAGTTGTTGAGCGTTAAGGAAGAGCCGAAGTTGTCCATGGGAATGCCGTCCAGAAAGAATTTGACCTGTTTTCCCGAAAAGCCATTCAAAGAGAAACTGAAATTGGAACCTACGCCTCCTTCTTCGCGCACCCTAATACCAGTAGTGCGGTTTAAGGCTTGGTTCAGGTCGGCGGAGGTGCTGTACAGTTTTTTGGCATCCAGCACGGTCACGTTAAAACCCTCCTCCTTAATAGCGGTGTTCTGCGTTTTTCCGGTGACCACCACCTCGCCCATGTTCAGGCTTCCCTGTAAGGTAATGTTGCCTAGGGTAGTGGTGCGGCCAGCCACCAGGCGTATTCTGGTTGTTTTGGTGGAATAGCCCACAAACGAGATAACCAAGTCATAATCGCCCGCCGGGGCGGATAAGGAAAAATAACCGTCTGCCTTGGTCTGGGCTACGGCATTGGTGCCTTGGATAGAAACGTTGGCGAATTCCAGGGCCTTGTTACCCGCTTCTACCACCTTCCCCGAGACCGTTCCCAAGTCTTGCGCCATACCAGCCAAAGCGCTGATGAAAAAGAAGAAAAAGAAGAGGAAAAGCTCCTTTCCAAAGAATTGGTTATGCTTTACAGACTGCCACGTAGCTGGTACTCCCATATTTCTAAACAAGCGTTCTACTTGTTAATTAGACTTGATCTAAATAATAGCTCAATATTAAAGCATACATTCTGAAATGCCAAGTTATTTAGAATGATTCTACAGAATGAGCGAGAATGTAGGCGAAGAACTAATCAGGAGAGAAGCAGACCAAAGCCGCATCAGCTACCGGAAGAAATGACTTGGCTGCCGATGAAGGCCTTTAACCTTTGGAAAAGGCTGGGGAAGTACAAATGGAGTGTGGGCGCAACAGGAAGCAGGCTTTGGTGCGTGGTGATTTAGAGCAGATTTTCAAATACAAGCCCAAAAACAGAGCGTTATCGCTTTCAAATAAGGAACAGCGTAAGCTTTGTTAAACTCACCCAAGAGCAAAGCAAGGTACCAGGCATAGTGGAGGTAAGGGGAGAGCAGGAAGAATTATTTACTCTTGCTCCCCCAATGATGAAACTGTAAGCAACCCTAGGTGTGCTATTGCTTGGAATGAGCCTCCATATAAGCTGTTGGTGACATTCCGTAAAGTTCCTTGAAAGCCGTTGAAAAAGACGTAAGGTTTGTGAACCCCACCGCGAAGGCTACCTCAGAGATATTAAGATGTTTGCTGGAAAGGAGGTCAGCCGCCTGTTGCAGGCGAACGTTCCGGATAAAGTCACTGGTAGATTGATTCGTCAGTTCCTTCATCTTGCGGTGTAAGTGTACCCGGCTGATACCAATCTCTCTGGTAATCATTTCTATGTTCAGGGCTGGGTTGCCTATGTTCTGGTTGATGATGTCAAGCAGTTTAGACAGCAGTTTCTCATCTGCTGACTTCATGGCAACTTTCTGAACTTTGTCATTCTGGTGCTGATTGCCACTGAAGTTGTTCCGGAGCATCTTCCGGTTCTTGATGATGTTTTGAACCGTCTTTTTCAGAATCTCAATGTTAAACGGTTTCACCAGATAGGCATCGGCGCCAATGCCCAAACCTTCCAGTTTGTCTTCCTCCTCTGATTTGGCTGTGAGCAGGATGATTGGAATGTGGTTGATGTTCACATTCTGTTTGATCTTCCGGCACAAGGTAATCCCATCCATTTCGGGCATCATTACATCACTGATAATTAAATCAGGTGTTTTGTTCAGCAAAACAGAAAGCGCTTCTTTGCCATTAGAACTCTCGGTTACATGAAACTCGGTAGAAAACTCCTCACAGATATACTTCCTGATTTCTTCATCATCATCTACCACCAGCACATGGCTTTTAGTGCTGGATTTCGGCTTCACCTTTTCCCCGTCAAGCACGGGAGTGGGTACAACCAGAACGGCAGGCTCAGGTTTCAATACAGGTGTGGGTGTCTCCAGGAGTGTTTCTGTCTTCAGGTGGTCTTTACCCAAAGGTAGACGCATGATAAAGTGGGTTCCTGGGCCTTCTGGGTTGCTTTCTGCTCTTATGTGGCCATGATGGAGGTCAACAATGGAGCGGGTTAAGTGTAGGCCAATGCCAGTACCTGCCACAAAATGATTATGGGCGTCTTGAACCTGGTAAAAGCAATCAAAGATTTTCTCCCGCTCGCTTTCGGCAATGCCGATCCCGTTGTCTGAAATAACAATCTCAAAATAGTGGCGCAGTTCATTTGTGGCAGTTTCATCTTCCCCAGCGTGAAGGTAAAGGCCAATCCTGCCGTTCTCAGGGGTGAACTTGAAGGCGTTGGACAGCACGTTCAGGATAGCCTTATCAAATTGGTTAGGATCTACCCATACTGGTAGCCGTTCCACTTCGTGGTGAAAGTGGAAGTCGATGTTTTTAGACCGGGCTTGCTCGTCAAAGATGGCGCAAAGCTCTTCCAGGAAGCCCACGATTTCGGTCTCCTGAAATCTTAACTGCAATTGTCCCTTGTCAATCTTACGGATGTCCATGAGCTGGTTGATCAGACGCAGGATCCGTTCAGAATTGCGCTGCATGGTCGCGTAAGACTTTTGGCGGTCCTGGTCTTTGTCTGTGGAAATCAGCTTTTTCAAAGGACTTATCACCAAAGACATGGGGGTCCGAATCTCATGGGAGATGTTGATGAAGAACTGCAACTTGGCATCATTGATTTGTTTGGCCTGCAGGTGCTCCTGCATTCTTTGCCGCGTGCGCTGCCGATGCCTGACCTGCAACACTACCAATAGAAAAGCTGCTGCCAGTAAAAGCGCATAAACAGCCTTTGCCCCGGTAGAGAAATACCAGGCCGGGGAAATAATGATGGTAACCTCCTTTACGGCAGAAGAAAGGCTATAGTCTTTTGCCCTTACCTTGAAACGGTACGTTCCAGGAGCCAGATCTGTAAAGTTCACCGTGTTGGTACCCGGCCGAAGGCTAATCCAATTCCCGCCCTGCAGGGAATACTGGTAAGTGATGCGCTCTGGATTGGCAAAGTCCTGGGTAGCCAATTCTATGCTGAAGGAGTTGTCATTGTGCGAGAGGTGGAATAAGTCAGCATCCAGCACAGCGGTATCTACTATATCATAGCTGCCAGATTTCGTCCCCTTCTTCACCGGTTGGTTATGAAGGTAAAAACCGGTGATGCGAACTTCCAGCTTTTTCCCGGGCGCGGAAATCACATCAGGAATTTCCTGCGGGTTGAAGTACGTGATGCCATTGACCCCGCCAAAGATGATTTGGCCTTTCCCATTCACAAAGGCTGCTCCCTTACTGAATTCATTGCCCTGTAAGCCATCGTTGGCATAATAATTCACGAAGCGCTTTTTGGTGAGGTTCAGCTTTGAGACGCCGTAATTGGTGCTAATCCAAAGGTTACCCGCTGCATCTCCCTTTACCGCACAAATTACATTGCTGGGTAAGCCGTCATCTATGGTGAAAGACTTTATCTCATTGGTTCTGCCATCCAGATACTTCAGTCCCTGTGAGGTGCCAATCCAGATGTTTCCTTTTGGGTCTTCATACAAAGAGTAAATAATAAGGCCATGCAGCAACCGGTTGGTCCCGTGGGTAGAGGTAAAGCTCTTGGTTTTCAGATCTAAGCACCCAATGCCATCATAGGTTCCAATATAAAGCTTGTCCTTGCTGGTCAGCAGCAGGGAGTTGATCCAGCGGTTGTGGAGGAAATTCTCCTGGCCTGTGTTGGGTGAACCGGGAACGGCGTCATAGTGGGTGACTTTCTGCGTGCGTAAATCCAGGGAGAACAGGCCGGCTCCCATGCTGGCAATCCACAGTGTCTTCTGTCGGTCTTCTGTGATACTATAGATACGCTCCACCACATTGGAATTCTCATCCCTAATAGTAGAGATATAGTCACATTTGCCGGTCTCGCGGTCTAGTTTCGCTAAACCGTTTTGGTACGAACCCAGCCAGAGGTTTTGGTCAGAGTCTTCAAAAAGGCTCATGATGGAAGCAGACACAGACGAGGGATCACTGGTGCGGCCGAAGTGCGCTACTTGTTTCCCGTTTGCAGCTAACCCATACAAACCATCGCTGTCTGTGCCAACCCAAAGTATTCCTTTGTGGTCCTCAAAAAAGCTCAGAATGGCGTTGGAGCCGATGGTATTGTTATTGATTGATTTATACCCGATGTACTTGAAATTGCTGGCACTGGCAGGTAGCAGCATGACGCCTTTCTGGTAAATCCCTAACCACAGGTTCCCCGCCTGGTCTTCCAGAATGGAGTGCACCTTAGATTTTGTGAAATCAAAGGTGGTGACATTGAAATTCCCTTCGGTGATACTCTTCTTCTTAAGGTCATAAATCTTGATGCCCTCCCCATCGGTTCCTATATAAAGCATGTCCTTTCTGCCCAAATGCAATGTATTGATGGGTAGATTGGGTGAGGGGAGATACGGGATCTTCTCAAAGCTGTCAGTAGACTTTCTGTGGATAAAAAGCCCATTGTTGGCACTACTCACATATACATTGCCTTCTTTATCCTGGCAAATACCCGTAATGGTGTTTCGGGGAGATGTGACAGAGCCGGGGAAATACCTTATTTTACCATCCTTGCTGATGCGGAAGAGGCCTTTGTCCTGGGAACCTATCCAAAGGCTCTGGTCTTGGTCTTCAAAAACGTAATCGATAATATCGGCTGGTATCTGCTGTTTGATTTGCTGAAGTTTGTATTTCTGCCCCTCAAATCTCAAAGAATAAGCCCCAAAGCCAGAGGTGCCAACCAGGACCTCACCATTCTTCCGTTCAGTTATAGTGAGTACGTGGGCATCATATTCCTCACCCCTATCCGGCAGTAGGGGAATTTTTTTAAAGGAGTCCGTCGCATGGTCATAGAGCTGCAGACCATTGTAATACCCTATTAGCAGATGTCCTTTACTGTCCTCGAAAAGGAAACGAACATAATTGTTTAGGATGGAGTGAGGGTCCTTCTTGTCATGTCGGTAAATAGTAAACTTAGAACCATCATATCTGTTCAGCCCGTCTTGCGTGGCTACCCAGATAATGCCCTTGCTATCCTGAAATACCTGATGGATAAGACTGTTGGAGAGTTCCAGGTCCACTGAAAACATTTTCACGGACTGCGCAGCCGCAATACTATGTATCCAAAAGAGTAGACAGAAAAGCTTGAATCTCATCTTCACTGAAAAGGGGGTAAGGTATAGGGGCTTGTGATTCATGAAGAGCCTTCAGCCAGTGAACTAATTTGTTGTAGGGTTGAGGCACCGTCTGAAAGGCAGGTTCAGTTTTCAGACTTAGCGGAATTCTTTCCTTTGTCTTAATGAATCGCTAATAATAAGCTATTTACTAAAAATAAACGGGTTTTGAAGAGTTATTTGTTAAAATGACAATAATCTGTTTTCCTGCGCCTGAATTGTCAATTTCTGTTGCTTCTGCCCTATTAAAGAACGCCCATCTCACAAGTGTTTAAAACCAATACCGCTTTCTTGGTCTCCGTTTTTGTGCCGGTTTCAGAAAACAAGGCTTGAAACAGACAGGCTTATAAGCTATACAGAAGTAGAATAGAAGCTGAAATCCTGCCTTCGAAGCACTGCTGGGCACAAAGTGCGTCTAGGTTCCCGCATATCTAGTATTGACACAGTCCAATATCTTTTCTCATTTCCTGGCCCGCTTTACGCCTTGTCATGTTAGGTGTCTTTCAAAGCAACTTTGCCGATTTGTCAATTAGATTTTGTTACAGCGCCAAAATCCTTCAGAGAGTAAAAACCTCCATTCCTTTGAAATTTGCGGGTTATGTTACATCAGGCCGCATATATGTTACACCAGATTTTACTCATGCAACATGGTATGAAAGACGTGTTACATGAATAAGTTCATCTTAGCTCTTAGCAAAATACATTAGCATATGTTTTTAAAATCAAAGGACAGAAAAGGAAGGCATTGAAGATTCTATTTTAAAAATAGTGCAAGAGCAAAGCCATTATGTTAAGTAGCGGCCTTGGGCAGACAAAGAGGAAGTTGGTAAGAAGCGCTTACTATACCTGGCGGAAGGGCTTCTCTTCAAGAGAAGGAGGGATGTGGGAAAGGTTACTACTCAAAACCTATCCAAAGTCAATTCATTTGGCTTTCCCGGCACCAACATAGGGGCTTACGCAATAGAAGGCCTATCGGGTAAATGTATGGTGCCATCAGCAGGCTTCTCTGACTAAACGACAATCTTCCTTTGAATCAACCGGAGTGAGTAGAGTCAAGGCACTGAGGTCTTAAGTGCTTGCCAGTTGATGACGCTCCTTAAACACTACAAACAAATTTATTCATACATGAAAAGCATCTGGGTTGTTCAACTACTTATTAAATGAAAATGGCATGAGAAAATTTCTACGACAAAATCAGCATTTGCTAAGATATGCCTGCCTGGGGGTTTGTGTTCAGTGGCTTCTGGCTGGAACATCCTGGGCGTCTGGCATGAGCCCCCAACCAAAAGGCAGTAGTGAAATTAACCTGGCAGCAGAAACAGCCGAGTTCTCGGTTGGAAGAAGTGCTGCCCAGCAAACCAGGACCATCACGGGCAAGGTAATCCTAAGCGACGATGACCAAGGCGCGCCGGGGGTAAGTGTGTATGTGAAAGGCACCACCATTGGTACCTCTACTAGTATAGATGGAAGCTATTCCATCAATGTACCGTCGCAGGAAGCTGTATTGGTTTTCAGCTTTATTGGGTACGTTACGCAGGAGATGGTGGTAGGCAGTAAAGCGCAGGTCAATGTGACCTTGAAGGCAGATGTCAACAGCTTGCAGGAAGTAGTGGTAGTAGGGTACGGTGAGCAGAAGAAAGAAAGTGTAGTGGCTGCCATTACCCAAACCACGGGTAAAGTGTTGGAACGTGCCGGTGGGGTGTCCAGTATTGGAGCTGCCTTGACGGGTAACGTACCGGGCGTAGTTACGTCAGCGAGTACAGGTATGCCGGGGGAGGAAGATCCTCAAATTGTGATTAGAGGGTCAAGCTCCTGGAATAATTCTTCGCCGCTCGTGCTGGTAGATGGTATTGAACGGCCCATGACAAGCGTGGACATTAGCTCAGTTGAGTCTGTCTCTGTGTTGAAAGATGCTTCCGCCACTGCTGTGTATGGTTCCAGAGGGGCCAATGGTGTCATCATTATCACCACCAAAAGAGGAGTGGAGGGAGAAGCCATGATACGGGGACGGGTGAACTCCACCATGAAAGTTCCTTCTAAATTGCCCGGTAAATATGATGCGTATGATGCCTTATGGGTACGTAACCGGGCCATAGAAAATGAATTGGCTCTCAGGCCATCTGCCTGGAATGACTACCTTCCGGCAGCTATCATTGACAAATACCGCTTTCCGGAAAACGAGGCAGAAAGAGAGCGGTATCCAAATGTTGACTGGGCAAACACGTTGTTCAGAGACTACGCCATGTCTTATAACGCCAGCTTGAACGTAAGCGGCGGTTCTAAATTCGTGAAGTACTTTACCAGTGCAGATTTCCTGCGCGAAGGAGACTTGATGCGGCAATTTGACAACAACCGTGGGTATGAGCCAGGCTATGGCTTCAACCGGTTGAACGTGCGCAGCAACCTGGACTTCCAGATCACCCCCACTACGGTTTTCAAAGCAAATCTTTCCGGTTCCTACGGCGTGAAGAAAAGCCCGTGGGGAGCAAGCGGCAACGAATACGGCATGTGGATTGCCGCCTACAGTAATGCCCCAGATGTGTTTCTCCCTCAGTACTCAGACGGTTCATGGGGGTATTTTGCCCAAAATCCAGGTTTAGCCGAAAACTCAGTAAGGTCACTGGCAATCAGCGGTATCCAGTATAGAACAACGGCGCGCCTGAACACAGACTTTGTGCTGGAGCAGAAACTAGACATGCTCCTGAAAGGACTTAATTTCAGAGGGACTATCGCCTTAGATAACACCTTCATTGAAAGAGACAGAGGCGTAAACGACTTGTACAATACTACGCAGGAAACCTGGGTAGATCCGGTGACAGGAACCGTCACGTACAAACAAAGTTTTGACCCGAATAACAGATTTGATTTTCAGGAAGGGGTGAAATGGAGTGCCACTCCTGGGGCAGTTGACAATGGGGCTTCTCAGCGCAGACTGTTCTACCAGGCTCAGTTGAACTACAAGATCACCGTGGCAGAAGATCATGACATCACTGCCATGGGGTTGGTGAACCGGAATGAACTAGCGATAGGAAGCCAGGTGCCGCAATTCAGGGAAGACTGGGTGTTCCGGACTACTTACAACTACGCAGGTAAGTATATGCTGGAGTACAACGGTGCCTACAATGGATCAGAAAAATTCAGCAAAGAGAACCGGTTTGCCTTCTTCTCCTCCGGAGGTCTTGGATGGTTACTTTCCAGAGAGAAATTCATGGAATCCCTCTCTTTCATTGATATGCTGAAATTACGGGCATCTTACGGAGAGATTGGGGATGACAATATCAACGGAAGATGGCTTTACTTAACCCAATGGGCCTACGGTGGTAGATCACGGCTTGGTATTACGGGAGAGGCAGCTGAACAGAGTCCATACAACTGGTACAGAGAAAACTCTGTTGGAAATGAGGATGTTCGCTGGGAAACAGTAAAGAAATACAACGTTGGAATTGACTTCGGATTCTTAAACGGAGCCATACACGGAAACGTGGATTTCTTCCGCGACGAGCGGAATGACATTCTTTTGGCTGGTGGCAGCAGATCAATCCCTTCTTATTATGGTGCGGTAGCCCCGGTTGCCAACTTAGGAAGAGTGCAAAACCAGGGATATGAGTTTGTGCTAAACCTTGAGCATAAATTTAGAACTGGGTTACGCTTGTGGTCTAATCTTAACATGACCCACTCTAAAAACAAAGTGCTGGATGCCGATGACGCCGGGCTTCTCCCAGAATATCAGAAAAGGGAAAACAAGCAGATTGGGCAGGCTTACTCTTACGTGAACCAAGGCTTTTACAACAATTGGGATGAGCTGTATGCCAGCACGGCACACAACACCAATGACAACCAGAAGATGCCTGGTAACTATTTGATCGCTGACTATAACGGAGATGGGGTTATTGATCAATTTGACAACATTCCTTTTGGTTATACCGGCACCCCGCAAAACACCTACAACAGCACGGTTGGGTTAGACTGGAAAGGATTCAGCGCTTTTGTGCAGTTCTACGGCGTGAACAATGTAACCAGACAGGTGGTGCTTACCAGCTTGAGTTCACAAAACCATGTGGTGTACGAAGAGGGAAGCTACTGGTCTAAAGATAACACCAATGCTGATACTCCCATGCCCCGTTGGCTCTCAACCCCTAGCGGTTACAACAGCGGCAACAGGTACATGTATGACGGCTCTTACCTACGCCTGAAGAACGCAGAGATCGCTTATACCTTTAATTCCAAGGCAGTCAAAAGAATCGGGTTCAACAATGTTCGGGTGTATCTGAACGGAAATAACCTCTATGTATGGACCAAGATGCCAGATGACCGGGAGTCCAACTTTGCAGGAACAGGATGGGCTTCACAGGGAGCTTACCCTACGGTAAAGCGCTATAATTTAGGAGTTGACATTGTTTTTTAGCACAAATAATATGAAGAAATATATTAATACTTTACTGCGGTGGGGCCTGGCATTCTCTATGGTGTTAACGGCATCTTGTGAAAACTACCTTGACGTAACAGATGAGTCTATCATTGCGCCGGAAGAAGCTTTTAAAAACTTCACCAACTTCCAGGGGTACACCGAGGAGCTCTACCATTGTATTCCAGACTTCTCCAATGCTTATTGGACGAATTCATGGAACTGGGGAGATGATGAAATTCAGTCTACTGCCCGCGATTTCCACTTTGCGGTTAAAATAGATAACGGAAACTTCTGGGGTTGGCAGTCTGAGCACGATGGCTGGCAAGCCGGTTGGATGGATAGAAGCAACACGTCCACGAATGATGACCGTTTTACAAAATCTATGTGGAAACTGGGTTGGTACGGAATCAGAAAAGCCAACATGGGTCTGGAGAACCTGGATAAGATGACTGATGCCACCGAGGAAGAAAAGAACCTGGTGAAAGGACAACTGCTGTTCTTCAGAGGCTGGTTCCACTTCCAGTTCATGCAGTACTTCGGCGGATTACCTTACATTGATTACGTACTTCCCAGCGATCAGAAATTAACCTTACCCCGCTTAAGCTACCAGGAATGCGCGGAGAAAGCAGCCCAGGACTTTAGAGCTGCCGCCGACTTATTGCCTGTCAACTGGGACAATACCACGGTTGGGAAAAGAACGCTTGGTAAAAATGAGCTTCGGATTAATAAGATCATGGCCCTGGGGTACCTGGGTAAGAATTATCTGTGGTCTGGTAGTCCTTTGATGAACTTTGAATCAACCGGGAATAGAAGCTATAATCCTGAATTGTGCAAGAAAGCTGCGGCGGCATTTGCGGAGTTGTTACAATTATCTGAAAGCGGTGAGGCTCCCCATAAACTGCTGCCTTTCAAAGAGTATTACAAGAATTTCTATACCACTGGTCAGAACTGGCAGATGCCCGGTAGCACCGAAGCCATTTTCCGGGGGCCTTACTTTGGGGCCAATAGCTCTAACTGGGGTACTAGTAAGCAATATCAGCCGTCCCCTATCTTAACTGACGGTGATGTGAAGTTCCTGCCTACAGCTAACTACGTGAATTTCTATGGCATGGCGAATGGGCTTCCTATCAAGGACATCACCAAGGCTGACCCTGAATCTGGGTATGATCCTGAGTATCCTTGGCGTAATCGTGACCCTCGGTTTTACAATGACATTGTATATGATGGGGTAAAAGTAGTGCAAGGGTCTATTCCTGATGCCGTGAAAGACGACCGGTATGCCAACCTTTTCACCGGAGGTAATTTCAGGAACATCAGTACCGGTAGCCGCACAGGGTACCTGCTTTACAAATTCATTCCTATCACGGCCAATAAGTATGACAACGGATACGATTACGGTAACAGCCTTAACATTCACCTTCCTTGGATGAGATTAGGAGATATCTATACTATGTACGCCGAAGCTGCTGCGCAAGGGTATAGCTCTCCTGTGGGCCAAGTCCCAGGATACAGCAAGACTGCGGTAGATGCTATCAATATGCTCCGCGATAGAGCGGGTGTAGGCCATGTAGCCGACAAGTTTTTGGGATCACTGGATCTGTTCATGAGTGAAGTAAGACGTGAACGAGCCGTGGAACTCGCTTTTGAAGGACACCGCTTCAATGATCTTCGTCGCTGGTTGCTGTTGATTGAGAGCCCTTATACACTGAAAACTTCCCTTGAATTTAACCGCACTGGAGCTTTCAATACCACAGATCCCAAACAGAACAAGGTGACCAACCTACGGGAGCAAGTCATTCTGGAACGGAAATTCAGCAGCAAACACTACTGGTTACCCCTGAAGACAGCTGATGTAAGCATATATCTGGAGTTCAGACAGAACCCAGGATGGTAATGGGGTTGTAATCCAAAATAGGTATTCTAAACTTGAGCATGATGAAATACATCTATATAGTAATGCTATGTGCAGCTGTCACGGGTTCCCCCATGGTACTGCAGGCACAGACAACGGACAAGATTGATATTAAAGCTACTGTACGCGGGGCGGAAGGAAAACCGCTCCGTGGGGCGGTAGTTAGTAGTGGGAGCGAAGCCGAAAATACGGTAACCGACTCACTGGGTACTTTTTCTTTGACGGCCTCTCCCAACGCTACTTTGTCGGTGAGAGCAGCGGGGTACGAGCAAAGGTCAATTGAGGCAACTTCGGGGTTAAGTGAAATCAACCTGGCACCCGTTGGCGATACGCAGCCCGTACAAGTCGCTTTTCGGAAAGTAAACAAAGGAAGTGTGCTGGAGGGGGTGTCAGTAGTGAATCTGGCCGAAATCTTAGAGAAAAGTTACACTACTAGCAGCCTGGAAGGGCTGGAGGGTTTTGCCAATGGGTTTAACGGCAATATCTGGGGAATGGACGGTTATCTGTTGCTAGTAGATGGCGTACCTCGTGAAGCTGGCAGTGTAATGCCTACAGAAATCGCGCAGGTGACTTTCCTCAAGAGTGTGTCTGCGGTGGTTCTTTACGGAAGCCGGGCCGCCAAAGGGGTGGTTTACATCACCACCAAAAGAGGAGAAGTACAGGATCAACAAATCAAAGCAAGAGTAAATGCGGGTATGTTCGTTCCGAAGGCTTATCCAAAGTACCTGGGCTCTGCTGAATACATGACCTTGTATAATGAAGCCCGGCAAAACGATGGCTTGGATAGACTATACAGTGATGCAACCATTTACAACCACGCTTCCGGGGCCAACCCTTTCCGGTACCCAAATGTGGATTATTATTCACCTGATTATCTGAAAAAGACCTATAATCGGTATGACGGTACCGTGGAAATATCAGGGGGTAACAAGCAGGCCCGCTACTACACCAACATGGGCTTCAATACCGCAGGATCTCTCCTGAACTTTGGGGAGGCGGTAGATAATAATAGAACAGAACGCTTCAATATACGGGGGAACGTTGACATTGACCTGAATAGCTTTATCACTACCCGGGTAGATGCTTCCGCAATCTACTACAATGGATTTGGGGTAAACACCAATTACTGGAACGGTGCCGCCACGCTTCGGCCCAACCGGTTTGCTCCCCTTATTCCCATCAGTATGATAGAGGAAAGTGATGAGGCTTCCCGGCAGTTGGTAACCAACAGTAATTACATAATTGATGGCAAGTACCTTCTGGGTGGTACCCAACTAGACCAGACAAACCCATTTGCAGCTATTTACGCCGGCGGGAATAACAAATTCACCAGCCGTCAGTTTCAGTTTGGCACCGGAGTAGGCGTTAACCTGAACAATGTTCTGCAAGGATTAACCTTTGAGACTAACTTCGGAGTTGATTATTCTACCTCTTACAACCAATCTTTCAACAACAATTATGCGGTATACCAGCCCACCTGGAACAACTATGCCGGGTATGATCAAATCAGTAGCTTAACCAAATTTGGGCAGGATTTCAAAACTGGGGCTCAAAACGTCAGCAATAGCTGGTACCAGCAAACCTTGGCCTTTTCTGGTCAGTTCAACTACTTGACCACGATACAAGACAATCATCATATCTCGGCTATGCTGATCGCGAATGGATTTCAGCAGTCGCAATCGGCGGTTTACCATAAGACCAGCAACGCCAACTTAGGTCTCCATGTAGGGTATGATTTCCTGAACAAGTATTATGTAGACCTCAACGGTGCCCTTGTGCATTCTGCCAGATTGCCTGAAGGAAACCGGCAGGCTTTCTCGCCAACGGCCTCTTTGGGCTGGAGAATCAGTGAAGAGGACTTCCTGAAGAACTCGTCTGTGTTAGATCATCTGAAATTGTCCTTTTCCGGAGGGGTATTGCACACAGACCTGAACATCAATGACTATTATCTCTACCAGAGTATCTACACCCAGACAGACGGAGCATGGTACAACTGGAGAGATGGCGCGCTTAGCAGAACCACTGACTCAAGACGGGGAGAGAACCCTGACCTTACTTTCTCTAAAAGAGAAGAAATAAGCCTTGGTATTGAAGCGTCGTTCCTCAACAGACTGGTTACTTTTGAAGGCTCTGTTTTTGCCAATAAAATCACCGGCAATGTGGTGCAGGCATCGGTTCTGTACCCCAGCTACTTTACTACCGGTTGGCCAAATTCTTCCTTCATTCCCTATGTCAACTATAACGATGACCAGCGGGTAGGTTTTGACTTCAATGTGAACCTGAACAAACGCTTGGGCGAAGTAGACTGGTCTTTGGGAGTGGTTGGAACTTACTATGATTCTAAAGCCACTAAACGCGCTGAGCTTTACGAAGATGAGTACCAGAACCGGAAAGGCAAACCGCTGGATGCCCTTTGGGGACTGCAAAATGCCGGGTTCTTCAAGAGCCAAGAGGACATAGACAACTCACCTACGCAGTCTTTTGGTCAGTTAAAACCTGGTGATATCAAATACATCGACCAGAATGGCGATGGAATCATCAATACTCAGGATGAAGTCTATCTGGGTAAAGGTGGTTGGTACGGGAGCCCTTTCACCATGGGCATCAACCTGACTGCTAAGTGGCGGAACCTTACCTTCTTTGCGTTGGGAGTAGGTAGATTTGGCGCGTATGCCATGAAAAACAACTCCTACTTCTGGGTAGACGGAGAAGACAAGTATTCTGAGGTGGTGCGTGGTCGCTGGACCCAAGAAACCCAAAATACCGCTACTTATCCACGGCTTACCACCCTTAACAGTGACAACAATTTCCGCTCATCTGATTTTTGGCTTTACAGCACCAACCGGTTCGATTTAGCCAAAATACAGATCTCCTACGGCCTTCCTACCTCCATCCTGAAGAAGTCCTTTATCCAGGAGTGGGATGTTTATCTCAGTGGCGCAAACCTGCTAACCATTTCTCCGGAACGCAAAGTGATGGAACTGAATGTAGGGAGCTCACCCCAAACCCGGTTTTACAATTTTGGTTTGAAGGCATCATTCTAATAGGCTTTTGAATAAGCATACTAATATGAAAAAGAAATTACTCTTATTTCTGGCGGTCGCTTTTATGGCGGGTGGCTGTGATGATTTGATTGAACCAGGCCTGGAAAACCTTCGGGGCCTTGATGATATGTACGAAGAGGCAGAATATGCCCAAGGGTTCCTTCTGAACGGGTATGTGCGCATACCCACCAACGGATGGGCGTTTACTGATGTGGCCACTGACAACGCAGTCAGCAATGACAGAAACAATGCCTACCTGAAAGTGGCCACCGGCCAGTGGACGTCTAACAACAACCCGTTTGATGAATGGAGAAACTCCAAAGCAGCTATTCAATACCTGAATATCCTGCTTAAGGAGAGTGAGAAAGTGAAATGGGCCAAAGATGAGAAAGTAAGCCAGATGTTCAAAGACCGTATCAACGGGGAGGCATATGGTTTACGGGCACTTTTCATGTACCATTTGTTACGGGCGCATGCAGGAGAGAGTCCAAGTGGTGAACTGCTTGGGGTTCCTATTGTGCTGGAACCTGAGCAAACCAATTCTGACTTCAACAAGCCACGGGCAACCTTTGAGGAATGCATGCAGCAGATCTACAGAGATCTGGACAAAGCCGAAGAACTGCTCCCTCTGGACTTTGAGGATGCGTCTAGTTTACCACCCGCTTACACGGGGAGCAATGTAGATGAATACAATCGGGTGTTCGGTCAATTTGCCCGCCAGCGTATGTCAAAGCGGATTGCCATGGCCGTTAGAGCCCAAGCTTCCCTGTTGGCGGCCAGCCCAGCCTATAGCTCCGGTAATACCACCACCTGGGCCAAAGCAGCCGAGAATGCCGGAAAGGTATTACAGTTGAAAGGAGGAGTAAGCGGCATTGATCCTAATGGATTGAGCTGGTATTCGGCGGCCGCTGTGATCAATGGATTAGCGGCAGGAACTAACCCCTCAGAGATACTCTGGCGAAGTGATGTTTCTGAAAGCAACGACCTGGAGCGGCAGCATTTCCCTCCAACCCTTTACGGCAACGGTAGGTTAAACCCTTCTCAAAACCTGGTAGATGCTTTCCCTATGGCAAACGGCTTTCCTATTACGGCTGCTGCCAGCGGGTACAAGGCCACTGCTCCTTATGACAACCGTGATCCTCGCCTGAAACTCTTCATCACCGTGAACGGAAGCACCGGTGGCCCGAACAATACAGCCATTGTCACGGCTGCAGATGGAACCACCAATGATGCTCTGAACAAGGTGGAGACCTCTACCCGGACAGGCTATTACCTGCGCAAATTGCTTCGTCAGGACGTGAACCTTAACCCTGTCACTACCAACACGCAAAAGCACTACAAGCCTCGCATCCGCTATACGGAGATCTACCTTATCTACGCTGAAGCAGCAAATGAGGCTTGGGGACCAACTGGTACAGGAACAGCGGGTTTCTCTGCCTATGATGTGATTGCCGCCATCCGGAAACGTGCCGGTATCAGCCAACCTGACAACTACCTGGAGTCTATCAAGTCAGACAAAGACGCCATGCGGGCGCTTATCAGAAATGAACGCCGCCTAGAATTGTGCTTTGAGGACTTCCGCTTCTGGGATCTACGCCGCTGGAACGCCGACCTGACAGAGGGGGCAAGAGGGGTTAGAATCCAAAATGGAACCTTTGAGACCATACCAGTGGAGGCTAGGGTATATGCAAGTCACATGAAATACGGCCCAGTCCCTTACAGTGAGATTCTGAAGTTTAATAACCTGGCACAAAACAAGGGATGGTAACAGACCCACTTATTCTCTTTACACCTAGGTTTCCTTTATTAAAAATTCGAAAATGAAAAAGATATATTTTAGCTTCCTAAGCCTGCTAGTAGTCGCCCTGACTTCCTGTGAAAACGAGGAATGGGAGTTCCCGGATTACGAATTCCAGTCTACTTATTTCGCCTACCAGTATCCGGTGCGCACCATAGTCATGGGGGAAGACATTTTTGACACCACCCTGGACAACCAGAAGAAGTGTAGCATTATGGCTACTACCGGCGGGGTGTATGAAAACAAAAAAGACGTCACCATTGCCGTAACCGTTGACAATTCACTGAGCGCTGGTTTGCTGTTTGGCCCGAACGGGAATGCGGTGACGGCCATGCCCAGCAATTACTACAAGCTAGCCTCAGACAAAATCATTATTCCGCAGGGTAAGACCATTGGGGGCGTGGAGGTACAACTCACCGATGAATTCTTTGCTGACCCTTTGGCTTTGAAGACAAACTATGTTATTCCCATGCGAATGACGGCGGTGCATAATGCGGATTCCATCTTGTCAGGCAAGGCCTTGATTGAAAACCCCAACAGAGCAGTGGCAGGTCATTGGAGCATTGTCCCCAAAGACTTTGTGCTGTACGCAGTGAAGTATGTAAACCCATGGCATGGAAATTACCTTAGAAGAGGTAAGGATGTTGTTGAAGCAAAAAACGGCGATGCCTCTCTGAATAAAACAGTGGTGAGACACAAACCATACGTGGAGAATGATGAGGTAATCAAACTCACCACCCAATCACTGAGCCAAGTGGGATTACCTGTGATGATGAAAGACAAAGCCGGAAAGGACGTTACGTACAATTTAGTACTGTCATTTAGTGAGCAGGGAAACTGCACCATCTCAAGTAATTCTACGACCTACACCGTGACCGGAAACGGGAAGTTTGTGAAAAGAGGAGAAAAGAAAAGCTGGGGGAATGCTGACAGAGATGCGCTTTACCTCAACTATAAAATTGAGATGGCCGACATGCGCATCACCTCTACAGACACCGTCGTGTTACGCGACCGTGGGGTGACCATGGAAACCTACACACCGGTGCTTAAATAATTGTATAAATCTTGTTTAGGACAACATGAAACATTTATATAAACTAGGATTCTGCCTTGCCAGTTTACTCCTGACAACTGCCTGTGACTATGAGCCGCTTGAGTTTGAGGTAGAGAAACCTGCTAGCTTTGCCCAACAGGAAGAAATTGACGCGTATGCAGACCTGAAAACATACGTGAACAAAGGGGCTAACCCCAGCTTTAAGCTAGGCACCGGCGCAGTAATAACAGACTACAACCTGCAAGGGGTACTCTACAGACTCATCAACCGAAATTTTGATGAGGTAACCCCCGCTTCTGGCATGAAGCACGGGGCCGTAGTGCAGTCTGACGGAAGCCTTAACCTGGAAAACGTCACCAAATTTCTAACCACCGCCGAGAAGGCAGGGGTGACCGTTTTTGGTCACACCCTGGTGTCGCATACAAACCAGAACGCCGGTTACCTGAATGGCTTGCTTGCTCCCTTGGTGGTAGAGTCTCCGGCGTATGCCAACTCTTTGAATACTAATAACCTCAAAGCTGGAACATTTACCGGCTATGCTACCTCTGGGGCATCTGTTTCAATTGTAGACAATGAAGGAATGGGGGGCAATGTGAAAGCGATCAAGCTTGTGTCTGGTGCCTCTGCTTCTAAGCCCACTGACCTCCAACTGGTAACACCCGCCATTCCGGTGGTGCAAGGCCATGAGTACGAAGTGGTTCTATACATAAAGTCTGATGCACCGGGCGAAGGCAGAGTAACCTTTGAAGGGTTAAAAAACAACACTCCTTCCAGAGACTGGATGGGTACAGGCAGTATTTCGGCCACCTTCACTACCGGCCCTGGGTGGAAAAGGGTTAGGTTCAAGGTAAATGATTTTGATGCTAGTTCTATCAAACTGCACTTAGACCTAGGGTATGCTCCCAACGTGACGTATTACGTAGACATCAACAATTTCTATGTGTATGATACCCAAGGAGCCCCGTTGATCACCAATTTGGTGGCCAACGGCAATTTTGAAACAGGATCTGGCTGGGGAGGCTGGGGAGGCAGTTCCACCAGGGGTATCACAGCAGACGGAATGGGCCTGAACAACACCGGTAAGGCGTTCTTTGTTACCAATCCTAAGGTAGAGGCCAATTACTACACCGTACAAACCTCTTATGAATTACCCAAGCCGCTGGACAACGGAAAAGCGTACAACCTCACTTTCTGGGTAAAAGGTACTGCCACGGGTGTCATCAGGCCAGAATTACAGAGCCCTAACTACTCTTCCAACGGCTTCGGGATGGTGAACGTGACCAAAGACTGGCAACTTGTCTCCATCACCACTACCGCCACCGCAGCAGACAGAAGTCGTCTTGTCTTTAGTTATGGCGAGTTTGCCGGTACCGTGTACATAGATGACGTGGTGCTGAGCTCGGCCGTTTCTGTGGGCGGAACCACCCTGGTGCAGAAAAACGCCACAGAGAAAAAAGCCATTATTACGGGTCAGCTAGACCGCTGGATTTCTGGCATGGTCACCGCTTCCAAGGGATCTGTGAAAGCCTGGGATGTAGTAAGTGAGCCCATGGATGATGACAAACCTTCTCAGGTAAGAACCGGAACCGGCAAAACCGTAGCCTCTGATGAGTTTTACTGGCAAGATTACCTGGGCAAAGAGTACGCCGTAACGGCTTTCAAAACTGCCCGGGCCAATGCCAACGCCACTGACCTGCTGTTCATCAATGACACCAAACTGGAGCAAAACCTGGATAAAACCAGAGGACTTATTGAGTACGTGAAGTACATTGAGGCGAATGGCGGCAAAGTAGACGGCATAGGAACCCGACTGAACCTTACCCTTCTCTCTGATAAGCAGAACATTTCCACCATGTTCCAGTTACTAGCGGCCACCGGCAAAATGGTCAGGATCTCTGGGTTAAGCGTGTCACCAGGGGTTACCGCAGACAAAGTAACTCCAGAGCAGTACCTGGTCCAAAGAGAAATGTTCCAGTACGTTCTGGATGAATACGTGAAGATGGTGCCTGCTAAACAACGGTATGGAGTTACTATCTCCAGCCCTGTAGATGTTACTGCCGAGCCTTCCGGACTCTGGACCCAAGGGCTCATTAGAAAACCAGCGTACTCCGGCTTCGCCGAAGGTCTGAAAGGATTGAAGTAATTGGAAGTTTCTCTGGTTAAGTGAACCAGCGTTTAAGGGCTGTTTTCTGAAAATAGCCCTTAAACGCTGGTTTTTTCCTGTAAGCTCAACGTGAAATCAGCCAAGCCGAAAGAATGTCTTTAACACCAGACTACCAAAACATGAGTCATTCAGGTTTCCGGCGCTGAGGGATCTTTTTTTAACCAGTCATGCAAACAGGTGGGGCGAAGTTGCGCTAATTTCCAGCGGGGGTCATCTCCTATATTGGTTTTTGGTACGTTTTTCAAAAAACGGCCTCTAAACAGAATCCAAAGAACTGCTTACATTCTCTCAAAAGAGGGAACACCAACGCCGTGGTTCAGCAATACGCATTATCTTAATTCCAATCCAACAAGCATTGTGACAACCAAGATAAACCTATGAGAAAGCTTCTATTAACGGTCTTCACCATCTCCCTTTTCATGGCAAACGCCTGGGCGCAGGAAACGGTGAAGGTAGCGCCCGCAGGGTTTGATAAGCTCCGTCCAGAAATTCCGCACGGGAAAATTGATACGGTGGCGTACACGGCCAAGCAACTGGGCACCAACCGGAAGGCGTTGGTGTACACGCCTCCGGGCTATACCAAGAAAAAGAAATATCCGGTTTTGTACCTGCTACACGGCATCGGCGGCGATGAATTTGAGTGGCTGCGCAACGGCCAACCGCACATCATCCTGGATAACCTCTATGCCGAGGGCAAATTAGAACCCATGATTGTGGTGTTACCCAACGGACGCGCCATGAAAGACGACCGGCCCGTGGGCAATATCTTTGACAGCCTCAAAGTGCAGGCGTTCGCCGCGTTTGAGAAAGACCTGCTGGAGAACCTGATTCCGTTCGTGGAGAAGTCCTACCCGGTAGAAAAAGATCGGAAGCGCCGAGCCCTGGCTGGATTATCTATGGGAGGCGGACAGTCCCTGAATTTCGGGTTGAAGAACTTGGACACGTTTGCCTGGATAGGCGGGTTCTCATCGGCGCCCAACACGAAAATGCCTGCGGAACTGTTCCCCAGTCCGGCGCAGGGCAAGGGCAAGCTGCAGTTGCTGTGGCTTTCCTGAGGCGTGGAGGACAACCTGATGAATATCACCCAACGCACTCATGCGTACCTGGAACAGCACGGCGTGCCGCACGTGTACTACCTGGAGCCGGGCGGCCATGATTTTAACGTCTGGAAAAACGACTTATACATGTTCTCGCAACTCTTGTTCAAACCCGCCAAGGCAGCTAAGAGCGCTAAATAAGGCACCGGCTTTACTAGCCACAGTTTGTAATCAGAGCAAAAGCATCACAGGAAAGCTGTTCTGATATGATTTCTAGAAAATAGGCCCAAAACGCTTTTGTTTCACTTGCTTGCATGAGAGAAAGAGTTGCCTATGATCTTATTGGTAACTCGTTTACGCGTTCTAGGGCAGGTTATGTAACATGAGCGCAAACTTTTGATACAGATGGCTCGCTGAATGTAACATGAAGCGGAAGAAATGGACGGCTTTTATGGGGGCTTCTCCCACGGCTTAGATACATTTGATTTTTGTACCTCTTAGTAAAGAAGCAAGACGGGCGAAGTTTGGTAAGTTACATCATGAAGTGTCCGGCAAAGGCTGAAAACTGTGGCACCGAAGACATAGCTTGAATGCCTGAGATAGCTAGTTAAAAGCATTAGAAGAAATGAAGAGAACAACATTCTATAGCACGGTAAGAGCCGCTCTTTTTGGGGTCGTGCTTTTAAGTGGAGCCTGTAAAGTTGCCCAAAAAGAGACAAGTGAGTTGACGTTGAAAGACGCGTTCAAAGGCAAATTCCATATTGGCACGGCGCTCAATACGCAGCAGATTACGGGGCAAGATGCGGCTTCCGTTCAGGTAATAAAGGAGAACTTCAACGCTGTAGTGGCCGAGAACTGCATGAAAAGCGGAATGATCCAGCCGCGCGAAGGCCAGTTCAATTTTGACCTGCCAGACCAATTTGTGAAGTTCGGGGAGGAGAACAAGATGCTCATCAACGGGCACACGCTCATCTGGCACTCCCAGGCACCCCGCTGGTTTTTCACCGACAGTCTGGGCCGTAACGTGTCCAGGGAGGTTTTGATTCAGCGCATGAAAACCCATATCTACACGGTGGTGGGCCGCTACAAAGGACGGGTGCATACCTGGGATGTGGTGAACGAAGCCATTCTGGACGACGGTTCCTACCGGAAAAGTAAGTTCTATGAGATCATCGGGAAGGACTTCATAAAGCTCGCCTTCCAGTTCGCGCGGGAAGCTGATCCCAAAGCCGAACTGTACTACAATGATTATTCCATGGCTCTGCCCAAGAAAAGAGCGGGCGTGGTGGAAATGGTGAAAGAACTGCAGCAGCAGGGCGTTAAGATTGATGGAATCGGTATGCAGGGCCACATCGGGTTGACCTTCCCTACCACGGAGGAGTTCGAGAAAAGCATTCTGGCTTTTTCTGGCTTGGGGGTGAAAGTGATGATCACGGAACTGGACCTGACAGTATTGCCTTCGCCCGGCGGAAACATTGGCGCTGAGGTATCGGCTAATTTTGAGTACCAGCAGAAGATGAACCCTTACCCGAACGGCTTGCCAGATTCGGTGAGCCAGGCTTTCAATGAGCGGTACCTAGACTTCTTCAAGCTCTTTTTGAAGCATCAGGATAAAATCTCCCGCGTGACGTTGTGGGGTGTAAGTGACAAAGATTCCTGGCGCAACGGCTGGCCAGTACGCGGCCGCACCGATTATCCGTTGCTATTTGACCGAGACAACAAACCCAAGGCAGTGGTGAACGCCATCATTCAAGCTGCCAAACAATAAACTACGTATGCATTTGAAAGAATTGAAAAGAACATTTCCGATCTTCCTTTTTTTAGTAATCAGTATTTCCTCTTTGGCACAGGCGCAAAATACTATCGTAAAGAGTCCTGACGGTCGGCTTCAGGTAGAGGTGCTTTTGCAGAACGGCCAACCGCAGTACCGGGTCAGCTACGCCGGGGAAACCATTTTGGAGAACTCGCCGCTGGGTCTGAAAACTAACCTGATTGATTACTCCGGTAACCTGACCCTGCAAGGCAGCAAGCAGAACAAGATAGACCAGACCTACCAACAGGAGAAATCCAAACGGTCGCAGGTGCATTACCTGGCCAATGAGCTGGAATGCACGTTTGTGAACAAAGACAAGAAGGTGCTGCAGGTGGTGTTCAGGGTAAGCAACAATGACATCGCCTTCCGGTACCAGCTCCCTGAGCAAGGC
Organism: Rufibacter sp. JT3400010; assembly: GCF_054956755.1. NCBI lineage: Bacteria > Pseudomonadati > Bacteroidota > Cytophagia > Cytophagales > Hymenobacteraceae > Rufibacter > Rufibacter sp. JT3400010. The sequence goes on along the minus strand of NZ_JBUDXA010000003.1, from coordinate 21,793 downwards.
GACCCGCGGGCGCTGGTGGTGGAAAAAGAAACGACTGGCTTTAATTTCCCCGCACAGGCCAAAGGCTTCCTGACGCCGCAATCCAAATCCATGGTAGGTTTTGCCAGAACCAAGCCGAGCTACGAGGAAGGCTACCAGGTGGAGCAGGACATCGCAGCCAAATCTGCGCATGGGCAGGGCTACACGTTTCCGGGGCTTTTCAGGGTAGGAGCCCACTGGGCGCTTCTCTCTGAAACTGGCGTGAGAGGTCTTTACTGCGGTTCCCACCTCAGCGATCCTACTCCGGACGGCACGTACACCATCGCGTTTCCGGATATCACAGAGAACAACGGGTTCGGGAGCACCGGCGCCGCTACTGGCGTGCCGAGCACTACGCCGTGGCGCACCATCACGGTAGGCAAGGGCCTGAAACCCATTGTGGAGACCACCGTTGCCAATGACGTGGTGGAGCCGCTGTATGAGCCTTCTATCAAATACGCCTACGGCAAAGGAACCTGGAGCTGGATTATGTGGCAGGACCAAAGCATGAAATACGAGGACCAGGTCACGTATATTGATTTGGCGGCGCAGCTAGGCTACCAGTTCATCCTCATTGATGCCCTGTGGGATAAGAATATTGGGTACCCGCGCATGGAAGAACTCATAAAGTATGCGGCCTCCAAAAAAGTAGGGGTTTTCCTGTGGTACAACTCCAACGGAACGGTCAATGACGCGCCGCAGACGCCCCTCAATAAAATGAACACCGCCATCGCCCGCAAAAAGGAAATGCAGTGGATGAAAAAGAACGGAGTGAAAGGCATTAAGGTCGATTTCTTCGGGGGAGACAAACAGGAAACCATGCGCCTCTATGAGGACATCCTCTCGGATGCCAACGATTATGGTTTGATGGTGGTTTTCCACGGGGCCACGTTGCCGAGAGGCTGGGAGCGCATGTTCCCCAATTACGTGGGCAGCGAAGCCGTACTGGCCTCTGAGAACCTGATGTTCAGCCAACATTCCAATGACCGCGAGGCCTTCAGCGCCACCTTGCACCCCTTCATTCGGAACGCCGTGGGCAGCATGGAGTTTGGTGGCGTGGTGTTGAACAAGCGCTACAACCGCACCAACAACGGCGGCAACCACCGCAAAACCACCGATGTGTTCCAGTTGGCGACCTCGGTGCTGTTCCAGAACCCGGTGCAGTTTTTCGCCCTCGCGCCCAACAACCTGCAAGACGCCCCCGCCTTCGCGATTGATTTCATGAAGCAGGTGCCCACCACCTGGGATGACACCAAGTTCCTAGACGGGTACCCCGGCAAATACAGCGTACTGGCCCGTCAGCACGGGGCCAACTGGTACGTGGCTGGCGTAAATGCCCAAGCTGAGCCCGTGAACCTGAAACTCAGTTTACCCATGCTTTCCGGGAAAGAGGTCGTTTTCTACGGTGATAACCAGGACGGCAGCAGCTACACCAAAAAAGTGAAAGTAGCCAAAAACGGCGAGCTGAAAGTCACCATTCAGCCGCAGGGTGGCATTGTAGTAGTGGGCCAGTAATAGAAAAACTTGCTTTGTGTTTCGGGCCTGTTTTTCTGAAAACGACCCCAAATCACGGAATAATTACCTGTATTGAAAAGTTCTCAAAGAGTAGGAGCTTGTTCTGTTTCTTAACGCTGTTTCGGACCTGTTTTTAGAAAATCAGGCCCCAAACAGCGCATGAGCCAAGCGCATTACCTGCTGTAAGCAACGTACCCCAAAAGGAGAGATTCGCACCATGTACAGATTGCAAAAGAAGCGCTTCCAGATTTTTATCGGTTGTCTGATCGTCAACCTGGCCTTCCTGTGCAATGTATCCGCTCAAACCACTTCAAACCTAAAGCTTTGGTACACCCAACCCGCCCAAAAGTGGGTAGAAGCCTTGCCCGTGGGGAACGGACGTTTAGGAGCGATGGTGTTCGGGAATCCGGTGCAGGAAACCATTCAGCTTAATGAGAATACGGTGTGGGCCGGGCAGCCGAACCGCAACGATAACCCGCAGGCGAAAGAAGCCTTACCCGAGGCCCGGAAATTGATTTTCGCAGGGAAGTATGAAGAGGCCCAGCAGCTGGTGAACCAGAAGTTCATCAGCAAAACCTCCCATGGCATGCCGTATGAGACGGTGGGCAACCTGAAGCTTTCGTTCCGTGGTCATGAAAACTACACCCACTATTACCGGGAATTGGACCTGGAAAAAGCGGTGGCTACGTCGCGTTACCGGGTGAATGGGGTGAACTACCAAACCGAGGTCTTTTCCTCTTTCCCAGACCAGGTGATGGTGGTGAGGATTACAGCCGACAAACCGGGCGCCATCAGTTTCTCGGCTACTATGGATCGACCCAAAAACGCCCAGGTTTCCACCCAGGGCAAGGACATGCTACTCTTGTCAGGTAAAACCGGTACGGTGGACGGCGTGGAAGGCAAGGTTCAGTTTCAGGCCAAAACCAAGGTCCAAGCCTCGGGCGGAACCGTCCAAACCACCGGAACCAGTGTACAGGTGGAGCGGGCGAATGAGGTCACCATTTACATTTCCATCGCCTCCAACTTCAAAAACTATCAAGACATCAGTGGCAACGCCGGGAAACAGGCCGAGGCCTATCTTCAGAAAGCTCTGAAAAAGAAGGTCAGCGTCCTCTACCAGGACCATATGGCCGACTACAAAAAGTTCTTCGACCGGGTAAGCCTCAGTTTAGGGAAAACCGAGGCTGCAAACCTGCCCACCGACCAAAGAATAGAGAAATTCAGAAACGGGAACGACCCTGATCTGGTCGCGCTGTATTTTCAGTTTGGCCGCTATCTGTTGATTTCGGCCTCTAGGCCCGGTGGACAGCCTGCCAATTTGCAGGGCATCTGGAACGACCAACTCACTCCGCCCTGGGACAGCAAGTACACCGTGAATATCAACACCGAAATGAATTACTGGCCCTCGGAAATCACCAACCTCACGGAGTTGAACGAGCCGTTGGTCAAGATGGTGCAGGAGGTAGCGGAGTCCGGGCGGAAAACAGCCCAGGACATGTACGGTGCCCGAGGTTGGGTACTGCACCACAACACTGACATCTGGCGCATCAACGGTCCGGTAGATGGCGCTTTCTGGGGAATGTGGCCCATGGGCGGCGCCTGGCTTTCGCAGCATCTATTTGACAAATACGCGTACTCCGGAGACAAAGCGTACCTGGCATCGGTGTACCCCGTCTTAAAGGAAGCCTCGCGGTTTTTCCTGGATTTTCTGGTGGCTGAACCCGTGAATCAATGGTTAGTGGTGGCCCCTTCCATTTCGCCGGAGAATGCGCCTGGCCTGCACCGTAAAACGTCCGTTACGGCGGGTACTACCATGGACAACCAACTGGTATTTGACCTGTTCAGCAAAACCATCAAGGCCGCGGAAGTCCTTAAAACTGATGCTGCTTTCACCGCAGAACTGAAGGCGAGTCTGCAAAAGCTTCCGCCCATGCAGGTAGGCAAGTGGGGGCAGCTCCAGGAGTGGATGGCTGACTGGGACAATCCCAAAGACAACCACCGCCATGTCTCGCATTTGTACGGACTTTACCCGTCTAACCAAATCTCGCCGTACCGTACGCCGCAATTGTTTGCGGCGGCCAGAACCTCGCTTCAGGCCCGGGGCGATGAGTCTACCGGCTGGTCCATGGGTTGGAAAGTGAACCTTTGGGCCCGGCTGCTGGACGGAAACCACGCTCTCAAACTGATTCAGGACCAACTCACGCCTTCCATTCAGCCAAACGACGAGCAAAGGGGAGGCACGTACCCGAACTTATTTGATGCGCATCCGCCGTTTCAGATTGATGGCAACTTCGGGTGCACGGCCGGCATCGCCGAGATGCTCCTGCAAAGCCAGGACGGCGCCATTCACCTGTTGCCCGCTTTGCCCGATGCCTGGCAGCAGGGCAGCATCAAGGGGCTCAGAACGCCGGGCGGATTTGAAGTGAACCTGACCTGGGCAGGCAATAAACCAAGTGAAGTGATAGTCCGGTCGGCTTTGGGCGGTAACTGTAGAGTGAGGTCGTATTACCCGCTCACGGGTAAAGGCCTGCAAAAAGCAAAAGGAACGAATAAGAATCCTTTTTACCAGGTCCCGGCCACCAAAGAACCGTTGATAGCCTCGGTAAATGACCTGAAAAGTACATCCGCCAGAACCGTCTATGAGTATGACCTTGCTACCAAAGCCGGTAAGAGTTACACGATACGTCTGGCAAAATAAAGGATGCTTGGTTTGAGCCTGTTTTACAGAAAACGGCCTTAAAACAGATTCAATGCAGGATTTTTCTGAAACTGTATAAAGGCTTCTAAATCGAAGCGACAAAATATTTAATTAAAACCTAACGAGTAATGGCATGAACTATAAAAGAAGTTTTTCCCTGCTGGCTGTCTTGTTTTTGCTGCACACGGCGGCTTTCGCCCAAGACCCTAATTTCTACATTTTCCTGTGCTTCGGGCAATCCAACATGGAGGGGCACGCCAAATTTGAGCCGCAGGACACCACTGCCAACAACCGGTTTAAAGTTCTGGAAGCGGTAGATTGTCCCGAACTGGGGAGAAAAAAAGGCGAGTGGTATCCAGCTACGCCTCCGCTGGCCAGATGCAACACCGGTCTTACTCCCGCCGATTATTTTGGCCGCGCCTTGCTCGCTACTCTTCCGGAAAACATCAAAGTGGGGGTGATCAACGTGGCGGTGGGAGGCTGCAAAATAGAGCTGTTTGAAAAAGGCACCTACCAATCCTACGTGGCCACGGCCCCTAACTGGATGACGTCAATGCTGGAGCCCTATGACAAGAACCCCTACGGCCGACTGGTGGAAATGGCCAAACTGGCCCAGAAAGACGGCGTCATCAAAGGCATTCTGATGCACCAGGGCGAGTCCAACACCGGTGAAGAAACCTGGCCTGCCAAGGTGAAAGGCGTGTACGACAACCTGATAAAAGACCTAAACCTCAATCCAAAAAAAGTGCCTTTGCTGGCCGGCGAAATGGTAAGCAAGGAGCAAGGAGGTAAATGCGCCAGCATGAACGCCATCATCGCCAAACTGCCTCAAGTAATACCTAACGCCCATATCATCTCTTCAGAAGATTGCCCAGCCGTGGCCGACCAATTGCATTTCAGCGCTGAGGGATATAGAAAGTTGGGAAGAAGATACGGCGCTAAAATGCTGACCTTGTTGGGCTATAAAAACGTTCGGGCTGAGTAGCGGCTTCCTAAAAGAGAACATAGATTCCTATGAGTAAGATACTTTCGCGCATAGCTTTACTGACCCTTCTTTCCCTCTGCTGGACCTTGCCTTCGCAGGGGCAAGGTGCCCAAAACCCTATCATTCACGCCGATGTGCCCGATTTGGCCATGATTCGGGTGGGAGACACCTATTATATGAGCAGCACCACCATGCACATGAGTCCGGGTGTGCCCATCATGAAGTCAAAAGACTTGGTGAACTGGCAATTGGTGAGTTACGCCTATGATACCCTGGCCAATGTAGATGAACTGACCCTCACCAACGGGAAAAGCACCTACGGAAGAGGCTCCTGGGCCAGCAGTCTGCGGCACCACAAGGGTACCTACTATTTGACCACTTTTGCGCAAACCACCGGAAAAACTCATGTGTACACCACCAAGGACATAGAGAAAGGTCCCTGGAAGGCGATTTCTTTCAGGCCGTCTTACCATGACCACACCATTTTCTTTGACGATGACGGAAAGGTGTATTTGATCTATGGAGCCGGTAACCTGAAAATACTTGAGCTCCGAGAAGATCTATCGGGGCCAAAGCCCGGTACGGAACGGGTGCTCATTGACAATGCCAGTGCCCCGGCCGGACCAAACGTGGGTTTACCCGCCGAAGGGTCCCAGCTTTTCAAGGTGAACGGAAAATACTATCTGTTTAATATCGCCTGGCCCAAAGACGGCATGCGCACGGTGATTGTTCATCGGGCAGATAAGATTACCGGCCCCTATGAAGGCCGGGTTGCCCTGCAGGACAAAGGTGTAGCGCAAGGTGGATTGATTGACACACCAAACGGCGATTGGTACGCGTACCTGTTCCGGGACTTTGGAGCCGTGGGCCGCATTCCGTATCTGGTGCCGGTTACCTGGAAAGATGGCTGGCCTGTTTTGGGAGTTGACGGCAAAGCGCCTGATAACCTGAACCTGCCCGCCAGTAAAGGCCTGATGCCGGGCATTGTGGCTTCGGATGAGTTCACCCGTAAGAAAGGCGAGGCGGCCCTGCCGTTGGTTTGGCAGTGGAACCACAACCCAGACAATAAACTTTGGTCCGTCACCAAGCGGAAGGGCTACCTCAGCCTGACTACCGGCCGTGTAGATACTTCTTTCCTGCTGGCCAGAAACACGCTTACCCAACGCACCATAGGACCGGAGAGTACCGGTTCCACCCTTGTAGATGTGTCCAACATGAAGGACGGTGATTTTGCCGGCCTGGCCTTGTTGCAGCAACGGTATGGTTTAGTGGGGGTGAAATTCAAAAACGGGGCAAAATCCATTGTGGCAATCAACGTCCAGTCGGGAAGGCCGGTGGAAGTGGGGCGGATTCCTCTGCAACAAAATAAAGTGTATTTGAAGGCCGAATGTGATTTCAAAGAGCGGAAGGACGAGGCGAATTTCTTCTACAGCCTGGACGGAAAGACCTGGACCAAGATTGGCTCGCCGCTAAAGATGGCCTACACGCTTCCGCACTTCATGGGCTACCGTTTCGGGCTGTTCAACTACGCCACCAAGACACCGGGTGGGCAGGTAGATTTCGATTATTTCCGGATAAACGGGCAAATAACCCAAGCAGAATAATCACCAGTTTCAGCAATACAGATAAGGTCACCAGAGAGTGGCTTTCAGAAATTTGAGTGTTAAACATGACAAATCCTTTCAAAAAAATCTGCTGGGTTGGGGTACTTTGCCTGGTGTCGATTTTTGCCCAGGCACAGAATCCCATCATCCAGACTACCTATACCGCCGATCCGGCGCCCATAGTGTATAACAACAAGCTGTACCTGTACACCAGCCACGATGAGGACGAATCTACCTGGTTTACTATGAACGACTGGAAGCTATATACCACCGACGACATGGTGAACTGGACTGATCACGGCACTATCCTGTCCTATTCAGATTTCAGTTGGGCGAAAATAAACGCGTGGGCCCCGCAGTGCATTGAACGGGGAGGTAAGTTCTACATGTATGTTCCCGTAACCACCAAGGACAACAAAGGTGCCATCGGGGTAGCGGTTGCCAACAGTCCGTACGGGCCGTTCACAGACCCTTTGGATAAGCCCTTGGTCCAAAGTGGCGTGGGTGACATTGATCCTAATGTGTTCATAGATGACGATGGGCAGGCCTATCTGTATTGGGGCAACCCCAATTGTTACTACGTAAAACTGAACGAGGACATGATTTCTTACCAGGGAGAAGTGGTGAAGGTGCCCAACACGGTAGAATCGTTCGGCAAGCGCGAAGGCAACCCAGACAGGCCCACCACCTACGAGGAAGGCCCGTGGCTCTACAAGCGCAAAGGGCTGTATTATCTGCTATTCGCCGCAGGCCCCATTCCAGAGCATATCGGCTACTCCACCAGCTCCAGTCCTACCGGCCCCTGGAAGTACCAAGGGTTTTTGATGCCCACCGAAGGCGGCAGTTTTACCAATCACCCGGGCATCATTGACTTCAAAGGGAAGACTTATTTCTTCTATCACAACGGAGCCTTGCCGGGCGGCGGCGGTTTTACCCGCTCGGTTGCGGTGGAGGAAGTGGTCTTCAAAAAAGACGGCACCATACAGCCTCTGAAAATGACGAAGGGGATTACCAAAGGCTTGGCCCCTTTGAATCCATTTGTAAAGAACGAGGCAGAGACCATGGCCTGGTCTGAAGGGGTTAAATCCAGGCAGAATGCCAACGTTGGCGTATTTGTGACCGCCCTGCGGAACGGCGCTTACACCAAAGTAAAAGATGTTGATTTCCGGAAAACAGGCGCCTCCAAATTGACAGCCCGGCTTGGTACCACTCACAATGGCAATGTGACCATGGAAGTCCGGTTGGGAAGTGTGGAAGGCGAGTTGATAGGTACCGTGAATGTGCCGCTTACCGGCGGGAATGACAGATGGGCCCTGGTTTCAACCGAGGTTAAAAAAGTCACCGGAGTGCACGATGTCTATTTTGTCTTCAAAGGAAAAGCAGCCAGCAACATCCTGTTTTTCGACTACTGGAGATTTTCAGAATAGTCATTAATTGGTAACCCCATCAACCTTGTCTGACTCTCCTGTTTTAAGGGGGATTTCAGGAAAGTAGGCTTAAAACAAAACAGCTAATAATTTAAGATGAAGAGAATGAAATTTGAATTTGCTCCTTTTAGAAGTCGCCGGGCAGGTTTGCTCTGTGCTATGGTGGTTCTGTGCTTTTCAATCGGATTTAACGCAAACAGCCAGAATTCGAAAAAACAGGCCCAAAACGCCCCGGTGTTTTCCAATTCTGTCTATGAAGGAAACGATCCTGTATACAATAACTATCCTTTGAAGGAGGGTGAATTTTACAACCCTATTTTGCAGGGCGCTTATCCAGACCCGGCCATCACCCGCAAAGGCGATGATTACTACTTGGTAGCTTCCACTTTCGCTATTTTCCCTGGGGTTCCTGTTTTCCATTCAAAAGATCTGGTAAACTGGACGCAGATTGGGCACGCGTTGGATCGGGTTTCGCAGCTGAACGTGCATGACACGCCTATCAGCGCCGGTGTTTACGCCCCAGATATTGAGTACAATCCCAACAATGACACCTTCTACATGATTGTGACAGCCTTTGCCGGAGGTGCGGGAAACATTGTGGTGAAATCGAAAGACCCGGCCAAAGGATGGAGTGAGCCCTACAAGCTGAAATTCGGCGGAATAGATCCTTCTATGTTCTTTGATGATAACGGGAAAGCCTATGTGGTCCACAATGATGCTCCAGACAAAGGCAAAGAACTGTACGAAGGGCACCGCGTAATCAAGGTATGGGAATATGATCTTGCCAAAGACCAGGTCATTGCCGGAACTGATAAGATCATTGTAAACGGTGGGGTAGACCTCGCGAAAAAACCTATCTGGATTGAGGCCCCGCATATCTACAAGAAAAACGGACGCTATTATCTCATGTGTGCCGAGGGCGGTACGGGTGGCAACCACAGCGAAGTGATTTTCGTGAGCGATTCCCCTATGGGTCCCTTTATCCCGGCTCCTAATAACCCTATCCTGTCGCAAAGAAGTTTGAATCCCAACAGACCAAACAAAGTAGACTGGGCCGGCCACGCCGATTTAGTGCTAGGACCTGACAACAAATACTATGGCGTGTTCTTGGGTATCCGCCCGAACGAGAAGAACCGCGTAAATATCGGGCGTGAGACGTTTATTTTGCCGGTAGACTGGTCAGGGGAGTTCCCCATTTTCGTTAATGGACTGGTGCCTATGGAGCCGAAGCTGAAAACACCAACAGGAGTGGTTAACAAAACCGTAAAAGAAGGCTTCTTCCCTAATGGCAATTTCACCTTCAAAGATGATTTTACTTCCAAGAAGCTGGATTACCGCTGGGTTGGGTTAAGAGGCCCGCGTGAGGCGTTTATTTCTACATCCAAGAAAGGTTTACAGATCACCCCGTTCGCTACCAACATCAAAGAACTGAAACCTACGTCAACGCTCTTCCACCGCCAACAGCACAACACCTTCTCTTACACCACCACCCTAGATTACAAGCCTACCTCAGAAAAGGATTTGGCGGGTATTACGTTGCTGCAAAGCGAGAAATTCAACTACGTTTTCGGGCTGACCAAGAAAGACAAAGACTATTATTTAGTGCTGGAAAGAACAGAGAAAGGTGCCTCTAAAATTATCGCCAGCCAGAAGATAGACGTTAAGAAGCCAATTCAACTGCAGGTGAAAGCCGCCGGAGATAACTACCAATTCAGTTATGCCCTGAATGACACCGACTTTGTCAATCTAGGTGGCGCCGTGTCGGGTGATATTCTCTCCACCAATGTGGCAGGTGGTTTCACGGGTACGTTGATTGGTTTGTATGCCACTTCTGCCAACGATGCACTTCCTCAGTAGAAGTGCCTAACTATCATAGAATCAATTGCACGGTGACAAGGGAGATTCGTCTACTGCTTGGGTAGACGGAACTCCTTTGTTCGCCTTTCAGAAATTGAATAGAAGCTGGTTCGCGTTTTTATTTCAGGTTATGGCGCAAACGTCTGCTTGTGCCTGTAGGATATTCTAAGCTTCTGTTTCGGGGCCATTTTTGGAAAAGTAGCCCCAAAACGGAGACACAAGCGGACGCTTGCGCCAGATCAAGGCGTTCTCACTTCAGAAATTGCATAACCCTATTACATAGTTAAACCTTACCTATTCATCATCTTTATGAAGTATAAACCGATAAACGTAGCGAAAGCGTGGCTTTTCGCCTCCTTCCTGATTTTTGCCGCTCCAGCCATGGCGCAGGACGGTACCATCTATCCGCTTAAAGCTCCTGCCGAGCCTAATGCAATCAAGCTCGGCACGGGCGGGGTAGAGGGCCAGAAAGCGCCTGAGACCTGGTTCAAGCAGTGGGGCGACCCTATGGCCCGCAACATCTCCACGGCCACACTCACTCCTTTCCTGCCTGCCCCGGGCAAGGCGAACGGTACCGCCGTGATTGTGGCCCCTGGCGGTGGTTTCCGGTGGCTCTCCATGGACAACGAGGGCTGGGAAGTAGCCAAAGCGCTTGCGGATAAGGGAATCGCCGCCTTCGTCCTGAAATACCGGCTCCACCCCACGCCAGAATCGCTTGATGACTTCAAGGCTTGGATGGAGAGCCCCCGTACGCCGGCTGCGTCTTCCACTACTTCGGGAGGTGCAACTCCGTCCGCTTCGCAGCAACCTGATCTGTCTAATCAGCTAGAGGACGCCGAAGCTGCCTACGCCATGATCCTTAAACGGTCCAAAGAATGGGGGGTAGATCCTAACAGAATCGGCATGATCGGTTTCTCGGCCGGTGCCGGGCTCACCATGCACTCAACGCTCCACTCCAAGACCATGAAACTGGCCTTCATCGGCCCAATCTATGGCGGTATGGGGGCGGTGGAGGTGCCGAAGAACGCTCCGCCCATGTTCAACGTCATCGCCACCGATGATTTCCTCTTCCGCGGTCAGTTCGGCGTGATTGATTCCTGGTACAAAGCAGGTATTCCGGTTGAGTTCCACCTCTACCAGAACGGCGGCCACGGCTTCGGCCTCGGCAACCCCGACAGAACCAGCAACCGTTGGTTTGACGCTTTCATGCACTGGCTGAACGTGAACAAATTCCTCACCGCCAAGACCGGGAAATAATTAGACAGTCAGTTGATGGACGGCCCAGTTAAGCGTTGACGGAACATTGGTCTGTTAAATATTGATAAACTCAAAGGTCTATTCTTCACGGAATTGGCCTTTGAGCTTACTCTAAAGTGCAAGGTTTTTATAGGCAAAGAAATGCCGAAGCCTAGGATTGTACCTACTAGCAATCCTTTTCTAAAAAAGGAAGTGAAACGTGATGCCCGTCACCTGGAAACACCTTCGGCAAATTCTCCTTCCTGCCGGGTAGTCCCAATAAGCAGCCATGAAAAACCTGAACTAGCCCTAAGATGCTAGCCATATGAAATGAATCAAATGAAAGCTATTGGTGGAGGGATGACGTATTCAGGACAAACGAAGGTTCAGGTTGCGGTTGATTGTATCATATTCGGGTTTGACAGAGAGAACTTCAAGCTGCTCTTGGTTCAACGGGGCTTTGAGCCTGAAAAACATAGATGGAGCCTGATGGGTGGTTTTGTCAACCCCTATGAAAGCCTGGAAGCCGGGGCGCAACGGGTCCTGAAACAGCTCACCGGACTGGATGGCGTTTACCTGGAGCAAATTCCAGCCTTCAGTGAACCCAGCCGTGACCCCGTAGAACGCACCATTGCCGTGCCGTACTTTGCCCTGATTGACATTCACAAGTACAAGGCCCAACTAAGCTCAGATTATCACGCTGAGTGGTTCCTGCTCAGCGAAATCCCCCACCTGATCTTCGACCATAATCGCATGGTAGAGATGGCCAAGATGCGCCTCAGGTACAAAGCAGCCCTGCACCCCATCTTGTTTGAGCTTTTACCCGAGAAGTTTACCTTGCCGCAACTGCAAACCCTCCATGAAAAGCTTTACGGTTCCACGTTTGACAAACGCAACTTCATCCGGAAAGTACTTTCTACCGGCTTGCTGGTGCGGCAGGAGGACAAGGAGAAAGTGAATTCCAAGAAAGGTGCCTTCTACTTCAAACTAGACAAGCAGAAATACCAGGATAACTTTGAGGCTTTCCTGAAGTTTGTTCCCAACTTAAAGAAAATTCAGGGAGAAAACAGAGACGTTTTTGAATAGCTAAAGAACGGCGGCTAAACCTAATATTAGGCTAATTTGATTGAAGCTTATTGGTTGGCTTAGTGGATTTTGCTTCAGTAATGTCGCAATAGATTCTTGTTTATCGGTCCGAGCTCTTTTTTCTAACCTTATTTGTGGTTGATTTTAGGTGCTGTGTGCAAATTGTATGCAAACAAAAAAGCCACTTACAAGTTTTATCTCGTAAGTGGCTGATTTAGAAGCTCCCCCTCTTGGGCTCGAACCAAGGACCCCATGATTAACAGTCATGTGCTCTAACCGACTGAGCTAAGGAGGAGTTTATCATCTTTTGGCCGTGTGACCTTGAATGATGATGCAAAAGTAGGGTCTACTATGATAGCGCGCAAGTGTTGGTCTGGAAAAATTTCATCTTTTTTGATAAGTCTCTGAAAATGAAACCGGAAATTTTTCTGTTTAGGGGCTGTTTCTAAGAAAGTAGCCCCTAAACAGGGTTTGAACCTCTATTCTTGCGCAAGCAAACTCTTAAATAGCTTCAAACTGACGCAGGAAACGGGCATCGTTCTCAGTGAACAGGCGCAAGTCTTTGATCTGGTACTTGAGCATGGTGATCCGCTCAATGCCCATCCCGAAGGCGAACCCGGAGAACTCTTTGGAGTCAATGCCGCAGTTTTCCAGTACCTGTGGGTCTACCATGCCACTGCCACCAATCTCTACCCAACCGCTTTGCTTGCAGATGTTACAGCCCTGGCCTTTGCAGATGAGGCAAGTAATGTCAATCTCGGCAGAGGGCTCCGTGAACGGGAAGAACGACGGACGGAACCGGATTTGCGTATCTGGCCCGAACAACTCCTTCACGAAGTAATACAAAGTATCTTTTAAATCTTTGAAGCTCACGCCGCGGTCTACGAACAAGCCTTCTACCTGGTGGAACACGCAATGTGCGCGCGCCGAGATAGCCTCGTTCCGGAAGACGCGGCCCGGCGACAGGGTGCGGATAGGTGGCTTCTGGTGCTCCATCACGCGCACCTGTACGCTGGAGGTGTGTGTACGCAACAGCATATCAGGGTTTTTGCTCAGGAAGAACGTGTCCTGCATGTCGCGCGCGGGGTGGTTCTCTGGGAAGTTCAGCGCCGAGAAGTTGTGCCAATCGTCCTCCATCTCGGGGCCTTCCGATACGTTGAACCCGATGCGCTCGAAAATACGGATGATCTGCTCCCGCACACGGGCCAACGGGTGGCGCGTGCCCAAGGTGTTAGGAACCGGGGGCAAGGTGAAATCCAGGCCAGACAGGGCATCTGGGGTGGCATTCTGCTCCAGGGCTTCCTGAACGGTATCTATTTTCTGCTGGGCCAGTTGCTTGAGTTGGTTCAGTTCCTGGCCTACCTGTTTGCGCTGCTCAGGGGCAACGGTTTTCATCTCGTCAAACAGGGCGGCAATCTGGCCTTTGCGGCTCACGTAGGTGTTCCGGAAGGCTTCCAGTTGCTCTTTGTTCTCTATAGCATAGGCTTCTACCTCTTGGGTGAGCCGTTTTATGTTCTCCAATAGCATAGCGCAAAGATAAAGATTAATGGGGATTGCGTGCCGTTTTATCAAGAAGACCTTTTACGGTTGCTTTTCCTAAACTAACCCCAAATCAGCCCGCAGTTGTTTGGGGCTTGTTTTCTGAAAATCAGCGGGAAAATGCGTTCTTTGGGTCTGCTGCTGCTCAGGTTTAGAGGCAAGGTTGGTAGGTAAACGGAATGCGCTTCTCCTTTCACCTACGGCTACCGGCCGTTTACCTACTTTCTAGGTGGCTTAGCCTAATTCCCGTTGTGGCACGTACGGGTTCCGCCTAGATTTGGGACATAAAGCAACAGCGTTATGGAAAAGCAACACATAAACAGACTAGAAAATCGCCAGCGGTGGGCACACCATACCACCAGAGGCGGAAGAGTGGCCGGCGGCTTGCTCATTGTGGGCATTGGCGCCATTTTGTTGGCCTATCAGATGAACGCCATCGTGCTGCCGCGTTGGGTGTTCTCCTGGAAAGTACTGATTATCGTGATCGGGTTGATTTCCGGAATCCGGCACAATTTCCGGAACCCGGGGTGGATTTTCCCGGTGATGATTGGCAGTATCTTTCTCCTGGAAGACCTCATGCCCGGCCTTTCCGTGAGAAGGTATCTATGGCCAGCCATCATCATGGCGGTAGGGCTTTGGTTTATTTTCAAGCCCCGGCATCCGTATGAGAAAAACTTCAGAAACAGACGGCCCTTCGGGTCCAGTAGCAGGTACCGGGAGCCTCAGGCTGTGAGCGCCACTTCCACCACCACTTCCCCTTCTACCGCAGCCCCCGGCAGCCATGATGATTTCCTGACGGCCACGGCCATTTTTGGCGGCATCAAGAAAAACGTGTTCACCAAAGATTTCAAGGGCGGTGATATTGTGACCTTTTGCGGCGGGGCCGAATACAACCTGTCACACGCAGACATGCAGGGCGAGGTCATCATTAACATCAATGAGGCGTTTGGCGGCGTGAAGCTGGTGGTTCCGGCGCACTGGAAGGTGCGTTCTGAGGTGGTGACAGTGTTTGGCGGCATAGATGACAAACGCCACTTTGTAGAGGCAGCCCTGGAATCTGACAAAGTCTTGATCCTGCGAGGAACCATATTCTGTGGCGGCATAGAAATCAAAAGTTACTAAATCTAAGCGGTTTCCGCCTTCTCAAATGCACACGTTTAGCTATCTGGTTTATGTCTTCGTTTAAAGTTCTTCTCCTCTATCTGGGCTGGGCCTTGCTGTGGGCGGTGGTGCAAACCGTGGTCATTTACCAGGCAGGTTTTCCGGTGGAGTTGGCTTGGAGAGACGCGGTTTTGAGCAGTGCCTTGACGGTGAGCAGTGGCTACGTGATGTCTTTCGCGCTACGGTATTACCGGCCTGGCGTATGGCAGATCTTGTACCTCATGGGGTGGAGTCTGGGCGTGGCGGGTGCTAGTCTGCTGCTGTTCAATGTGGGCATAGAGTACCTGCTGGCCGCTCAGGAAGAATACCTGGCGTTTGTAGACAACACCTTCTTTGTGCGGCTGGCCTTTGCGTGGCTCATGGTGCTGTTCATTGTGCTGCAGAACTGGCTTTGGTTTTACGCCCGCGAAAAACAGGAAGCCGAAGAGCGCAAAGCCGCCACCGAGAAACTGGCCCGTGAAGCCGAGTTGTTCAACCTGCGCCAGCAATTACAGCCGCATTTCCTGTTCAACAGCCTCAATTCCATTAGTGCCCTGGTGAAAACCAAGCCCGACCAAGCTAAGCTCATGGTACAGCAACTTTCAGATTTTCTGCGCGGCACCCTGCGCAAAGACGACCAGACCATGGTGCCCCTCGCAGATGAACTACAGCACCTGCAGATTTACCTGGAGATTGAGAAAGTGCGTTTCGGGCACCGATTGCAGACCCAGGTAGATTACCAGGAAGAAAGCCTGCAAGGGACTCTGCCGTACCTGCTGCTGCAACCCATTGTGGAAAACGCCATCAAATTTGGTTTGTATGACACCATTGACGACATCCTGATTCAGATTACCGCCACCCTGCAGGACTCCATGCTGGTCATCAGTACCGTCAATCCTTTTGACTCTGGGTTGCTGCAACACAAGCAGGGCACCGGTTTCGGGCTGGACTCGGTGCGCCGTCGCCTGTATTTACTGTACGCTCGCACAGATTTACTTTCCACCCAACAACAAGACAACATTTTCATCACCACCGTTAAAATTCCGCAGAAACCATGATCAAGTGCCTGGTAATTGACGATGAGCCTTTGGCCCGCAGCATTGTCTGCGAATACCTGCAACAGTACCCCGACATTGAGATGGTGCAGGAATGCAACAACGGGTTTGAGGGCGTGAAAGCCATTATGCAGCACCAGCCTGAGTTGGTGTTCCTGGACATTCAGATGCCCAAAATTAACGGGTTTGAGATGCTGGAACTGGTAGAGGCCGTGCCCAGCGTAATTTTCACCACCGCCTTTGACGAGTACGCCATCAAGGCCTTTGAAACCAACGCTGTAGATTACCTGCTCAAACCCTTCACCCAGGAGCGTTTTGATGCTGCTTTGAAGAAATGGCGGCAAAAACAGCAGCAACCTGCGGCAGAGGCAACGGTGAAAGTGCTGGAGGAAGTCACCGCCAAACAGCCCGAGGAACAGGTGCGCGTGGTGGTGAAGGTGAACAACGACATCCGAATTATCCCCGTGCAGGACATCCACTACCTGGAAGCCTATGATGACTACGTGAAAATTCATACCGCGTACGGCTGCTTCCTGAAGAAGAAGACCATGGGTTACTATGAGAAAACCCTGGATAGCCGCAAGTTTGTACGGGTGCACCGCTCTTTCCTTCTGGCCCTGGACCAACTCACCCGCATAGAGCCGCTGGAGAAAGAAACGCACGTGGCCCTGCTCCGCAACGGCACCCGCATTCCGCTCAGCAAAACCGGTTACCCCAAGCTGAAGGCTGTTTTAGGCATATAGCCTCAGGCTTCCGGCCTTGACCGGAATTCCCTGCCTAGGTGGCAAGGGTAAATCAGGATATGAAGCCCCGTTCATAGAGCCAACTCCTTTCCAGCCTCTTTTCCGCAAACTACTGTAAAACGGAAACTGCTTTAAGTGGCTGAAGGCGCGTTTTGCCCTGTTTTTTTCAACTACTGAAAAATTTTCTGAAATTATTTCTTTCAGGCGTAGGGGTGGAACCGTGTTTGGCAGTCATCAAGATGGATACGTCCATCGTGATGCTCATACATAAGGTCATAGCGCTTGGCGGTTCTGGTAGGCTGATTTGATTGATGAAGGACCTTAATTTTACCTATATGATTACTGCACATACTCCCTCTGTTACCCGGCAAGTCGTGAAAATTATAAGCAAAACCAAGGAGATTAAGCCATCCCGTCTCCTGGCTTCTGCGAACCTAAGCAAAGAGTTTGGGTTTGATACCGTTGATGTGGTAGACATTATCCTGGAGTTGGAAAAGAACTTCCAGATTGTGATTCCAGATGAAGTGCCTCTGAATACCGTGGGTGATTTTGTGGACTATGTGTCCACCCACACCATGCGGCAAGCTTCTTAACCCCTTTATTATTGCTCATTTTTTGACTCCGAAAGGCAGCGGGAATTTCCTTCTGCCTTTCTTTCGTGAGGTTGGTGAAGTGGCCAGTTATAGGTGCTTTTGTGTTAGCATAGTTTCCTCTCACTTCTTTCTTCTCTTTCGCTGAATTACTTTTTCGCTGTGCGTAGAATTATTTGCTGTGCGTAGAGTTAGCGGCAGCGCTCTACGCACTTGGTGGCCAGCCAATCTCCTGATTGGCGGAACGGATAGGCCTTCCCTTTAGCTGAATCCTCGCCGTTGTTGGTGTTCTCACCAACAACCAAGACCGCCGCTCCAGTTAGCCTTTACTTTCCACTTCCTTCTTGCTAACTTCTTGGCGGCAGATGCGCTCTGCGGGCGTTTGTCACTTTTCTCCTTGATGAGAAAAGTAACCAAAAGAATCAAGAAGCTCCGAACTCGCTGCCGCTCAGACAGGCGGAGCTTCAATTCAGTACCACCGGGCAGCCGTCCTCTGTTCCATAGGGAGCTTGCGCTGTTGCCAATTGAACCGCCGCTGCTTGCGTTTCCCTTAGCTTCGGGCTACGCAGGCGGCCCTCCGCTGGGGAAGACGCAGGAGAGCCTTGTTGCTGTTTGTTCCGTTGCAACGCCTTCGTCGTCCTGCGGACGTAGTGGTGCTGAATTGGTTTATGCTTTTGCCCTCCTTTTCAGCAAAACAGCCCAAAACGCCATAGGCGCAAAAGCTCCCCTCCTGATTTAGGAGGGGCTGGGGGTGGTTCCGCTACTATCTTTCAAAAAAGCGTTGCTGCCTTCCCTTTCAGAATAACGGTAAAAAATGGAAAGTATTCCCACTCAGAACTCAGAACTCAAGACTCAGAACTCCCTTTAGTACCCTTGCAACCGGTAAGCCTTCATCTGTTTGTCTAGGCCGCGGGCATCTCCGCTAATTTTGTCCAGGAGCGCCCAGAAACGGGGGCCGTGGTTTTTTTCTACGGTGTGGGCCAGTTCATGCAGGATCACGTAATCGCAGAGGTGTTCTGGGAGGCGCATGAGGTGGAGGTTCAGGTTGATGTTGTTGGTGTGCGAACAGCTGCCCCAACGGGTCTTGGCGTTCTTGATGGTCACCTGCTGGTACGTGAACCCAAATTGCTGGGCGAAATGCGCTACGCGTTGGGGTAAGTAGCGTTTGGCTTCCAGCCGAAGGGTGTATTCTACGGCGTTCTTGATGTAGTCCTGGATGTCGGGGTGTTCCCAGGTGACCTGCTCGGGGTACCACACATACAGAATGCCGTCTTTGAGTCGACTTTTGCAGTGCGGTAACGGGTGGGGGAGCAGTAGCAACTGATGGAAACGGGTCCTGAATTCGGACTCTGGCGAGAACAGTGTTTTGTTTTGTTGTTCCTGTTGCTGCGAGGCTAAATGTTTCCTGATCCAGGCGGCTTTCTCCTGCACAAAGGCTTCGGCTTGGGCCAGGGTAGCCCGTTTGGGCATGGTCACGCGTACGCCTTTGCCGGGCTTGATATTGATTCTAACGTATTTGGCGGTGGCGCTGGGTACAAACTGCACCAAACCAATGGTTTCTATCTCCTTCTCCAGAATCCCCGTGGTAAGGGTGGGGCTGCTTTTCTTCCTCTCCATATCTAAAGCAAAGATACAGCCTGCCACGTTATTTTCCTCTTATGCAGAAGACGGGCTTTTCATCGGGCGCCAACAAAAAAAAACGCCCCAAACGAGGCGTCTTTTTGTTAAAATTGCTTTAAGGAATGTAAGGAGGAAGCTAATCCTACTTCAGGTTAACATTCTCTCAATCAATCATTCAATCACTCACTCACTCAATCCAACCTACCGCACGTTTCCGCCGTGGTCGGTGTCATAGCTGTTGCTGCTGGGAACGCGGGAGCTGTCTGTGGTAGAGGCGCGTACTTCGGGTTCGCCGTAGCCGGAAGGAACACCTTGATCGGTGGGGGCGGCATCGGCGGTAGCCGTGGGGTCTATTTCCTGAATGGGCGTGCCTTCTACGCTGTCATAGCTGGTAACCGGAGTGTCATTCTGCGTGGGGATAACGCCGCCGGTAGAGCCCTGCGACCCAGACGAGTTATTGCCCATTTGAATGTTGCCTTCGCCGTATGTTGGGTTCTGCTGCGGCCCCGATGAGCCTACCCCAGAGTTGGACGGAGCGGTAACGGGGTTGGTAGTGCCGCTGCCGGCGCTGTACTGGCCCGGAGCCTCGTTCTCATATTTGGGCGTATGGGCCGAGTTATCTACGCTCAAAACTCCGGCTACCTGCGGGCTTGCGTCATTAGAAGTGGCGGCGGGCTGAGTCGCTTCCCAGGCGTGGAATTTATCCATTTCGGTTTTGATGCTGGTCATAAACCAGGCCAGCAACGTAGCGTCATCTAAGAGACCAATCACCGGAATCCAGTCGGGGATTACGTCAATGGGCGACAGGAAGTAAATGAGCACCGCCACAGCCATAACCACCGTGTTTTTAGGAATACCGTGGTATTCACCGGAAACCGATGCTTTGATGAGGCGTGTTAACGTGGCCAGGCTCTCCATTACCTCAGCGGCAATAGTCCCGAAGTCCTTGCGCTCGCTCGCTTTCTGGTAGGCATCGTTCAGCAGCGTTTTGATGCGGAGAGGCTGTTTCAGGTAATCCTCGGCTTTCTGCAAAAAGCGCTTGAAAAACGAGGACTGGTGTATGTTCTGGGTATTATCCGTTTGGTCTTTCATATGAAAAGTGATTTAGGTATCTCTATGGCGTTGGAAGCTTATTTTCTAGGGCGAAGAAACAAAAAATAACCCAAGCACAAACACGTGATTTCTGTCTTATGCCTTTGTGGGTTATTCTGGCCGCTAACATGTTGTATACTCGTTTTCGCGGTAAATAGTTAGTGCGGCCATTCTGTTTCTGAAGCCCTTTCTGTGAAACTGACCGGAAAGAGTAATTCTTTAGCGGACATAAAAAAAGCGCCTGCTCTGGAAACCAGAAGCAGGCGCTTTTCTATTGCTGTCAGCAGCTTGGGTTAGATGACTCTGCCGGCTGCGTAGAAGTTTTTCTTGTAGTAAGGCGACATGAGCGAGTTGATCATAACACCACCGTTAGAGGCTGCATGAATGAATTTTCCGTCTTCCAGGTAAATGCCCACATGGTAAATTGGTTGGCCGGGGCCGCGGCGGAAGAAAACCAGATCTCCGGTTTCCATGGCGTTTTTAGAAACCCTGTTCACTTCATGGAACATAGAGCGGGAACTGTGGGTAAGCGAAATGCCGTACACTTGCTTGTATACTTTGCTGACAAAGCCGGAGCAGTCGGTGCCGCGTTGGGTGTTTCCGCCGGAACGGTAAGGAGTGCCAATCCAATCGGCTACGGTTTCCAGCAGGGCTTTGTCTTCGTCATAATCTAGGCGAAGTCCCAAAGACTGGGAGTAGTAGTTGTAGAAGAGGGAGTCTTTGTAGGTGAGGCCCTTTTCGCGGGCTACCTCGTTGACCGGGTCAGAAGCACCAAAGTTGTTGTGTTCCAAAGCCCATTCCTGAATTTGTTCTGATGGGGTGACTGTGATAAAATCTTCAGAGTAAGTAGAGGCTGAAGATGGTTGTACTTCATAAAAGAAGGACATAAACGCAGAGCCTAAGGCTAGTGCAGACAGAATGTAACTTTTCATCATCTGTTTTAATGGTGAAACATCGGGTGGTACCGGCTGCAGCAGAGACCACTCGCGGCCCTTCCAACTGTCAGCGCCCTAAAGCGCCCGAAAAACAGGAAGAAAGCCCTTTTACAGAGAGTTTGTTGATTTTCAACTTTCTCTCACTATTTCAAAGGTAAAAATGAAACCTTTTAAAAACAAACTCGTAAAAGCGCGCTTTTAGTATTAAAGCAGGAAGATAAAATTTTGGGAGAGGTGAAAACGTAGCCTAAGCCACCAGAATGCCGTATAAAATGGCAAAATAAGAAGATGCAACTGCCTGAAAAAAATCTCAAAATAATTGAGAATTCACTTTTTGCCCGTATTGCCCGCTGGAAACTGAAGAGTTCTAACGTAGCCATGGTGCTGGGCAAAACTATTCACTTAAGCGGAGTTTCCAAAGAAAATTTTCTGCGTGACACCCCTTGGGTGGCCCATGAACTGTGTCATGTGCGTCAGTTTCAGGAACATGGCTACCTTAAATTTTTATGGCTCTACTTAGTAGAATCTGTGCGGGTAGGCTACTATAACAACAAATATGAAGTGGAAGCCCGCATGGCAGGCGTAAAAGAGGAACATCTGGCCAAAAACAAGCCCCAAACGCCTCCAACTTCTGCCGTCTGAAATTAGGGCAG